>JAKSUL010000022.1 GCA_024409055.1 Bacilli bacterium
GCCTATCTTTTGAATCGCCCTCTTATCGCCAATCGCATTAGAAACCAAGGCGGCAGACTTCCGTCTTCTTACTCGTTCGCCACTTGCCTTGCAAAAGGCGTCTATATGGAGACATTAAAGAAAGCGGACGAAAGCGATGCGACGATCCTTAGGCTCTATGAAGGGCTTCAAGAAAGAAAAGAAGTCACAATCCGCTTCCACGGCAAAATAGAAGAAGCCAGCCTCTGTAATCTCCTCGAAGAGGATGAATTCCCACTGAAAGTTGTCGATAACTCGGTGACCTTCGATATAAGGCCGTTCGAAATCGTAACTATCAAGGTTAAGTAATATGAAAGAGTACATTTTGGGCAATGTCCGCGTGGCATTAGATTTAGAGAATGGCCGCATTTCTTCAATTGAGTTCGAAAAAGAAGAGCTCGTACGTGGAGAAGTGCCTTTCGCCGCGGTAAAACTTCGCAACCAAAAAGGAGAAGCCAAGTGGTTCGATACCTCTACGCTATCCTTTGGTGGCGAAAAAGACGGCTATTTAGTTTATGAGGGCGATTTACTCCGTTTAGGCATTCGCGTTTGCGAAAAAGATGGTTCGCTTATTTGGAGAATGGACGTCGAGAACAAAAGCCCTCTTTTAATTGAACAAATCGAAATCATGTCGACTGGCTTTTTGGATAAACTCGTCGATGAAGGTGGGAAAGGTGCGGTGGTGTTCCCATTTAACGAAGGAGCATTGGTCACCAATTTGACAAGAAGGCTCAACTCTCCTTTTGGCTACTTTGAAGCCGAATATCCTTCCTTGGGAAGATACTGTGTCTTCCCCAACATGCTGTGCTCCCAGTTCTTGGCCTATATCGTAAACGGAAAAGGCGTTTATTTTGGCATGCACGACCCCCGTTATTCGCCAAAGCACCTTGATTTCTTGCGAGCGAATGGGGCAATGAAAATCCAAATGAGAACATTCGCCAATTTGGATTATGGCGAGAGCTACCATATGCCTTTCGATGGCGTCATGACGTTCTTCAAGGGCGACTATTTCGACGCTTTCGAGGTGTACCGCAAATATTTCGAAAGTCGTGTACCTGCTGGTTTTATCAAGATCAAAGACAGCAAGTCCCTGCCTTCTTGGTACGAAGAATCCCCCCTTGTCGTGACTTACCCAGTTCGCGGTCATACTGACGGGGATAAAGAAATGCTCCCGAATAAGCTTTTCCCGTACGCAAACGCCATTCCGTGCCTAAAAGAAATAAGCGAGGCGACCTCATCGAAGGTCATGACCCTTTTGATGCATTGGGAAGGTAGCGCTCCTTGGGCCCCGCCTTATAGTTGGCCGCCTTATGGGGGAGAGGACATGTTCGATTCTTTTGTGAAGACTTGCCATGAAGAAGATATTTTAGTCGGTTTATACACTTCGGGATTAGGTTGGACCAACGTTAGTCATCGTGCCCCTTATTCAAGAATCGACGAATTCAACGCCAAACATTTGGAAAAGATAATGTGCGCTAATTCGGACAAAACCATCAAGTCTTTCACTGTTTGTGAGATTCGCGACGGATACGATATGTGCCCGGCTTGTGAAACGACTAAGGAACTTATTCAAAACGAGACCAACAAAATATTGGCACACGGCATCGATTATCTTCAGGTTTTAGACCAAAACCACGGCGGCTGTTCCTATTTCTGCTATAGCCCAGAACACGGGCATAACCCCTCTCCTGGCGAGTGGCAAATCAGAGAGACCAAGAAATTGCTCGACGGCATAAATCTTGGTTCTGCCCTTTTGGGATGCGAATCAGGGGCCGCCGAACCATTCCTGGATCAGCTTCAGTTCTCGGATAATCGTTTCATCTTGAATTACTACATCGGCTTACCAATCCCAATGTATGCTTACCTTTATCATGAGTATGTGAACAATTTCATGGGCAACCAGATCTGCTTGGCCCTAAACCCAGATGAAAACACATACCCATATAGGCTTGCTTATTCTTTCTGCTGCGGCGATATGTTCACCCTCGTTTTAAACGACGAAGGCGGCGTTTTGGATGCTTGGGGCTTAACTAGGACCACTGATAAGGGAAAGGCCCTCAACTTCATCCGCACGCTTAATGAATGGAGAAGAGAACAGAAGGAATTCCTCCACGCCGGAAAGATGAAGAAGCCTCTTGAATATGAATGCGAAAAAACATCCTTCACCCATGAAGATGGAACCAAACTAACTGTTGATTCGATTCTTTCTAGCGCCTTCGAATACGAGGGAGAAACGCTTCAGCTTCTTGTTAATTTCACAGGCGAAAAGCAAATGGTCAGACTCGCTTCGAAAGAAGAGATATGGCTTGATCCTAAAGGGAAAGACCGACTCAATTCCGAAGTGGCGGAGATTGCCCCTTTATCCGTTATTGCCATTAGGAGGAATGCCTAATGAATTGCTATATCGATAACCATAACCCGAAGCAGAAAAGCTATCAGGAAGTAACCGAATATATCATCAGGAAAAGGAAGACAAACCGCCGCGAAATCGAGGCGGAGACCGGATATTCCTGGGGCACTGTCTCCAGCGTCGTTTCCTTGCTTCTTGACTCAGGTTTAGTGGAGGAGATAGACGGAGAATCCAACCCCCACGGAAGGAAGGCTCGTTGGCTTGTCCCAAATGGAAAAAAATTCGCCGCCATCGGCATTGACCTCAACTCCGACGTATTCACTCTCACGGCATTAGGGATTGACGGGTCGCTTCTTTTCGAAGACAAAAGGAAATTTGAGAAGAAGACGATGTCGGAATTTAACCTCTTGTTCTATTCGATGTTGGATGAGGCGATAAGCAAAACGGAAAAAGAACGCAAAATCGTTTCTATCGGTGTTTCCTGCCAAGGCGCTATTTGTGATGACCACTCGATTTTCACGAATTTCAGCTTCGTTGAGGATTGGAAGGCGACCGACATCAAAAAAGAATTGGAAAATCGCTATAAAATTTTCACTTTCGTAGAGCACGACACCCACTGCGTCGCCGAAGATTATGTGACCGACAACAAACCGAATGGGGATAACTTTCTGATCGTGAGGGTTGTGTCTGGTATCGGTTTCAGCATTTATTCGCACGGAAAGTTCTTTGAACGTATTGCCCCTGTGGATTTCGGACATACCGTCGTCGAACACGTTAACGGTGAACCATGCCATTGCGGAGCCACTGGATGCCTTGAAGCTTATAGCTCTTCGACCGGCATTATCCGTAGAAGTGGTGCTAAAACGTTTGAAGAGATAAAGCGGAATCCCTCGAAATTCGAATCTTATTTGAACGACGCTGGTTATTACCTTGGCTTGGCGCTAGTAAACGCCAGAAGACTATTCGACTTCCGGACCATCGTTTTGACTGGCGATGTAATAGAGGCAGATGCCAAGATAATCGATTCTATAAAACGGTTCTTTGACGAAAGAAACCGCAACCTTATGGAAGAGGTGAAAATCGTGTTTTTGCCTGGTTTATCGGCGTCATCGGGAGCGGCAAAACTATCCATCGTTGAGCGCTTTGCGTCAAATAATTTATTAAATGCGGAATGAGGCAAACATATAATATACATAGTATATTATCCATTATATTAATCATTAATATTATTCAATGTAAGCGTTTGCCAAACTACGCTAATTGACTACTATTTCCTTAAGGAAAAACCCAAAAAGACCAATATTTGGAAGGAATGTTTATGGAAAAGAGCAACATGAAGAACCTTGTCGTCTCAGCTTTGGCTGTTTTCGCTTTGACCTCCTGTGGTGGCGGAACTGCTTCCTCAGGGACTTCTGTTCAACCTTCAGAGCCGACTTCGGTTCCATCTTCAAATCCGACTTCCGTTCCGACCTCTTCCACAAGTGAAGAAGATCCGGACGTCAAGGAAGCCAATTTAGTCTTGGATATGATCAATGCTTTGACCGAAGACTCAACCGTCGAAGAAGTCGAAGCCGCTCGTGATGCTTATGAGAATCTTACCAAGAGGCAAAAATACCTCGTCGATAGCCAAGGTGGCTTAGAAAAACTCGAAGCCATTGAAGCTATTGTGGTCATCAAGAAAGACGCCAAACGCGTCATTTCCATGATCGAAGCCCTCGACGAAGATAACCTCAAGGAAGAAGAAGTCATGGCCGCCAAAGACGCTTATGACGAATTCGAATCCACATATGGCGAGGCCGGCAAACAATTCATCTCTCCGGAACTAGTCGCCAAACTTCAAAGGTGCATTGATAAAGTCGGAACCAAGATGATTGCCGTTTGGGTTGAAAAAGCCAATGCTTTGGATTTGACCAAAACACCGGATTTAGCTAGATTCGCTCTCCTTTCAGCTGATATCGATAACTCTTATCAGGAATTGACCCCTGAGCAAAAGGCCAAATTGGTCGGCTACGACGAATATTGCGATAAGAAAGAAGAAATCGGCGATTACGTTGCCACTTTTGGAAGTGGCTATCAAATCGTCAATAAAGATTTCGAGGAAATGGAATACACAGAAGACGCTGATTATGGTCATGTCTATAGCGCCGATTTAACGGAAGCCTCCTTATCCGGATCCGCTAATCTCCAGTTCTACGTCCCGCCGGCCGATCTTTCGAATTACGACCGCATCGGATTCTTCCTCTCCATGCCTATAGATTGCGCGCCTAACTTCTTTAATGACGGAGAGGTCGTCGCTTCTATCGGAAACGTCGCCGCCAATCAGTGGAAATTCGTCACCGTCGACGTCAATGCAATGACCAAGCCGGCTGATTATTCGGTAATAGCCGCCTATTTCGAAGATTTGACTCAAGCAAAACTCGATGGATACAAGATTTCGCCGATGGTCGGATTCAAGAAGACATATGCCGCCAACGCCATGCCTCTATCCATGATTCAACTCAACTCTGAAATATCGAATTGGGATATGTACACCGATACGGAAGAAGACGTCGAGCGCGGTCCAGTAACCAAAGTCGATTTCACTGCCGGCAGTGCCAGGGAAACCTTCCAGGTTTGTTGGAATGGCATTCCAACGGTCTCTTCAGGCTCCTTCGCAGCTACTTACCAAGATATATATAACCCAACGGGCAAGACGCTCACCAACGTTACGATGTCGGCCATCACATCCGCTTGGGCGACTCTTGAAACCATCACTTTCGATCTTAACCCGGGCTGGAACAAAGTCTCGATTCCGGCAACCATGTTTGAACATGTGGGCGGCGCCATGCTTACTGCAACCGCCACTAAGGATTGGGCTGCTGATGGTTGGAAGTTCGGAAGGGTGTACGCCACTCGTCCGTCCGGAGAAGAAGTTAACTTCGGCGATTTAGCCATCAACTCCGATTACACTGGATATGCCGAATTCCCGTCAGAGCAAGACCCAGAATATGGACGCGTTTGCGTTATGAACTTAAGTGGTCTCGACAAAGCTTTCACCGTCATCTGGAACAACGTTCCTCGTAAACCTTCTGGATCGTTTAGCAGAATCTACTTCTACATGTATAACCCGACTTCATCGAATGTCGGCGAGTTCAAGATTTACGCTGAGGATTCAAGCTGGACCGATTTAGGTTACAGCGCGCCGATCACATTGGCTCCTGGCTGGAACAAAGTCTTCATCACACCGGAGCTCTTCACCTACACATCTTTGTATATCCTCGGATTCCATATTGACGCCGATAAGGCCCCGCAGTGGAAAGCCGACGGATGGAAGATCGCTAATTTCATCGGAATGGGCATCTAATAGAATCGAGGTCGACAATGGAAGAAACAGAAAGAAAGCGCGCTAGAGACGTCTCTTCGGAGGCGCCAGCCAAAGAAAAGCGCAAGCCTGGCAAACTCCGCAGCTATTACCAAAAAAACCAAAAGAAAGTGGATAGCGTCATCTTCGCTACCTCTTTCTTGATCGTCCCGGTCATCCTTTTCATCATTTTCTACATCTTCGTCAACGTCGACTCCTTCTTAATGGCCTTTAGAGCCCAGCGCACTTTAGGCGATGGAACGGTCGGCGAGGTTTGGACAATCGATAACTTCAAAAGGATTTGGACGCTTTTGACCGATAGCGATGGCGCCATTATCCGCGAAGCTTTGTTCAACACGGTGCTGTTCAACATCGTCAACATCTTCGTTACCCTCCCCGTCACCATCTTGGTTTGTTATTTCTTCTCTAAGAAAATTGCCGGTTATAGGGCCTTTAGAGCCATCTTCTATCTCCCGTGCATTATCGCAGGCAGCGCCTTGGTCGTCTTGTTTAAGTTCGCCTTAGGCGATGGTGGACCGTTGGATGTTTTGTTCCGCAACTCGGGATACACATATCCTCTTTCTAGTGCACCTAGTGCCATCATCACGATTCTTATCTATAACTTCTTGTTCGGCATCGGCGGAAACATGATCGTCATCTCAGGCGCCATGCACTCCATCAATCCGCAGATGATCGAAGCCGGAAGGATCGATGGCTGCAATTGGTTCCAAGAACTTATTTACATCATCTTCCCGTCGATTTGGCCGACAATCTCGACCATATTGATCCTTTCGGTCGCCGGTTTCTTAGGAGCCTCTGGTCCTATCTTGCCGTTCACCAAAGGTGCGCATGGCACGATGACGTTATCCTTCTATATTTTCGCTCTTGTTTCAGGACAGGGCGCGACTCAGGATCTCTATTTAGCCAGCGCGATTGGCTTGATCATGACGTTAATTTCCTTCCCAATGGCTTTGGTCGTCAAGAAGGTCGTCTACGGAAAGGAGAACTAATATGAACAGTTATTTAGCTCGCCGCCGTTACTCAAATAAACGCAAGATGTCAGTTAGCGAACGCATCGTCTTCGCCCTTGCCTTCCTCATCTTCGTTTTGTACGCAGCTTTTATTCTCTTCTTCTTCGTCTTCGCCTTCCTCGGCGCTTTGCGTCCTGATGGTGCCTCATTCGACTTAGAGCGTTATATGCACCATAACCTCTTCTCGTGGCCTGAAAACGCATCGTTCAATTCATTCATTAATTCATTCTCGACCTTAGCCTCCATTAACGGTGGTCGCGATTCGTTCCTCGTCATCACTTGGAACTCCGTTTGGAGGACGACAACCTACGTCATCCTTTCAATCTTGACCAGCTCAATGGTTTGCTACGTCTTGGTCTTCTACCGTTCGAAAATCACAAGATTCCTCTATAACTTAGGTATCTTGGTCGCCATTCTCCCTCTATATGGTTCGGCGGCCGCCACATATCGTTTCTACAACAACATTGGTTTCATCAATAACCCGTTTGCCCTCATTACTTCTATCGGTTTATACGGCGGATACTTCTTCTACATGTATTCCTTCTATAAGACGCTATCGTGGGAATACGCGGAAGCTGCTTTCGTCGATGGAGCGTCTCATTACCGCGTTTTCTTCCAGGTAATGATGCCTATGGTCATCCCAAGCGCATCGGCCTTATTCGTAATGAGCTTCATCTCCTCTTGGAACGACTACGAATCAACGCTTCTATACATGAGCAAATACCCGAACTTAGCTTATGCGGTATTCGCCTTAGATAGCGCCTCGAAATACATCGATAACTATCCGGCATATTTGGCGGGCGTTCTCATCTCCCTCCTCCCGATCCTCATCCTCTTCCTCATCTTCCAAAACTCCATCATGGAAAGCGTCCATTTGGGTGGATTAAAAGAATAGAAACAATTCATAAAGGAGAATAAATATGAAAAATTCTAAAAAATTCCTCGTTCTCGCGGCGGCAGGCCTCATGACCCTCACCTCATGTGGAGGCGGCGGGCAAAGCGACCCGTCCGCGCTAACGATCACGGCCGTCAAATTAGGCTATGGCCTTGATTGGCTCTATGCCCTCACCAACAAATACCAGCAGAAGACCGGACAGAAATTCAACATCATCGAGCAAATCGGTAGCGACGGTATCTCCGCCATTCAGACTGAGCTTGATTCTCATGCTGGCTCTAGCGACATCGTCGCCACCCGTCCTTCTCAGTATCACAAAACGATCTACCAAGGACAAATAAGGGCTAACGACGGCGAAATCTACCCATGCGCTTATGAAGAATTGACCGATATCTACAACAAAGAATATACGGGCGAAATCGGAAACAACACCATGGCCAAAAAGGTCGATCCGAAGTATATGGACTTCGCTTCTGTTGACGGCAAGATCTATGGCGTCAACTGGGCCAACGGATTCGTCTCACTAGTTCGTAACCTCGATGTTTGGAAGGACTTCGGCTACACGGCTGACTATTACCCGCGCACGACCGATGAATTCTTCGAAGTGATGGACGATATGAACGCAAAGATCGCCGCCGAGCCAAGCAAATGGGGCGAAACCAAGCCGATGATCTACTGCAAAGCCGATGAATACTATTCAACCGTCGTCGGTAGCTGGTTTGCTCAATACGAAGGCTCTGAATCGATCCAGAACTTCTATAACGGAAAGGATCCGGATGGCCGCGTCAGCAAAGATTTCTATTCTTATGACGGCGTCGAGAAGTCCCTCGATGTCTTAGCTAAGATCGTCGAGTTCGACAAATCGAGCGGAACCTACAAATATCAGCATGGTTCTAGCGACCGCGTTTCCTTCACACAGATGCAGAACTACTTCTTCTTCGGCGCCGCCGCCTTCTGTGTTAACGGAACTTGGCTCGATATTGAATCCGCTGCCGCCAAAGAAAAGAACCTTGACTGGATGCCGCTTCCGTTAGTCAGTTCCTTGACTGATCGTCTTTCCTTCAAAGACGATGCCACTCTCCGCGAAGCCGTTACCTTCGTCGATGCCCACCCGACCGTTGGTGATAACGATGGCGCTCCGGCAGGAGTGAGCGAAGATGATATCGAAATCATTCGCGATTCCCGCACTAACGGCTCTTATATGAGAACTGACTTCGACCATATCATGCTCGTTCCGGCTTGGTCCAAAAAGAAACAGGCCGCCAAAGACTTCCTCCACTGGATGTATAGCGACGAAGCCCTCCAAATCTTCTACGATTCCGTTGGTGGACACCATCTTCCGGCCTTCCCGTCCACCGGTTCCTACGACACTTCGAAAACAGCCCTTTCCAAGCTTCGCGTGGAATCCAACAAAGTCTTCTCGAAAGGACTTTACTGCCCATACTACATGAACACCCAGAAATCCAAGATCTTCTCGGTCGCCGGTGTTCAATCCAACTTCTCCAACAGCGTTTCTTCTGTTGGAACCTGCGTCTCTTGGCTCGTTGACGGCATGACGCCGACTCAGGTCTGCCTCGAGAACTCTAACTACATTGAAAAGAACTGGAACTACATCCAGTCCTGCCTATAAGCCTTAAAAAGGAGTAATTATGAAGAAATCCCGTCCCCTCATCTGGAGCTTATCGTTCCTATCCTTAATGCTCGCCTCTTGCGGTGGCGGGAGTTCTTCAGCTTCTTCTATCTCTTCTCAATTTGTTCCGTCCGAAGAAAGCGTGTGGAGCACATATTCGACCGCCAAAGTTATTCAGCAGCCTAACCGCAATTCCGATTTCGTCAAAACCGGAAACGACATCAAGGTCGAGATGATGAAAGGCGAAAAAGAATCAGGCCAAGTCATCTTCACTTCGAAGGCCCGTCATTCTTTTGACGTAATCAAAACCGATTTGGTGGACGAAAATACCGGTAACATTCTTCCTGCTTCCGCGGTTGAGGTCTTTGTCCAACGCTACCTCCAAATCGAAGTCAACCTCCATTCAACCACCAAGTTGTTTTTCTATGCCGGTGAATCTATCCCGGATTTCCTTTTGCCGTTGGAATATGCCAAATCCTCCGGCGAGAATGTGGTGGAGGCCAATATGAACCAAGGTTTTACCTTCGATTTCAATTCTGAAGGAATGGAAGCCGGCGTCTATAAAGGCGAATACCAATTGGTTTTAGATGGAAAAGAGACGATTGCTATCCCCGTTGAAGTTAAGATATGGGATTTTGAGCTAAAAGGCAGAAGCAATTTGCAAAGCTGCTGGCTCGTCTATTCCATGTATATGCTTCCTGGTGAATTAGATGCGTCTGAGAAAATGCTTGATACGTATGCGGACTTTTTGACCGACTACAAAGCTAATCCTTATCTTATTCAGCCAAAAGCCATGAATTCCCCTGAGGCCATGATGCAAGACGTCAAACGCCTTTGGAACAATAAGAACTACAACACGATCACCATTCCTTATGACTTCCAACTCGATTACGATGCAAGCACCAAGGAAGGCGATTTGGCTGCTAGCTACATCGTGAAGATTGCTGAGAGCTCCACCGAGGAGAATTTTTACCTCGATTACACGATATTCTGTCCATCGACTTATGACGAAGCCGATATGTTCGCCCCCAAAGCTGCTGCTTCTCCGGCCTTCTTCAAAAAAGGCGGTTCCTATCAGCAGACCTTGGAAAAAGCCATCAAGATTCTTACCGACAAGGGATATTTCGCCGGAAAGAGTGAAGCCTGGAGCGCTAGAGTGAAATCGGCCATCCGCGCGATTCCTAACCCCTTCACAAACGTCAACTATGTTGAGGAGTGGACAAAGAATCTCCCGGCTACTTTCTGCCCTGAAATCAACGTTTTGAACTCTCAATCGACCCTTGAGGTTTATAAAGATTTCGCCAAAAAGACGATCGATGATATCTATGAATCGTCTAACGCCCAATTCTCGGATTTAGCAAAAACGAAGAATCCGCGCCCTGACGGAAATCTTTGGACCTACACCTGCGTCAATCCGGACTACCCATACCCAAGCCACCATATCGATGATGACAATCTTTCGATGCGCGAAGCCGGATGGATGGAGAAGTCCTATCACGTTAACGGCTATCTCTATTACATGGCCAATATGTACGCCTATGAAAACAAAGGTGGCAAATTTTTCGATCCATATACCGTTCCAAATCGCCAAGGCGGCGCTAACGGAGATGGTTTTATCATGTATCCTGGACGCAAATATGGTTCTTCGAAGCCGTTCCCGAGCAATAGACTCATGACGTATCGCGATGGCTTGGAAGATTACGACATGTTGACTGTTTACCAGAACAAAGTCGAAGAGCTTGCCGCTAAATACGGAGTCGAAGGTATCGACGCCGACGATCTCATCCAAGATCTTTATAACAAAATGTTCAATTTCGCGGTTGGTACCGAAGATCACTCCAAGTTCTTCTCCATTCGTTCAAAACTCGCCGAGCGCATTGAGAGGCTAAACACTCAAGACGATATCTTCTATTTCGCCAAGAAGGCCGAAAGCGGGAAGTTCAATCTCGAAATCTATAGCGATTCCGCTTCTTTGGAAGTGAATGGCAAAAACGTTAGGACCGAAGATATCGGAGATGGAAGATTCCACGCCTCTATCGATATTGAAAGCAATGTGGGCCCCATCAACATCAAGACCATGCATTCCGAAGTGAACGACACTTTATCGAATTACAAGAACGTGAGCCATTTCGGCGCCGATTCTTCCGTAAGCGTTAGCGAAGAGTCTTCTTTGGCGAAGAAAGACGGCTCGATTGACGCGGTCATAAGAAGCGTCAGGAAATCAACGGTTGCTAAAACTCAGAAATTCCGTCCAAGCATTTTCTTAGAGAACGTTGATGTCAAAGGGTGCAGCGAACTCTTCTTTGATTTCGAAGTCTATGATGCCACTCCGACGATCGTTGCCGATAAGATTGAAACAGAATTCACCGTCTTCCTCGTCGGCAAAAACGGCGCAGAAACCGAAATTGGCGGCAACTATGCTATGGCCACATCCCAAGAGGAAACGATCAAGAAACATATGACTTTGAACCTCGAAGGAATCGATACCAGCAAATACGATGGCATCACCATCGAATTTAAGAACTGCGTTATTGTCGATGGCGATCTTGCGCTTTTGCCAGACCGTGGCATCAGGATTAGCGATATCGGAGCTAGATAAGGAGAGAAATTATGAATAAGAAAAATTTAAGTTTGCTCCTCGTTTCCGCGATGTTTGCCACTGGTTGCGGGGGTAATGTCGCTTCCTCCGCGACAAGCGAATCCTCGAAGCACAAAGACGGCGATGAATGCCTCATCAATGACTTCGAAACCGAATCCGACCTCGCTATGATGCGTTTCCCTTACCCGGTTCACGAGGCAAGGGGTAAATTCGAGCTTTCGGATCAGCACGTCACCCATGGGTCGAAATCGGTGAAATTCACCAATATCTATAACTCGTCTTTCGAGATGCAGCATTTCTTTGCTCACTGCGCGAGCGGAAGTATCGATCCATCCAACGTCAAAAGCATCGAAATTGATATCTATAACGATTCGCCTTACGACACCAGCGCTGCCTTCACGATTTATAACAACGTTGAATTGGACATCTTGCTCCAAGCCACTTTCGATCTCCCGAAACAAGAGATGACGCACGTTGTCTTCCCACTTTCTAAGATCGCTCTCGATTTCAACGCCAAAACCGTCGTATCCTCATCGTTGACCTTATATACGCCAAACACCGATTACGATAAGTTCGTCGGATATACGTTCTATTTGGATAACTGGAAAGCCACGATGGGTGGCGAGTACACCGAGGAAGATAAGAAATATCAGCCGAAGATCAATTCCATCACAGAGAAGATCTCCGCTTTGCCAAAGCAAGACAGCATCTCTTTAAAAGACGAAGCGGCCTTAGAAGAAATCGCCAAAGATTACTGTTCTTTGCCAGACTTATATCGCCGTATAGTTCCTAACTATTCAGAATACAAAGCAAAACTCTCGGCGTTCACTGATTTAAAGCTTGCTTCCATGCCGCTTTCTCCGGTCCGTAACGTTTATATGGCCATGAATGAATTCTATGGCTCGACTCAGCTTATCCCGACCGCTTCGACCGCGGCTGAGGTTTTCTTTGATGACTCCGTTAAGCTTAATGCGGGCGATAAAGGGTCAACCAAAGTCATTTTCTCTGGCACGATGCATAGCCAGTTCAATTTCCATTCCCCGATTTCGACAAACGGATACGATAATGTCCATTTCACCGTTAAGAACGAAACCGGGCACTACACGCGTGTTTGGATAAATTACGCCAGCTTGATCTACTTCGATATGGAAGAAGGGGAGACCGCTGATTTTGTTATGTCCGCCAGCTTGTTCGGCGCTCAGGATTTCTGGGTCATCGACCAGGTTAAGGCCAAGGGCGACGGAACGGTTGTGGCTGGAACTGGATCAATATACATCGGTGAGATTTATTGCACCGGAAGGAGCGAAGAAGAACGCAAAGCCGAATTATCTGAGGCTTTCAACCATTTGCCAGATCCAGAGGCTTTGGTCAATAAAGACGATATCATCCCGCACCTTTCCACAATCGAAATGGCGAGAAAGCGTTATGATGAATCGCCGGACGACATCAAACAAACAATCAGCAACACCTTATACAGCCGCCTTCTCGCTCTTGAAAATAAACGTGATGTCGGAGGATATGGAATCGCCTTTAACGCCTCCAAGTATCCTTATAACAGGTACTATTACGGTGAGAACTTTGAAACTTTGACCGGTGTTTTGGACGACGCTTACGGATATGTCCAAAAAGTCATCTTAAATGACCCAAGAAGCGATGCCGGCGTCCCTGAGCAAGCCATTGGTTTCACCGATGAAATCAGAGGCTCATATTTGGGATATCAAATGGCTATTTATAACCCGACTGAGTCCCCGGTTAACTGCGTTGTTCGCAACACCAATTGGGATTGGGATAAATACGAATCCTATTTCACTTATGCGACTCTTCTTCCTGGACAATGGAACGTCATTAACATCAAACCGGAATTGCTCCGTATCAGCACCGACGGCAAAGCCGCGATCTTCTTGTCTAATCCGGAAATGATCAGCTTGCGTGGCGAATGGAAGATCTCTTCCTTATTCGGCTTACCGCACTTTTGTTAAACTATGCCGGAAATTCGCTTAGAAAACCTTTCTTTCTCTTATAAGAAAAAGAAAATTGAGACCCCTGTTATCGAGGGTCTTTCCTATACTTTCGAAGCGAATAAGATACACGTTATTCTTGGAAAATCCGGATGTGGTAAAACGACCTTATTGAAATGCATCAACGGTTTGTCGAGCTATGAAGGCCACATCTACTATGATGACGTTGAAATGGACGGTACGCCGGTTGGCGAAAGAAAGCTTGGCTACGTCAGCCAGGAATTCGGAGTCTACCCACATTTTGATTTATTTACCTCAATAGCTTATCCCTTGAGGATAGCGGGGGCTTCTGGAGACGAAAGTCGCAAAAGAGTTCATGAGATAGCAAAAGAGCTCGGAATCGACAATATTCTTTCTAGAAAACCTCGCCAGGTTTCAGTCGGACAAGTTCAAAGGGCGGCGCTTGCTAGGGCGCTAATTAAACGCCCGAATATCATTCTTTTCGACGAACCGCTTAGCAATGTGGACGAAAAGACAAGACGTGAAATAGTTCTGCTCATAAAAGAGACGGTTCATAAATTTGGCATGACGGCCATTTATGTTTGTCATGATGTTGGCGAAGCTACGTCTTTAGCGGACAAGATCCACGTCATGGACAAAGGCCGTTTCGTTGTTTCTGGAGATCCACTTGAGCTTATGAAGAGCGAAGACGCGAAAGTGGCTTCTTTGTTCGAGGATATTCGTGATGAAGCGATTTGATTACGGAAAACTGGCTTCGAAAAAAGCCAAAGAAATCAAAAGGAATTCCTTTCTATTTGGGGGTTTCACTTTGGCCTATGCGGCCGTTTTAGCAATAGGAATCATTCTCTCGACTTATCAAAACAAGACTTTGTTCATGGTCATTTTTTCCGTTGTTCTTTCGGTTTTGTCGATCTTCGTTATTTATTTCTTGTTCTTCGGAATTATCTTCGCCAAAAAAGATTTGAAGAGAATCCAACAGATACTCGATGGCTACCTTATCGAAACAAAGGGAGTGGTGGAGAAGATTTTGCCTCCTATCACTTTAAGCAACGGCAGAATCGTAAACGAAATACTTCTTAAAAGCGAATCCGGCGAGTCGACTTGCTATTTTGATAAAGAATTTGGAGAAGTTTCCCTAACGGTAGGCTGCGCCTATGTTGTTAGGTGCAGCGAAGGAATCGTCATTGAAGCGGAGGACCTTTATGAATAAGAAAGTATCCTCGCATTGGTATTTGTTCCTTTTGGGCATCGCTGTTTCGATAACCGCTACATGTATCGCAATAACGATGAAGACGGCTCCAAAAGAAGAGGAACGTATACAGGTTTTCGTCGGCGCAAAGAACTGCCAAGTGGAGCCCTTAAGAACGAAACTATTTGAGGCAAAGGACCCCTCGATCCTTGAGGTCTCCATCAATCTCGATATAGAGGGCAGCTCGACGTTCTCGTATGTTTACAACACCGTCTTCTCGGAAATGAGCATGTTTGTCCTTCCTTCCTCTTTCCTTTCGAATGGTCTTACGAAGAATACTGAAAAATTTGCGACCCTCTTGCCCGAGTACTTATCGAACTACACTTCGAAGCCGCTGGAATACCTTGAAGTGGGCGGGCATAAAAAAGGTGTGCTCCTTCATAAGAAAAGCGAAAAAGAAGGAATCGCTTCTTCTTATATAACTTATACTGAAGAAGAGGAATATTACCTCTTCTTGAATTCCTCTTCTCCGACTATTGGAGATTTAGGCAAAACCAGCAAAAGCGATGCCGCGATGAAAACGATGGCGACTTTATTAGGGCTATGAAAAAGAAAATTAGAACAGCGGAAACAGTTAAACTTCCCCACAACTATAGGGAACTCTTTTTCGACGTTATCGCTCAGAATTGGAGAAAGCTTTTATTGATCGGCTTTTTCTATTTCGTCTTTCTTCTCCCCACATTGGCCGTCCTTTTCTTTAAGGATTATTACACTTTGACGATTGCCTCTTCTTCCTATACCGATGCCGAAAAAGAAGCTTTGAAGATAACGGCGGAGAATTATTTCAACGCCGGCGCAGTAGTGGCCTTCGCCCTTTCTTCTATCGGCTTTGCCGGAACTAGTAGGGTAATGCTTCTTCTTTCGCGCGAAGAGGGCGTCTTCTTCTTTGCGGATTTAGGCAAAGGAATAAAACAAAACGTCGGTCCTAATCTTGTTTTCTTCATTATCTATTCCACTTTGCTTTATGTGGCTTTACTAATAATGAACAACATTAAAGCTTCATTTTGGCCTTATATCCCTCTAGGGATAATTCAAGGCATCATATTCCCTTTAGTGTTAGTTAACGCCGAAACGTGCTCCGTTTATTCGTGGAGAATGGGGGATAGGTTCCATAACTCTGTTTTAATCTTCATCAAGAACTTCATATTCGTTGTTTTGTTCTCATTATTATTTACCGCGCCATTATTCCTTTTGGCGATTGAGAACATCTATCTTCGCTACATCCTTTTAGCGGCTGCGATTCTTTTATTCATGCCAATTGCGGCGTTATTTATTAGGGTCTATTTCAATTACGTATTGGACCGCGATATCAACAAAAAGAATTACCCGGAGATTTATAAAAAAGGAATTTACCCTTTAGAAAACGAGGAGGAGAAATAATATGGCAAAATTTGAAGTGCTATCAGCGTTCATTGAATGCTCGGGAGGAGCGACCCCGACCGTAGAGTCTATTAAACGCTACGCCAAAATATTAAAAGGATTCGGATACCAAGAGCTCTATCTTGGACTAGGAAACGGCTACAAGATGGATAAGTATCCATACTTCGCTTATAGGCGTGGGCGCTACACAATCGAGGACATGAAAGCCATCGATTCCTATTGCAAAGAGATAGGAATAACGGTAATTCCGAACATTCAGTTGTTGGGCCACCAACCATATTTGTTCCGTTTCGACTCGATGAGGCATTTGATGGATACGCCAACCGTCCTTTTGGTCGGATATGAAAAGACCTACGAACTGATCGACGAGATGTTCAAGACGATGACCCAAGGATTCTCGAGTCAGCGCATCCATATTTCGCTCGATGAGGCTTTTGGAATAGGCTCTGGCCGTTATCTCGAATTCAATGAGCCCAAAGATAAGAAGGCCATCTTGCTCGAACACTTATTGCGAGTCAAAGAAATAGCTAAAAAATATGGCTGCGACATTGAAATGTGGGGAGATGGCTTAATTGACCGCGTGTGCACGAAAGTGACTGCGAAAGACGTTAAAAATGCTCTTCCGCCTCATACCTTGGTGTGGCAGTGGGATTATTGCGAGTTTAGAAAAGACGCAATCAGGAAAATGATTTCCACTATCCAAGAAAACGCGACCGATCTAGGCTATGCCGGCTGCGCTTGGAAACATTCTAGCCTCGCCCCCAATAACGCCTATTCCATCAAACGTCTTCTTCCTCAGATGGACGTCGCCGAAGAGATGGGCGTAAAGCGCTTCATGGTTACTGTTTGGGAGGACCGCGGACTACCGGTTTCTTTCTTAACGGTATTGCCGGCCTTATTTGTCGCCGCTCAATATAACGAAGGACGCGATATCAGAGAAGGTTTAGACAAACAAAAATTCTACGAAGTCACGGGCATTTCCTATGACGACATATTCTCCATTGAATATATGAATTACCCTTCCAAGAAAAAGATGAACGAATCTTGGGCGACTATTTCTGAATACCTTACCTTATGTGATATCTTCATCACGAATTACGACTTCTACGTCAAAGAAAAAACTGGCTCTAAATACGCGGCCTTATCAAGGCGTTACGCCAATATCGCATGCCCTGATTACATGAAGCCTATGTTCACTTATTATTCATCTTTGGCTAAATACCTTTCGAAGAAAGCTCGTTTGGGAACCGAAGTCCGTGAAGCGTATTTGAGAAAAGATAACGAAAGTTTGAAGACCTTGATGAACGGAAAGCTTAGTCAGGCCATCAAGACCTTGAAAAAAGCTTATCAAGACCTTGTTTCGTATTGGCCAAGCGAATTCCAAATCCTCGGTTTAGAGACCAATCAAATGTTCTTCTTACACGTAATCGGAAGGCTTGAATACGCCAAGGAGAAGATTAAGAAATATCTCTTGGACGGAACGAAGATCGACGAGATAGAAGAAGAACTTTTGCCGCCGGACATTGTTCCGCAGCTCGACGAAGAACATTGTAATGCTGCCGAGCCAGCCTATTTCTTCTCGAACAATTTGATTAACTTCATGTTCTAAAATAAGCGTCCTGCCTCTAGACAAAATCTAGTTAGGGGACGCTTTTATCGTGTACGTGTATATAAAAAGACCGACTCTAACGAATCGGTCTTTTGTTTCTTGTTCTTATTTGGCAACCCAATAGGTCATCAACATACTTCCCGTTGATGTGCTCGGGTAAATATAAGTGGTTCCTTTGTTGAATTCCGCAACCGGCATTTCGCACTTAGTCCAGGTTCCGACCGGCATATTGCCGTATTGAGTGTTCACTGCCCAGTCCGAGGTGGAATACATCGTGAAGTCGGACTCTCCGCCGTTGTAGACATAGAATTCAACGGTTGAGTATAAGGCGGCATCGATCTTCGCTTTGCCTTCAGCGGCGAGACCTAAACATCCGGCCGACCAATCAATCGAGAAAGACGGTCCTTTGTCGCCTACGGTTTTTAGCGCTGCGGTCCAAACCTGACGTCCTGGTTCTTCGGGAGTCGGATCGGGGTAGCCGATTGTTACTTTTTCGCTGTTCTTTTCTCCGAAAACTACTACGCCTTCCTGCTTTTCAACCAATTTGAAGTCGGCGAACTTGAAACAACCGTCGATAGCTCCCAAATCATAGAACGACATCATCGTGTTGGCGTTCCAAACTCTTGCTGGAATGAAGACGTCATTCCATTCGCTGGCCTTTAATGCAGGGCAATCGGCGTGGTAATCTTCCCAAGCTTCGCTCCAAATATTGCCTTTATTCGTGTCAGTGGAAGACCCATTATAGACTTTGAACTTGACCCCACTATAAGCATCGGCGTCAATGGTGCCTTTTCTGACGATGTGATAGGTGCTTGCGCTTGGCAAATCAGCTCTGGAGACTTCGACTCCATAGGTCGCATTATACGCTGTGTCTAAATATCTATAATTGGCATCTTCGATGTGGTCGAGAATTGCGGCGCCTCCATTAAGATACTCCGGCTTCGTGACCTCGATATAACCTTCGCCGGTTTGCTCGGCTGTGTTATAGCAAAGAAGGGCAAATCCGTAGTTTCCACCAGATTGCTCGGCGTTGAAGTTATCGACGCTAACTTTGAAACTCTTTGTTTCGCCGATGCCTAAATAGATTTGTTCGGATCTGGCACCCCAAGCGCGACGATGAACGTCGACTCGAATAACAGCGGTAGTTTTATTGGTGACTTGTCCAAAATACCCGAAGGATGAATTGGCGTCTAATTGGAAAGCGGAACCGGAAGTTTCGATTGCCGTATAAGCATCGGCAGCAGTGTTGGTCACCTTTGCTTTGAATTTATAACCATCATTGGCGTCATAAATTGCGGTTGTGTTGGCGGGATTCCAATCAGTTTCCAAGCCCATTCCGACCTCGATATCGAGTTTAGAACGATCTGTAGTGGTGTTTTCGCTTAAAAGGATGGTGCGAGCTTCATCGGCCCAAGCCTGATGGCATTCGCAGCAAGCCCAGTGCTCAACGTAGCCAGTGGAATTAGGTGTGGCTTTGCCGTTGTAGTGCTCGACATGGGTATGGGTGCAGTCGCCGGCAAGTCCAGGTAAAACATCTTGTACTCCGGACATCATCGCGGCGGTTCCGGCAACGGCCAAAACCGACGGAATGGCAACCATTAGAAGAATTTTGCTCTTGTTCATAGTGAAAAAGTTCCTTTTTTCTTAATGCAATTTTAAGAATTTATAATTCTTTTTCAAAATAATTAGATGAATTTCGTTTTCTTCACTTTGCCGTTTCGAGTTGAAATATCAGTGATTGATATAAATGGGGCTAAGTTTGTGTTTTTGTTTTTAGATCGATGTTCACGCAGTAGTGCCGATTTTATCGGCATTTTTTGCGTGGGATAGTTTTAAAGCTCATCGTTTTTTAATAAAAGCGCTTTCTTGATTAATAAATGTCGGCAAAAAAAGCCGAGACTAGTTTCGCCTCGGCTTAGACGCTTTGCTATTGGGCTTCCCAGTAAGACATCAATAGGTGGCCGGTTCCGCCTGATCTATAGAAGAACATGTCGCCTTGGTTGAAATCGTAAGAAGTCATCGAGATCTTTGTCCATTCACCTTTTTTGAATGTTCCGTATTCAGTTCTTGTCTGAGCGGCGTCGTTGGTGATCGAATACATCGTGAAGTCGGTATTGAGGTCGTTATAGATATAGAACTCGACGGTGTTCCAACGGGTGGTGTCTATCTGTTGTTTTCCTTCGACGCGGAAGTATTGTTCTTCCGTTTGAAGTCTGATCGAGAAGGCTTGACCCTTATCGGAATACACTCTTCCGGAACAGTAATCTTTATAAACATAAAGAGGATATGGGGTGGTGATGACATCGACTACCGCAGCGTTGCTTGGTCCGTACAAAACGCTATCGGAATGCTTGTCGATCCATTTGAAGTTACCGAATTTGAAGTAGCCGTTTCCGAATCCGATGTTTGGAAAGGAAATTACGCCCAACTCATCGCCCTTGGCGTTCCAAGCTCCGGCCGGAATGATAAATTCGGTCCATTGGTGAGCCTTGAATTCTGGGTGCCAGCATTCATAGGTCGGGGAGTAGCAGTAAATTTCTCCGACCTTTGAATCCGCATCTCCTGCGTTATAGACGCTTAAGGAAACGCCATCGTATTTAGATGTATCGCACAATTTTCTTGCGCTGAACAAGTAGGAGTAATCGTGGCCAACTGGATTGCTATAAACCGTTCCGTAGATCGGATCATACATTGGGAATCCGCTTTCCCCGCCTTCATTCGAAATGCCGCCGATGAATTCATCGATATTCGAATTGACCTCAGGCGAAGTTAATTCAATGTAGCCACCAAGCATGGTCTGGCTGTATACGTTTCTGGCGACGATGGTAAAACCCCATTCAGCCTGTTCGCGGTATTCGTCCTCGGCGTTGAAATCATCCACCGAAACTCCGAAGGTCCTCTCTTCTCCTGGATAGATTTGAAATTCGCTGAGTTTCGTTCTTTGAAGACGTGTATAGATTTCGATATAAAGCGGGCTCGACGTTCTATTTTTCATCGCGCCGTAATATCCAAGCGAATAACCTCTTTGGAGTTGGCCATGATGCCCGACCGTTTTAATGGTCGTTATTCCGCTCATATTCATATTGGTGACCCAGCATTTGAACGCATATCTTCTAACGGGGTCGTAGACGAGAGTGGTGTTGCTTTCTTTGTCGTCGGTTAAGAAACTTCCGTATAAGGGAACCGTAAGTCCTCTTCTATCGCGGATGGTGTCATCAGTCAATAAGATCGTGCGAGCTTCGTCGGCCCAAGCGTGGTGACAGTCGCAGCACGCCCAATGCTCGAGGATGCCATTTCCCATCGCCGGCGATTCACCATAGTAATGTTCGACGTGCGAGTGGGTGCAGTCTCCAGCAAGACCTGGCGTCATTTTTTGCTCGGTGTTGGCGATGATGGCCGCGGTTCCAACCACAAGCGAAACGGATAAAGCGGCTACGCTTAAAAGAAATAAATTTTTCTTCATAATTAAGTCCTTCCTAAAGCTCCTCGACTTCAATCAAACTTGAGGCCGGAGACGTTGTCGACCGGGAGTGAGAACACGATTCCCTGACCATCGGTTTCAATACCGACCGCCTTATTGATCGCTGACATAACGGCGTCTCTGATCTCGACTTTTACTAGAATCAAAACGGCTTCTTTGTCTGGGGTGATGATGACGCCGTATTTCTTTTCGATTTCTTTATTTCCGGTGCCCCTAGCGTGAGCGATGGTGCCGCCGCGCGCGCCTTCGTTTCTGGCGGCATCCATGACGGCTTCGGCAAAGCCGTTGTTGACCAAGGCAACGATAAGATCGTGCTTGGGCTGCTCGATTTTCTTTTTTGTCTCTTTTTCCATTGTCTGGTCCTCCTTAAATCGTATTTGTGAAGAAGTGGTATAACTTGATGCCCACTAATGAAGTTAACGGTATCGTGAAGGCGATTCCTCGATTTTTCTTTGAGGCAAGGAAGAAGGCTTCAATCTCTTGCTTTAACTCTGGAACCGACTCCTCTTTAACCATTGAGAAGATGATTTCTTTTCTGTCGTCGACGATGCCGAGCACCTCTCGCATGCTCTTCCCAGCAGTGCCGTGTCCTAATTGAGATATCTGTGCGGATGTACCCGAATTCTTGAACAAACGCAAAACCGCATCGCCTTGGCCATAGTTGACTATGGTCACGTAGACGACGAGCTTTTTGATGTCGCCCCTTTTCTCAAAGGGCTGCTTTGCTTGTTCTTCTTTCTTCTTAGCCATAATTAAACCTTAGCAAAAATGGATGATCTCCGCATTTCCTTCGTCGTGCTTCTGGAGGCGCATAACCTTGAGAGCCTGGATTTGCTGGAACTTAACAACGATGCCCAAAACCTCGATGGCGATGATCGGGATAAGAGCAATCATGGTGACAACACCAAAGGTGTTTTGATAAACGAAAGCGTTGGTGGCAGGGTCGATGCTCGTCGCGTTGAACTTAGTGACGGACATTCCGGTGATCATCGGGACGACGAAAGAAACCGCCATCGGACCTGACGCGGTTCCGCCAGAGTCGAAACCCATCGCGGTGTAGATTTCAGGAGTCACGAACATCAAGGCAATGGAAAGAAGGTATCCAGGCACGACATAGTACATGATGGAGAAGTGATAGATGGAACGGATACCGGCCAAGCAAATGGCGATACCGACGCCGATAGATAAAGTCATCAAGACGGTTTTGCTCTTAATGTGACCATCGGAAACGGATTCGATTTGAGTTGTTAAACTATGAACGGCAGGCTCACAAAGAATGGTGACCATGCCGATGATGAAGCAGAGGAAGATAACCAATGAGTCGGGCCTATCACCCAAAGCGACGCCGACTTTCATACCTAGAGGAGCCATCGCGGCGTTAACTCCGGTAAGGAACATGACGAGTCCGCCATAGGCGAAAGCAAATCCGAGGATCAAACTGCTCATTTTGTTCTTCGGCAATTTGATGTACATGAATTGATAGATGGCGAAGATGATGATGATCGGCAAAATGGCGATCAAAACCTCAATGAAAGAGCCCATGTGATCGAGGCCGGTCGGAGTGATGGCTTTGACGATGTTTTCCCATAAAGAGGCGTTATTGACGGGGATGTGATATTGCTCGGCAGCGGTGGCATTCATTGATTGCCCGAAGATTATTGTTCCTAGCGGGGAAACGCCGATGGCAATCAATAAAGTCATGGTGAGAATCGGGCCGATGGAAGCCATGCCGACAAGACCGAAAGAGTCGCGGTTTGCGTTTTTACCGCCGCGAACCGTGGCGACGCCAACACCTAATGCCAAAATGAAAGGAACGGTGGCCGAACCAGTCGTAACACCACCTGCATCAAAGATGATGGGAAGGAAAGGCTGGGCGTTTGGATCTATTTGCATTAGGCAAATGATCAAGAAAACAATGAAATAGAGGAACAAATACCAAAGGCGCAAAGAAGCTTGGAAAATGACACGCAAAATTCCAATTACAACGAAGATTCCGACGCCTAAGGCGATGGAGCCGATAAGAACGAAAGTGGGAATTTTGATATAGGCGGAGACGATGAGGATACTCGGCTCAGCGCAGGTGATTAGCGTGCCAAGCAAGAAGGCAAAGATCACGATGATCCAAATATTAGCTTGTTTGGACAAAGAACTTCCCATGTACTCGCCAACCTTAGATAAGCCTTGGCTGGCTCCGATTTGGAATAAGGATAATCCGGCGATGAGAATCGCAGCCCCGATGCCTAAAGATAAATAGTCGCCGCTTGATAGGGGGGCGATGCCGGTTAAAGCCAACACTAAAACGATGGCGATCATTGGAAGAATCGACATTGAAGAACTGATGAATGATCTTAACCAGCGGTTTTTCATACTATTCTAGTATAAGTTAGGTTTTTTCATTTTCGGTGAGAAAACGATTACAAACGACATAATTGGGAGACTTGTCAATGTTTTGCTTTACGAAAAAGCGATTTTTTGAACAAGAAATTTTCTCGAAAAATAGAAAAAATATAGGCGAAAGCATATGAGATTTGGACGTTTGTCTATTTATTTAGTAATGGAATGAAAAATAAGCTGTTTACGAATATCACGGAACTATTTGAGATGTTTTATACACTGTCAAAAAAAGAAATTAGGTCTTTAGACCTTATAGTGCTATAGTTGTTTTGCAAAAGTAAAAGTCCTTTGGACTTTTAGTTGCTACTTTTGGCCACGACCAAGAAAGGAGAACCCATGAAGTTATTCGACAAAATTCCTAGTAACTTCTTCTCCTTGTTGACCAAGAAATACCGTCAGGTCTACGCCTTCGCTCTTCTTGAGCTAAGCGACGCTCTCAGAATCTACAAAACCAAGATCCGTAGAAGCGACTACGCCGCAATGCTTAGAGCTAAGGGAACCGAGATCCTTGACCTCTTCGACATCGAAGCGGACAAGACCGACGGTGCCTTCCTCAACAAGGAACCAACGACGTCGGAAGAAACCGACATTACCAGCAAGGTCAATCACATCATTCACACGATGGCCGACACTGGCTGGATCGTATTGGAAACCGATCCTAAGACCAAAATCGCTTACATCTACCTCCCGTCTTATTCCATCTATTCGCTCGGACTCATCGAAAACATCTGCAGCGACTCCTCGAATTACATGCCTCTAGTTCACTCGACTTACAGCGAACTTAAGCTTGAAGACGAAAAGAGCGACGAATTCATGTTCAAGAGCCTTGTTAACGCGGCAAGGAACGCCGAGAACTTAGAACTCTCGGTCACACTCCTCCATCACTCGATTTGCTGCTATAACCACAAACTCACCGGAATCTTGTCGCCTAACGACATCTTGGAACAGCACTTTGGCGAATATACCAACGAAGTGGTGGATGGCATCTACCACCCGATGAAGACTTATGACTCGGTTGGCTTATACGCGGTTCCGATCATGAACATCATCAGGAATTGGCTCACAAGCGAATTCGTCATCCACAAGCTCGCCAAACAGGCACTTCTAGATCCTAAATACAAGGATTTGCCAGAGAACGAACGCATCAAGGAAATCACCCGCATGGGAAACAAAGTCCTCGATGTCTTCCAAGGCCTTAATCAAGCATTCAAAGGAATCGACGAGCAGAATTCGGGCTATGTCGAAAGCGTTCAGAAGAGAGTCAGGTATCTCTCCAACAACGACAAGACCAGCAAAGGCAAACTCGAAAGCGTTCTCCTTGCTTTGGCGAAGGAATACAGCAAAACCGGCGACATTGAGAATTGCCCCCTCATCGAAGAGTGCGAGAACTCCATCGCTCTCCTTAGGAGCGGAGTGATCTCTGGCGAATCGCTAACGATGCCGTGGAAGCGCAAAGAATACGAAGAGACCGAACCTCTTGAAATGGACGATGCGGTCATGGAAGACCCAACCGCCCTCAACGAGTTCATCGAAAAAGAAGTCTCAACGTTTGGCGCCGA
>JAKSUL010000023.1 GCA_024409055.1 Bacilli bacterium
TAACTGATCTCGCCTTTAGAAGCGTAGATACCAACTTGGCCGCTTCCGTAGCCAAGATCGTCGCAGTAGCTCAATAGTTCTTTTCCATCGAGCCATGCGGTGATGCGGTTGCCACGCTGAGAAACGGAAATCGTGTGATATTTCATAGCGCTGATTATCGAACTGACCTTCTTAAGGGAAACGGTCTTTTCGCCACTAAAGTTGACGCGGTAGAGATTGGCATCCATCGTGGTGAGCGCTAAGTAGTAGCCCTGGAAGGCGTACTCGTTCGTGGCTTTTTCAACGTCGGTGTATTCGCCATCGGATCCATCGGAATACATCGCATAATTGGAGACGTGGAAGGCAATGCCGGCCTCGCTAGAAAGGGTGTATAGAGATGGGGTTGGGAGCGAAACCTCAACCTGCATATCGAAGTCGTGTAAGTGTTTTTCGCCGACAGAGGCGAAGTTCCTCTCGCTCTTATTGGAGTGGATGGCCTTAGAAGCGAAGTTCCAAGTGGAATCTTCGGCGATCATCATTCCGGTAATGTTCTCGTTTTGGAGAGCATTGGCGTAGTAGTAATCGGGTTGGCCTTTTTTCGCGAAATGATACGAAACAATTTCGATTGGATCGCCCATGCTTTGAAGTTTGATCTGGCGGATGCCTTTTTCTATGGCGAAGTCTCCGAGTTCAACTCGCATGTAGCGGCTCTTTCCTTCTTCACCTTCTCCGTAATATGCCGGGATGGTGAAGTCCATATCTTCGCCGTCATCGAGTTCGACACGGATGGTTTTTCCAGCCGCAGCTTTATTGACGACGAGTTCCAACGAATAACGGGAATCCTCGTTGAAATTGACTAAGTAACGGGCGAAGTCGTATTTGCGTCCAAGGGTCAAGGATTGGGTTCCGCTATACTCAACGTCGTTTTCGATCGTAGCGATTCCGCTCTTTTCGGAAAGGGAGTAGCTCGGAAGTCCTTCAACGAAATCCTTCGGAGTGATAAGGGCAGCCGGGTTTTCGGCGTTGGCTTGCTTGATTTCTTGCTCGTTAGAAAGCCCACGAGCAACATTCGAGAAGGCGGTGTATCCGATTTTGAGCTCATCGGCGCCTTTATAACCGATCTTTCCGCCCTCTAAAACTAAGTCGATGGCGTTCATCTTAAGAAGTCCATCGAAGTGGAGGTCGAATTTGCCATCACGGTAAGCGATGCGCAAAGTGTGGAGGACGCTTGGGTCAAACGATCCGAAGATGGTGCTGGAAGCTAATTGCTTCTCGATGTTGTTCTCGACTTTGACAACCCTGATTCCGCCGCTGTCGAATCCGACTTGGGCGTAATGATAATTGCTTTCGTCTTTGTAAGAGAAGACGGCTCTAGATCCCTTACCGTTTTCGAAGTTGTATTCGGCAGAGAACGTTTCTTCAGTGGCAACATTAGAAAGGGAGAAAGCACCGACGTGTTCCATTTCGGTTCCGTTATTGACGCGATACTCCGGAAGTTTTGGCTTAACCGATCCATAGCGGTTCGGAGAAGTGGCAAGATAATCGCCAGCGATAACAAGGCGGTCTAAATTGAAACTGCGGTCGCGTCCTTTTCTCTTATTCATGCATTGGTATGCCAAATAATAGGAGTCGAGGTCTGGTCCCATAACCGCGGATGAGCTTCCTAAATTCGTGAATCCTTCTTCCTTATCGGCGTTAACCAAAAGTGGAAGATTCGCGCCTTTTTTGAACGAGGAGGAAATACCTTCAGGTGTATCGTCATTGCCCCATCCTTGGCTAACGGAATAGCAAACTTGATAGCTTCCGACGCCTTCATGGAGTCCGGAATAGGTCAAATAGTATTTGCCCATGTATTCGAAAACCGACGGGGATTCGCTGGTCGTGCCGGCCATATTCGTGGAAACCACCGTATTCTTCGTATCAATAACACGAGTCATTGAAGACATCGTTCCGGTGTTGATTCCACCCGTTCCAGCGGTTAAGAAGAACAAGTTCTCGTATTGGTCTTGAACAACCGTGCCATCGCTATAGGTGTCGATTTCTCCACCGGAAACCTCTTTGAAAGGCCCCTCCGGAGAGGTGGAAACCAAAATATGGTGTCCGCCGGCGCCTTTTGCCGTGGCGGAGAACTTTGACTCATACATGTAGAAGAGGCCATTAGAATAATGGACTTCTGGGGCGTATGCGCCCATTGTGGAGGAATCAGACGGAGAGGAAACGTATCCTTTATCTAAGCCCTGTCCTTGGCATTGAGTCCAATTCATCAAATCAGGGCTCTTCCAAGCCATGATTCCAGACTTTCCACCATTGAGGGTCGTATTGGCGGCATAGAGATAATACATGCCGTTATAGCGAAGGATATAAGGGTCGCCGATACCGACACCGCTTTGTTGTCCTTTGATCAAAGAATTGCCGGCGGTCGCGTAATCGTTGAAATCGTTGTTGTCGTAGAAGTCGACATCAACGCTCAAATCTTTAATTCCCTTACTATCGGGTTCCGGGATTGATTCGCTGCTTATGGATGGACCACAAGAAGCAAGAAGGCCTAGTGAAAGAGGGATAAGGAGGTATTTAGCTGTCTTTTTCATTAGTATTGTCCTCCGCTAACAACGAGGTCATGGAAGAAGACGGAAGCATCCGTTGTTCCGAATCCTAAGTGGCCACTGGAAATGGCGAACGGATCGGTGACCTCCATAAGTCTAGTGTCGTCTTTATAAACTGAAATTGTGTTGCCGATGGCGGCGATTTCGAAGACGAAATACTCTTTGGTCGATAAGGTGCGGTCAACGCTTGCCAAAGTAACATCCTCGCCATAATTGGAACGGCGCAAAGTCATCTTGCTGGGGCCAATCGCCAAAACATATCCAGTCATGGAGCCGCTTGGATCGGCGCTGCTGGAACAATAATTGCCGCAGCGGAAGCCAAGAAGAATGGCGCTGTTCGGATTCGGGAGGGAAGAAATGGCGACTTTGATCTGCATCCTGAAATCGGTGATTGTGTCATCGCCAACGTAAGCAAAGTTATTGACGCCTTCATATGTTTGAACGGATTTCTGGAGTTCGAAATCGTCTTCAACGATGAAATCGGTCAAATAAGAAATACCTTTGCCTTCAAATGATTCAAGAGGCGATTCAAACATCGGAGCAGTCTCGGATACCGGAACCAAGCGGAAGGAGGCCAAATCCAAATTGGCTTTGGAAAGGTTCTCAATGAAAACTTCATTTAATCCTTTTTCGACATTGAATTCAGGCCCAAGAACGCGAACATAGCGATTTCCTCCGACGTTTTTGGTCGGATAGATGATTTCAGAGTTTTTGCCAACGCGGACGCCGACGCTTTGTCCGTAATAAGCGAAGTCATAATTGATGGTGAGTTCCACCGCATAACGTCCGGCTTCTTTCACATCAAGAGCGTAACGGGCGAAGTCACGGTTATTGGCGAGGCGAAGAATCTCATTTCCCTGGAAGGAGGAATCTCCGCGCGTTTCGACAAACGTGCCGCTTCCTTTATTTAAATTGCTTTCTTTTAGGTAAGCTCCACCATAAACGGTAGATTCTCCAGCGACGAACGTTTGGGTCGTGGCGCTTTTTGAGTTGGAATTGGTGAATGCCGTATATCCGATTTCATAATCTTCGGCGACTTCATATCCAATCTTGCCGTTAAGCGGTAAGGATGTTTTCCAATTATTGACGACAATGCTTCCATCAAGAGAAACGCTGATGTGTCCGTCGTTGGTTTCGACTTTAACTTGATGATAGCCTTCGACGAACGGGGTTTCGTATAAGGTAGTGACAAGACCGTTTTCCCTACAACCGACAGCCATGCTTTCGCCTTGTTTTCCGGCAAAGAACGTTTTGTTGCGGCTGGAATAAGAGAAGAGGGCGGATTCAGCCTCGGTGAAGGAGAATGTGGCCGTGTAATTAGATTCGGTGGCCACATCAGAAAGGATTTTTCCTTCATCCTCATATCCACTTAAGACATAGGATGGGGCATACATACCAATAGATCCTTCTTTTCTAGAAGCCATCATGATATCGGGTCCAGCAAAGCTGACCGGGTCGATATTCAAGGAGCGAACTCCCTCGTGATCCAAAGTGGTATAAACGCCGTATGTGGAAGATAAATCGGTTCCTTCGACAAAGGAAAGGTGACCGGTTCCGACGTAGCCTTTTTCGTCCTCGGTGTTAAGGAGAACTGGTCCCCTACGATTGTTGACGAAAGAAGCAGCTAAAGAAGAAGCGGAAGTGAAGTCGGCATCTAAGGCCGCGACGGTATAGGAGCGGAAGCTGGCGAAATCTTCATCGATACGAGAGAAGGAAAGAATAAGATATCCGTCTTTTTCGATGACGAAGGGGGCTGTTGAAGAACGTTCCTCTTGAGAAAAAGAGGATTTCTTGGTGGCTTCAATCAACGTTTTGGATTTGGAATCGACATTCAGATCATCATCCATTTCATAGACATAGATTCCGTCTTCTCCACCACCGAAGAAGAAACAGTTTTCTCCATCGGCTTTGAAAATATAGCCTTCATCCATGGAATTATCGCCCAAAGAATGCGAGAAGCTAAATGGCCCTTCCGGGGTTTCTCCCTCATAAACTTGGTATCCATTTCCATTATTGAAATATAAATAGTATTTGCCTTTGTGGAGCAAAACCTTCGGGGCTTTGGCGTTTCCGGACTTTTTGTCCTTGACCAAATATCCCATTCCTAAACCGGATCCCTGGGCGAATTCCCAGTGTTTCAGGTCTTTGGATTTATAGGCGCGAACACCGACGGAGCGATCCGGGGTGGAAGAATACAAATAGTAAGTATCTCCAGCCTTGAAGATGTAAGGCGAATGGACACCATAATTGGCCCATTTGGCTGGCATCAAAGAATCGTCTTCGTGGAGATCTTTGTTATCGAAGCGAACAAGCTCGCCATCGAATTCCAAACAATCAGGAGCGGCATCGCCTTCATTTGGCAAGGTCACTGAGACGGGGCGGCTTGGAAGAGTGTCTTCCCCCTCGCTGCTGGTAAAAACCGGAACGGATTGATCAGGAGCTGAAGGATTTGAAGAAGTTCCGGCTTGATTGCATCCGACTAAGAGCAATACGGCGGAGGAGATAAGAAGTGGTAATTTGTTTTTCATGTTTTTTCTCCTTATCTAGTTGGGATCGGATGGTAATTCTTTTGATCGCCAAGCGCGGTAGAAACCGTAGTCACTTCTTTATCCTTGAGGATGAAGCATCTGCGATCACTGGTAGCGTAGAAACGAATCGTGGTCTTACTGGTTTCGCTGACTTCCCATGCGGCGAAAGTGATGTTTTTGCTTTGACTGATGGTTTTGCCGGTTGTGGCATCCGATAAGCGAAGCAAATCATCGTAAGAGAATTTGAGGGTGTAGCGGGTAGCGCCCGGGATCTTCTCAACTTGGTAATAATCCTCGGAGAGTTTCTTGGTCTCAACGTATTTGCTGGTTCCGTTGTTATGGGCATGGTCGGACCACCAAAGCTGGTTGGCGGCGCCTTCTTCGAAGTCGTGGGATGCGCGGTAGCAAATCGTATCATCGCTATAGATGCGGAAGTTAAGATCGTAGGAGGTGTCAAAAGCGCCTTTTTGGAACATCGCCCAAGACGCTTGGTTCAAATCGTCAAGGTTAAGGACGACATTCAAGGCTTCGATGCCGCGGATCTTATATTGGGCGTTGGTATGATAAGAGAAGCCTTCATCCACCACTATTTCCATTTCTAAGCCAGTAGCGGTCTTTCCATAAGTAAGGAAGAACGTGTCGGCGTTTTCCGGAATGGCTTCGGCTTCGGCTCCGCTTAAGGCATGGATATACATCGTTTCTTTCGATGTGTCGAAGTCGTTCGAATAGGCGAAGAAGACTTTTCCGTCTTTATCTAACCTCGGGTAGGCGGCTGTGTGAGATATAGAGAGCTTTCCTTCAGGAGCAAGGGTGCTCGTGGTTGCTTCATATGTTTTTCCATTATGGAAACGTCCGGCGATGCCAACGGTGTCCTGGACGGCCTTGCCGAATGAAGCGGCAGGAATGAAACAATAGGTTGTCCATAAAGCGTCGTTCACCGAAACGACTTCGATATCTTCGCCAGAACCAGGAATCTCGATGAATCTTCCTTCGTTCGGTTCGAAGCGTTCCATGTGAGGTCCGCTTTCTCCATCAAGAACAAAACGGTAGTCGCCTCTATTGAAGTTTTCGGCAAAAGAAGAATCACCCGTGTTGATGAAAAGCTCGTATTTCTCATCACCTTCGATAGCGAATTTGGAATCAAGCTTTAAAACGATACCGGCTTGGCTTCTTCCGGCATAAGCAGTAACGCTGTTGATTTGAGGATCGCTTGTTCCGGGAACGCCTAATAAGGCAAGCTCTGGGAACATTTCGACGTTATCGAGAACGGTTCCGCTGACGGCTTCAGAAGGATCGACGACGATCTTCGCCCCTTCATAGCCCTCTTTGCTGATGAGGATGGTGTTCTTCGATCCCGCATAAACCGGGATGGTGAATTTACCAGACGCATCGGTCGTGATCGAGCTATCTTCGCCTTCGATGGCGACTTTGAAACCGGAAAGAGATCCGACGAAAGAGGAAACCGAACCTTTGATATTCACCTTAGATAAATACTTCGGGTAAAGATTGATTTCCTTTGAGCAAACACCAGACATGCACTTGGCTAGCGTCGATTGCGAGATTGTGTAAGAGAAATTGGAATAACCCGTCTTAGCGATGGAGACGTGGAATGTGAAATTCGGATCCACGTTATCGAAATAGAAGGATCCGTCGATTCCAGTTTCCATAGAATAGGTACGATCTGGGTTATATGAGGAATACGCGGAAATAGAGGCTCCAGCGACAGGATTACCCTGTCCGTCGACGACATGTCCGTAGACAGTCGGGTTGCTGACTAAAGAAGCCTCGTAATTTTTCTTTGAATAGAGTTTTTCGTTGGGGGCCAAAACAAGATAACCATCCGGGATCGCGCTAGAAGCAACCATGTATTGGTCGGTGCGGCCGGATAAGCCATACCATTTACGGGAGTCGCCGCGGTGAGACAAATCGGCGTGAGCAAAAGTCATACAGGCCGGCGATTCTTTCGTAATGCCCAAGATTCCGAGCGGAATTTTGATCTCCATGTTGTAGCCTTCATCGACATCGCTCTCATTGTTCAAGGTGGTGTTCGGCATCAAGGTGGATTTGTATTCCATATAAACGGAAGCGGTCTTCCATCCTGTTCCGGTTCCCTTTAAGCGGCGAGAGAATCCCGAAAGGCCTAAGTTAAGCTGAATGTCATCAGTACGTGGGGAAGTTCCGCCATCGGCAAGAGGATCGATATAGATTTCGATACCGTCTTCGTTATAAGCGTTATTGCTTCCAGTGGCCTGGGTTAAGACATTCGTGTCTTTGACTTCGAAGAATAAGAAAAGCGAATCGTCATCGTGGAACGAATACGCTTTGACAGAGTTTCCGGAAGCACCGCCATAAGTCAAAAACGGCGTGGTTCCATAAGCATTGTCTTTTTTTCCGTCAAAATTGATGTTGCTGGCCGGTTTTTTACCACTGAAATCAAATTGCCCGTCACCTTCGCTTTTAGAAGGATCATAGGAAGAATAGGTGACCGAATCGGCCCCTGCGTTGGTCCTAACGGCAATCCCTCCGCCAACGGCAGCCAAAACGGCAACGGCGGAAAGTGGAAGAAGATAACGGGATACAGATTTCATAATTAACCTTTCACAGCACCAATGGACATGGACTTGATGAAGAATTTCTGCAAGACGAGGTAGATGGCGACCATTGGCAAGCAAGACAAGACGGCGCCAGAGAAGACGACAGGGAACAAACCTGAGCCGCCGGCAGTCTGGTTCAAGCTAGCCATCATGACCTGAAGGGTCGCGTTGTCACCGGACAAATAAATTGAGGCGGCGAAGTATTCATTCCAAATTCCCATGAACCAGAAGATGCACTGGGCAGCAATGGCCGGAAGAAGAAGCGGAAGCATGATCTGGAGGAACATCCTGAAGGTCGAGCATCCGTCGATTTTGGCGGCTTCGAATAATTCGCTCGGGATACCCATCATGTACTGGATGAAGAAGAACATCATCGAGACATGGATGAATAAGTGAGGGACGATAAGCGGAAGAGGGGTGTTGATCCAGCCAAGGATTTGATAGGCGAGATAACGAGGCATAAGCAAGACGGCGCCAGGGATCATCATTCCCGAAAGGAGGAACAACAACCAAAACGATTTGTGACGAAGTTTAAGCTTAGCAAAGGCGAATGCGGCCAAGGCAGCAAAGAAAGTGCCGCACGGGATGACCGCGATTTCAATGACCATCGTGTTGAGATAACCACGGCCCAAATTGACGTAGGTCGAGATCAACTGATAGTTATCGAAAGTAAGTTTCTTTGGGAATAAATCGATGACTTTTCCCAAATAGTCCATGTTGTCACGGAAAGAAGAAATGACCATGAAGACCAACGGGAACAAAACAAGGATCGAGAAGAAAGCCAAGACCAAGTTCGCAGCAATAGCGCCGAAGATTCCTTTGATCTTGTCTCTACGATCACGTTTTTGTTTTTCGGTCGGTCCTTGGTTGGTTTCGGCGGCTTTCGGTTCGACTGTAGCAGTCATCTGTTCAGGAAGGACTTTATTAACTTCTGCTTTTTCCATGTTCCCTCCTTACAAATCCAAAACCCAGCGGTTGGAGAGCCTGAACTGGACGATGGTAATGATCATGATGGCAACGCCAAGCAAAAGCGCAGCGGCCGAAGCGATTGAATAGTTGTATTCGTGAAGTCCGTAGAACCAAATGAAGTAAACGACGGAACGGGCCTCGTTTCTTCCAGCGGCGAAGATGTAAGAGTCGGCGTAGCTCTGCAAACACCCACTTAAGCGCATAATAAGCAAATAGAAAGTGACAGGAGTCAACATCGGGAAGGTAATCTTCGTGAACTTCTGAAGACCATTGGCTCCGTCAAGATCGGCGGCCTCGTAATAGTCTTTCGAGATATTACACATAGAGGCGTAATAGAGGATCATGGCAGAACCCATGGAGTTGATGGAGTTTTTGATGATGATAGCTGTGAGCAACGGAATTCTCTCGTGGAGCCAACGAACATCGATATGGAGAAGCGAGTTGATGACGCCAGCGGAGTCTGCGGTACCGCCATCCATGAAGATGACACGCCAAATGACGTTAGAGGCAACCGCGCTGCAAACGGCCGGTAAATAGATGAGCAAACGCCAAACGCGGTTTGTTTTCTTACATCCCTTAGCATTGGCGAGGGTAGCGGCAATCAAACCGAGGAAAATAGCGATAGGAACTTCGATGACGAAGCTTAGCGTATTCACAACACAGTTTAAGAACGTTTTACCGTAGGAGTTGTTCATGCTGAGCAATTTTGCAAAGTTGCTGAAGCCGACGAACGTATAGTTAAAATTGGCGGTGTTGAAATCACCAAGAGCGATTATGAACGCACAGATAAGCGGAATGATTGTGAAGATGGTGAAGGAAATTATAGGCGGCAAAATGAAGAGGAAGGCGATTCTGTTCTCCTTCTTCTCCATTTTCGTCCTTTTTCTCTTCTGCTTCTTCGCAGAAACAAAGGGCTTATCAATCACTGGAAGTGTATAAGCAAAGCCCATAGGTCAATTATCTGCCGATACGGCTGTTATACTGGTCGATCCAGCTCTGAAGTGTGTCTTTGTATTCTCTGACGAGTTCGGCGCCAGTGCAGTTGGCACGGCTCCAGAAACCGACGGAATCAACGGTGCTGGACCAGTCGGTCTTCCACTCGTTTCCAAGGGTTCTGGTCTGAGTTTTGGCGCGTCCGGTGACGACATCGCCAGAAGCGGTAGAAGCACCATCGACGGTATCAATGAAGACGTTGAGGTTGGACGGGTTGACATCGACCATACCACCACTGTACTGCTCAACTTGTCCGTGGCCGAATTCGATGTATTCGTCTTTCATGCTGCGGAGGAGCGGGAGCATAGAGCCAGCGCGATAAAGATCTCTCTGGCAGTCTTCCTGCAAGGACATCCACTTCAAGAATTTCAAGGAAGCGGCTCTTTGGAGGTTGTTGGTTGTGGTTTTACCGGAGATGCAGTAGCCAGCAGAACCAAGCTGAGTGGTAGAAACGCCATCATCTTCGGTTCCATAGGCACCGTCAGCGCCAGGTCCATAAGGGCACGGCATCATCTTGATGGTGAACTCAATGGCGGTCGGTTTAACCGGAGTGACGCCCCAGAAGGTTTCGCAGTCCCACGGACCAACCCAAGAGAAGATGGAGTTCTGTCCGATGAAGGAGTTATAACCAGTGCTGGTGGAGGTTCCGCTAGCGCCAGCCATTAAACCGGTGGTAGCAGATCCATCGGCTCCGAATCCAAGAGAATGGAGGAAGTCGAGGGCGGCGGCGAACTGCGGTTCTTCGATACGGGAGGCAGAGCCGTCATCGGTAACGAAGTCAGCGTTATTGGAATACAAAGCGCTGTAGAGTTCGTAGTGGGAGAGGAAGTATTTGTTGTGGTTGCGGCAATACGGATTGATCAAATTGCCCAATTCACGGAATTCGTCCCAGTTGAGGGTCTTGGTATCGGAAAGATATCTGGATTTGATGTTCTCAAATTTGTATTTGGCATCGCCAGTGCTTTCGAATAACTCACGGCAAGCGGTCTTGAGGAGAGTTTCGTTATAAGCGAGCTGGAAGACGGAGATATCCTTCGGGATGGCGTAAAGGCCAGCTTTATCGGTTTTGCCGACGATCTTGGTAGCAGGATCGTAGTAATACCTTTCGATGGCGTCTTGCCAGGCATCGTCGAGCTCAGTGGAAGTGACATACTTCTTGAAATCCCAGATGACTCCGGAATAAGCGTAGTAGTAGAAGTCGGTGTCCGGGACGAAGAAGACGTCCGGATAGTGGTTAGAGCTGTTGGCGAGCTTCGTCAAATAAGTGGAAGACGGGGTGCAGGTGTAGTTGATCTTGATGTTCGGGTTCATCGCCATGAACTTTTTGGCGACGTTGGTGAAAATGGCTTCAGTTGTGCCGGTTCCCCAAGTCCACCAGTCGATTTCGACTTTTTGGTCGGCCGGGATGACGATCTCACCGGTTTCCGCATTGTAGTACTGATCGATGTTGGCATCGGTGTCAATTCCAGAAAAAGCAGAGCAAGCAGCAAGAACAGGTGCAGCAATTGCTAGAAGAGAAAGAAGTTTCTTGTTTTTCATATTTTTCTCCATATTTGTTTTCATTTCTGAAAACTCTTTTAACGTATTTTAGGGGTGAAACGTAGTTTATGCAACAGAAGATTCCCCATTAGTCTTCAAGGGGATCAAAGGTAACATCGGTATATTTGCAAAATTCTTTCAAAATTCCGACGAAATTACCCGGTACTTCACTCATGTGATGGATGTACGGGCCTTCGATCAATTTGCGTTCCAACTTCGGAAGATCTTTGAACTGAGCCCACATGTAGGTGCCGAAAGTCTTCGGGCCCTCGCAGGTCTGGAAGTTTCCGCCGAGCAAGTAATATTTGCCATGATCAGCCTGGAAACGGGCGATGGTGTATTCGCCATCATTGATCTTGAAGGAAGGCTTGGTGTTATAAAGGAACGGCTTGCAGGAAGGGTCTTTGTAGCAAAGCGGGAACGGTCCGCAGTGCCAAAGAAGTTCGCTGTTGTCATTCCACGGATTCCTGCAGGTGAATTCGCCTTGGATCGGTTTGCATTTGCCGCGGGAAGCACTAAGGAGAAGGACGTTGGTGATCGTCATGTGGATATCCCACTCGCAGGTAACATAGATGTCGCGATCGGCGAGCAAGCACATGGCTAAACACGGGTTCGCGCCCCATGCCAAATTGATGCCAGTCCAGCACTCGGAAGAGATGATGTTGCAATCATTCTCTTTAGCAAGATTTTCGTAATAATACACGATGGCAAGCATCTTTTTGCAGTATTCGTCAGTGAGGGTTCCGACGTCGAAAGTCTCTTTGAGTTTCTTTAAATCCTCTTCGAGTTCAGGCTGTTTCGTCTCCCAGATTTGTTTCAAATCGTTGACGGCTTCTCCGAGGTTGAAAATGGAGATGTCGATGCCGAATTTTTCAGCGAGTTCAAGCTCGTTATACATGATTGACTTGAACGGCTTAATACGGCTGCCGACCTGAAGGATGTGCATGTTTTTGAAGTTCTTGACCATGCAGCTGACGGAGAAGAAATCTTTGATTCCCTTATCGAAAATCGGCGATTCGATATCGCAGTTTTCAATATAGGAGAATTTGACGTTGTTGCGGGAAAGCTGTTTGCTCACCGCGAAAAGTCCACACTGGGTATCGGTGTAACGGATATCGTCTTTGAAGTTGCGATCCCTTGGACCCCAAAGCAAAGTCGGGACGTTGAGTTCTCTCGCAACAAGACCGGCGCAGTTCTCCATGCCGAAGTTGCAGTTGATGACAAAAAGGGCGTTAATGCCTTCTTTCTTGAAGTAATCAGCGACGGTTTTGCAGTCTTTTTCAAGGCAAAGAACGCCTTCTTCGTTTAAGAAATCGATATCGACGAATTCCGTGTTTTCGTCGGTGTAATTCTTTTTGATGTAGTCGACGCAGATCTTCTTGTTTTCGACCGCGTAATCGCTTTGGAAGATGCCGATTCTCTTCGGCGGTTCTTTCAGCCATCTACGGATTGGGCAAAGGCCGATTTTCAATTTGTAATCTAGCATAAGTATCTCCTTATTTATTTGCTAAAAATGTTTCTACTTCTTCTTTTGTTGGCAAAGCCACTCGCACGCCTGCCCTCTGGCACTTTATCGCGCTTGTGGCGGAGGCGAAGCGACAGCACTCCTTAACGGAAAAGCCATCTAAATAACGAACGAGGAAAGCTCCGTGGAAAGTGTCCCCTGCCCCATTCGAGTCAACACAGTTGACCTTGAAGGAAGGATACGAGACCGCCTTTCCGTTTTCCCAGTAGATTCCGCCTTTTGATCCTTGAGTAATGACAAGGACCTTCGGCTGATATTTATCGTAAAGGGTCTCCATGGCTTCTTCGGCCGACTGCTTCTTGGTGATGCCCATCGCGAATTCTTCGCTCGGGATAAGGATATTGACGTAAGGAAGAAGTTCTTCGATACCAGCGTAAAGTCCGCCAGCATCAAGAGAAACCAATATCCCCTTTTCCTTGGCACGTTTTGCCGCTTCGATAGCAATCGGAAGGCAATTTCCGTCTAAGTGAAGGATTGAGGCGCCTTCAAGCGGGGAATAGTCAGGAAGGGTTGGATCGTTAGGAACGTTCCCACGATCGAATAGGCAAGTTCTGGTTCCGCTTGTGCGGTTCAAGATGATATATGAGGTGAAAGGAATGGCGCCTTCTATTTCCTTAACAGTCGAGGCGTCGACTCCATAACTAGCGAATTCGTCTTTCATCCTTTTTCCGGCCGAATCGGCGGAAAGAAGACCTAAATACGAAGCGTTGCCACCAAGCTTAGCGATGGCAACAAGGGCGTTTCCGACTGGACCGCCACCCGAGACGAAAACTCTCTCGGCTTTAGCTTTGTGGTCTTCGGCCGGATAAGCATCCATCTCAATGATGGTGTCTAGAACCGAGGCTCCGACACCGACGATTTTCTTCATGCTTTGTTCCTGCTTCCGAGGACATCAATCTTGCTGATGCAGAACTGTTTAACCTTCTCAATCGGTTCTTTCATGATGATGTCGATAGCGACTTTGGTCTTGTCTTGTTCCTGGACGGACTCAATAAAGGTGTAGCAAAGGTCGGTCGAGAAATTCATCTTGCGGATGCCAGCGGCAATAGCGGCTTTGATCTGATCGTCCGGTACACCAGATCCACCGTGGAGAACAAGGTGGGCTTTAGTGGCAGCGTGGATCTCTTTGATGCGTTCGATGGCGAGAACCGGGGCTTGTTTATAGCGGCCATGGGCGGTTCCGACTTGAACGGCAAGAGCGGTGACGCCAGTTTCATTAACATAACGAACGGCATCGGCGACTTCCGTGTATTCATTAGAAACGCCTTCGGCGGCTCTTCCGATGTGACCGAGTTCACCTTCGACTTGGACGCCGACGGTGTTGCACATATCAACGATTTCCTTGGTTCCTTTGATGTTTTCTTCCAAAGAGAGGGTGGAATAGTCGATCATGATGCCAGTAGCGCCATCGCGGAGGCAGATGGTGGCGGCGTCTTTTCCTGATCCGTGATCAAGATGCAAGGCAACCGGGACGCTGGCACGCTTAGCGGCTTCGAGGATGATCGGACAGACGAAGTCAGCGTTTCCGGAAGTGGCTAAACGAGAATAAAGCTGCATGATGACCGGGGATTTGGTCTCTTCAGCGGCCTGAAGAACGGCCATGACGGTCTCCATGTTGTAGACGTTGAAAGCCGGAACTGCATATCCGCCTTCTTCGGCCATATCGAGTATTTTTTTGAGATTAACTAACATTTCATTTCCTCCTTAGTCTCAATTTTTAATTCATTAATATCCATTTCGATTCCGTAATCGCAGAAATCGAAGATTGGAGCCTTTTTGTCGGAGTTGACTCCGATGATCGTCTTGGCGCCGGCAATTCCAACGATATGTTGGATGGCGCCTGATACTCCAAACGCGACCACCACTTTTGGAGCAATTATCTTTCCCGTCAAACCGACTTGAGATTCGTAAGGGAGGATCCCTTTATCGGCCAAAGGACGAGAACAAACCACCGCAGCATTCATTTTTTCGGCAAGTTTAACGATGGTCTCTAGATTATCGACGGCGCCTTTTCCTACCGAGAAGGCTAGCGAATCCGATTCAACTTTAGCTTTGACGGTCGCCATCGCAATCGGCGAAGAAGAAACGATGTCGGCTTCGATGTCTCCGCCTAAGGCAGGTCGAATCATGTGAAATTGTCCATCTTCGTATTTGAAGTCCACGCAGTCGGCTGTTAATCCTATGCGGTACTTGATCGCTAAACGGCACGCCAATTCTTTCGTCTTCTGCTTTTCTTCAAAGAGAACTATCGTCGCTTTTTCTTCGATAAGGGCGTTTTCTATCTCTTCAATAGTCTTGCCCTCATAAGGAACCTCAACAGCTTCAAAGGCATATAGATTCGCCACTTCTTTTAAGTTCCCGACATAGTGAATACGAGGGGCTTTTTTCTTTGGGCAAGCATCAATCGCCTTTTGTTCTTTCATCGCTTCTTCGATGATTGAAACAAGATTTCGCTTATCGACGAATTTTACGTTTCGACGAGAAGACGTATTTTTGGAAGTTGAAACCACTCTTGTCGGCGATCCGGCTTGGCCTATCGTTTCTTTTGAAAGGCCCAAGACTTCGTTATTCCAAATTTCTAGAGGCTTTTCTTTAGAAAAGATGGAAGGACTACGAAGAGGGAACACCTTTTCGAAGGTAACTAATTGTTTCGACGACAACATCAACTGGCGTTCATCGCGCGTCTCCACCAAATCGCCTTGGATTCGAATAACCTTCGGAACCATCTCGAATCCCAACGTTTGGGCGAGCATGTATGGAATCTGGCCAGTATCGCCGTCAAAGGAATTTCGCCCAGCGAAGATTAGGTCTGGCTGAATCTTTTCGATTGCTTTGGAGAGTATCGTAGCGGTAGCGATTGTGTCACTACCGGCATAAAGAATGTCGGAGATAAGAATTGGGGAACCACCTAGCCTAGACAAGCGTTTCATGCTTCCGGACGCCGATGATGGCGCCATGGCAAGGAAAAGCACTTCGGCATCAGGGAAGCGGAGGGCCGCTTCATAGGCCGATTCGTCAAAGGTGTTTAAGTCACCTTTGTAGATTTTTGTTAAAACCAAAATCTTTTTACTCATCCTTATAGAAATCGACGGTGAACTTCGAAATCTCCTGATATTTATCGAACAGTTTCTGATAGCGAAGGTGATTTTCTTTGTTCGGAACCACCGTCTTCACGATCTCGCGAGATTTTCCGATCGCATCTTCAAACGAAGAGAAGACGCCGGAGGCTATCGCAGAGCATAAAGCGGATCCAAACGAAGAATCGCTGGTTTTAGAAACGATCAATTCCATATCGAGGACGTCAGATAAAATCTGCATCCAGACGGGAGAAGAGGTCGCTCCTCCTAAAACAGCAGCTTTTTCGGGAAGCGGCAAACCTTGTCCTTTTAGATATAAGAGGCAATCCAACATCGAGAATGAGACACCTTCGAAAATCGAACGGACAAAGTGGGCTTTCGTATGGGAAGAACTGACACCGAAGAAAGATCCACGGAGCGAGGGGTTGGCGTATGGGGTCAACTCACCACGCAAATACGGGTGGAAGAAGAGGCCGTCCGATCCAAGAGGCACTTTTCCAGCTTCTTCGGTGAAGGAGGCAAAATCGCCTCCAAAGGTATCGCGGAACCAACGAAGCGAAGATGCGCAGGATTTAGTTCCGGATCCAGGGTAATAGTGAACTCCGTCTAAATGGGAGTAGTTGATCACGTTTTTGTCGGGGAATGATTTGTTAGAGACCATGTAGATTCGTCCGGCGGTCGCGAGTTTAATGGCGAGATCGCCATCTTTAACTCCGCCAGAAGCAAATATTTCCATAGCGGTGTCGGTAGAGCCGACTAATACCTTGGTCTTTGTGGAAAGGCCGCTTTCTTTGGCGGCTTTTTCGCAAACATATCCCACAACGTCAAGCGGGAAGGCAATTTTTGGCATTTGGCTCTTTTTTAAAGAAGCCAATCCAAGAAGTTTTTCGTCCCATTCTCTCTTGTCAAAATCAAACATCATCGAGCCTTGAGCTTCGATGAAATCAGTAACGAAAGAAGGAGCGAAGCGGTTACGGACATAATCCTTAGCGAACAGGACTTTCGCCACCTTTTTATAGAGTTCAGGCTGCTCATCACGGAAATACATTAATTCCGGCAAAGTCCAAATCGTGTCTGGAAGATGTTTCGTTTTTTCGAATATGTAGTCCTTGTAATTCTCAAGGAGATAATTTTTTTGTTTAACGGAACGAGTGTCGGTCCAATAGATGGAATCCGCCACCACTTCATCGTTCTCATCGAGGAGAACGGCCGTATGGGTGGCCGCGTCAAAACATAGGCACTCGATTTGCTCGGGGTCGAATCCTTTCACAAGTATAGCGCGGACGTTGGCGACCGCGGCTTTATACCAATCATCTGGCTTCTGAGTAGCAAGACCATCTTTTCCATAGATGGTTTCATATTCACTAGAAGCAGTGGCTAGAACTCTTCCTTTTTCGTCGATCAAAGTCGCCTTTGAAGAGCCTCCACCAAAATCGATGCCTAAATAAAACATTGTTATTCCACCTCTATTTCGTGAGCGAAGACATAGTCTTTGCCAGGTTCAAGATAGATGACGTCCGGCTTTTTGGAAATATCTTTTTCGCAATCGTTGTAATCAGGAGTTGAGCTCCATGGCTCGATGCATAGATACGGCGCGCCGATTTTCGTCCAAAGCAACAAATTGCTCGCGTTGGGGAACCTAACGGAAAGAATCGTACCTTCCTCTTTTTCGACAAGGCTGACTTTGCGAGAAGCGATGTGTTCAAACACAAGGGCGTCTACGGTGAAGTACTCATCCTTCATCGGTAGCTTGTTTCCAAAAGAAGTAAGGTCCAATTTCTGATGGCTCAAGAGCTTTCCGTCAAGAACAACCGACTCAAGAGCTTCGTCTTTTTCGAAGACTATCGAGTATTGGTCTAACGGCTTATCGAGGTGATATCCCTCGTGAGCGCCGATTGAGAAGTAAAACGGCCTAACGTCCTTATTGATGACGCGATATTCGATCTTTAGGCCGCAGCCAGAAAGTTCGAAGGTGACCTGCAAAGCAAAACGGAACGGGAAGGCAAGAAGGGTCTCCTTATCTTCTTTGAGTTCCAAAGTCACTTTTTTCTCATCAACTAAAATCGGATCGAAGTCTTTGTCTTTGGCAAAGCCGTGTTTTGGGCACGGATAACTTTCGGTTCCGTAGTAATAGGTTTCGTCGATTAAACCGCCGGCATTAGGGAAAAGAATAGGAGCTCTCCTCACCCACCAGCGAGCGTCTCCGTCATAGATAAACTCCCTTCCCTTTTTTACGAGGGAAAGGAGCTCAGCTCCGTGAACGGAGATAGTTGCGGTCCAATCGTTATATGTAATGGTTATTTGACGATCCATTGGTGGCAAGGTTCTCCGCTAGAAAGCAAACCCCTGCGCGGGCCGGCCATAATCCACAAAGTGTAGTTACGGTATCCAGGAGCAACGGCCATCGGGTGATATCCGACCGGGATTTCAACCGCATCACCAGTTTCGATCTTATAAGCCTCATTGATGGTTTTGTCATCGGTGTAAACCATTTGGATGCCAAAGCCCTGCGGCTTGTCGAATTCGTAGTAATAGATTTCGTCTAATGCGCCTTCTTTTCCGTTCTCGACATCATGTTTATGAGGCGGGAAGGAAGCCCAGAATCCGTTTTCGACCCAGTATTCTCCGATATAGAGATAGTTGGATTGCATGGTTTCCGGGAAGGTGAAAGCAACGTCGCGAACGAACGTCTCTTTACCGAATGTGGCGAGTTTCATGTCCTCGGCGCGGACGCATTGAGGAGCGAAGTATTTCGGGGCTGGAGCCTTGGCGATAGCCACTTTGGCTTTTTCAGAAACGCATTCGATGGTAAACGGGGTGTTCTTTCCAACATAGACGTTTTCGGCACCGACGACTTCCATCGTGGAAGCGCGTTTTCCGACTTTTTCAAAGCAGAATCCTTCGCCACAAACATTGACCTGTCCATACATGACGAGAGAGACAAATTCCTTGTCGACTTCGTCGATGACGAACTTTTCGCCTTTGGAGAGGACAAGCATGTCCATCTCAGCGTAGGTCAAAGGTGAATTGCGGGAGGTGATGACTTTTTTGTAGCCGGGTTCTTCGTGATAAGACTTTTTCAAATTCATAAGGAGACCTCCTTATTTGGCGTTTTCAAGAATGGCTTCTTCGAGAGTCATGACGCGAGAACCTTCTGGTTCGGTCGCTTTGAGAAGCTCATACTCAGCCGGATTTTCAGTAACGATGACTTTGCAATCCATGGCGGCGGCATTGAACCAACGATCGCGGGCAACCTGCATCTGGACGTCGTGCATATAGAGGTCCATGAGCAAGGAACCGGCCATGTTGGCTTCTTTGCGGTTGAGAAGCATGTCTTTGACTTCTCCGACTTGCCCTAAGATTTCGCGGACAGTCTCGGTGTCATCGAGATCTCTGGCATAGGCATAGTTATCTTGCGGAGTATAAACGTTTTTGCCTTTGGCAACTTTGAGTTTGCCCATATTGGCTTTGACGTAATCGTTGAAGGAAACGACTTTGGCCGTGACTTCGATGCCCCACTCTTTCCATTCGTGGGCGATGAAGCGCATATCGACCGGATCATAGACGACGACTTCTTTGTATTCGTTCATGATCTTGGCGCAAGCGGCAGCGGCATCTTCGGTTTCCTTGGTTTTGCCAACCAAGAAATTCAAGGTAGCGCCGGTGTCGTTGGCTTTTTCGTTGAGGGCGTAAGAGGCACCGATTTTGTCCATCAAAGCAACGGCTCCTTTATAGGAAGCTTCGCTGCGATAGAAGGCGTCTTGTCCTAAGACAAAGAGAACGTCTCCTTTGGTGTCTTTGTATCCTTCCGGAGCCTTGGCACCATAGGCATTGCCGGTGGAGGCATAGGTCTCGAGGATGGTTTTGATGTATTCAGGGAGGAGTCCCTTCAAAGCTAATTCAGCTTTAACTTCTTGGATGAAGATCTTTGGGTCCCAGCCAGTGACGCAGTTGTTGGTGCAAGCGCCGCAGACGCCACATTCGTAGACGTTATCGGCGATGGTGCTGAGATCATAAGTCCCACGGACGACCATAGAAACGCCGAGGGCTCTGGCGCGAGCGGTGTTTCTTTCTTGTCCAGTGGCGTTGCCGATCGGGCAAAGGTGGCGGCACATCCAGCAGAAACGGCAAGATTCAGCCTGTTTCTTAGCTTTTTCAGAAATAACTAATTCTTCCATGACGAATGTCCTCCTTTCCTTATAAGCCCAACTTGAACGGGTTCATGATTCCGTTCGGATCGAGGGTCTTTTTGAGAGCTTCGAAGACCTGCATTGCAGGACCATATTGTTCTTTCATCAAACGGCCGAGTTTGATACCGACACCGTGGTGGTCATTGACGACACCACCGTTAGCGATTGCAGCGCGGACGCCGACATTCCAAACGCGGTTATGAAGTTTCATGGCTTCGATCGGATCCTGTGGCGGGTTGTCGCAAATGAAGCGGTCATAGACCATGGCGCCCCATTCATACCAGTGGGAGAAGTGGGCGATGAACTTGATGTTCGGGAATTCGGTTTCGATGGCCTTCTTCATTGCCCAGTAGATCTTTTCAATCTTGTCATACGGAGCGATGGTATCCATGGTTCCGAACATTTGCGGCAAGTCCATCATGTGGCCCGGGTAGAAGAAGGTGATCTTTTCTTTCCACCACTTTTCGCCATAATCGCTGCCTAAGTCTTCGGCACCGTATTTTTTGAAGGTTTCGAGGAGGATCTTCTCTTCGACGTCAACCAATTCTTTTTTGCCTTCGTAAGCGACGTTCATGAAGGCACCTGGCCTAGAAACGCCGACGATCTTTTTGATCAAAGAGGCAGTCTCGGCTTCGTCATATAAACGCATGACGGACGGCTTGAAGATCTGAAGGAGTTCACGAGCGGCTTGGAAAGCACCGTGCATATCTTTGAACAAGAAGCCACGGAATCTCCTGACTTCCGGCTGAGCATAGATACGGATCTGGGCTTTGGTGATGATGCCAAGGGTTCCCTCAGAGCCGATGAAAATTTCGTTGAGGTCCGGTCCAGCAGCGTGTTTCGGGGCGCTGGAGGTATTGATGATATCTCCATTCGGGAGAACGACTTCCATCTGAAGGACCATGTCGTCGATCTTTCCGTATTTGGTGGAAACTACGCCGATGCCACGGTGGGCAAGGAAGCCGCCGACTGTGGAACAGGTAAGCGAAGACGGATAGTGCATGGTGGCATATCCTTTTTCGTTAGCGGCCCATTCGATGTGTTTATAGATGGCACCAGCACCGCACTCGATGTACATGCCGTCGGTGTTGATCTCATAGATCTGGTTCATTCTCTTGGTGTCGATGACGATACCGCCACAAACCGGGATAGCACCGCCCTGGGTTCCTCCGCCGCCACCCCAAGTGGTGACCGGAATCTTATAGTAGTTCGCGATCTTTAAGACTTTTGAAACTTCTTTGGCATCCTTTGGGGAGACAATGAAGTCGGCCTGCGGCATTTCTCTTCCGCGGTCGGACCACATTCTGGACAACCAGAAGTAGTCAACGCTGTGGGTGAGCTTGTCGATTTGTTTTGTCGAGCAGTTTTCTACGCCGACAGCATCTTCAAGTTCGGATAAGACTTGAGTGAATAGAAATTCGTTCATAGTATTTCTTTTAATTAATTAAAAATCCTCTCGACGCAATTATAGGCTTTAAAAAACGATTTTCAAGAAATGTTGAGTTTCTTTTGCGTTTACTGCCACAAAAAGAAAATTATTTTCATTTGTCAGCCAAAATCTTTTTCAAATTTGAGCAGCAATCATCTAAAAAAACAATATCTAACGAAAAAATACCCCTTTCCTGTTTTTATACAGAATCGGGGTATATCTATTTGGAAGTTTTTGACTTCTTATTTGTCGGAATTGGCTTTGATGATATTCACGACTTTCGGGGCTACCATTCGATAAGCCTCGTAGGTGATATGGAGCTTATCTACAAAGTAGCTGTCGATCGGATTGCCCGCGCTATCGCAGAACAAGGTTTCAACATCGACAAAGTGCAAATAATCATATTTGTCGCAAACCTGACGATATAACTGGTTCGTCTGAGTGATCTGGGCCAAGCGAGCCATCGGCTTTTCGTGTGTGCAACGGTTGACGCCGATAACAACGCACTTGAAGTTCGGAAGTTTCGCCTTAATGGAGGTCATCGTTCTTTCGAGGTTGCTCGCAATCGTGGCAGGAGCGACGTCGGCATCGATATCGTTGATACCGTTCCAATAGATGCCCCATTTCATGTTGTAGGTCGGGAGCTCATCGAGATAGTTCACGAACGTGGAGGTCTGAGCGCCACCATTTCCGATATTTCCAACCGAATTTCCGAGTTCGGCGAAGTCTTCTTTGTAGTATTCCCAGAATTGGGTGTAGGAGTGTCCGAAGATTAAATAATCGAATGTCTCTCTCGTTGTTTTGCTGCTGACCTCAACAGGCAAAGCAATCGTGCTTCCGGCGTTAGCAGCCTTATATCCATAGTAACGACCGGTCAAAGGAGACGGGTCTCTATAGTTGATTATTAAGCGGCCATCCGCGTAAACAAGGATGTCGGAGCCGTCCATAATGACTTTGACTTCCACGCCAATGGTGAGGGTTTCGTTTAAGAAGCGGTTGGTCTTAATGAAGGTCACATTGCCGTTTTCACATTTGCCGAAATTGACACGGGTCGTGGAGATGATGTCGAACCAGTAATAGGATAGGCCAGCCTCTGTTTCGTAGTATTTGGAAGTGCCGCTTGGCTTGGTAAGGCCGAACACCATACCCGAATTGAAGCAGCTAGCCGGAGAGGTCTTAGCCACCAAAGTTCCGTTTTGTGGCATCGGCGTTTTGCTAACGATCATAGAGTTGGCGGATGAAGATGTCGCCATCTCGCCGAACTGATAGAAGGATCCGCTTACGACATCGAAGTCTTCGTTGTCGAATTTGCCATAATCGGGGGTCGCTTTATCGAGTTTTACGTATTTATAAGTTCCTTGAGCAACGGAGGAGCAAAGGCCGAACTTATTTCCTTTTAACGGGGAAGGATCTTTGTAAGAGAAAGTAAGCTCGCCATCGCGATAGACGTACATCTGTTTTCCGTCCAACACAACTTTCAATGAATGGTCCGCCATAGGATCATATCCATAGGTGTGTCCGCTCAAAAGAAGAGTCGTCGTGGCTCCATTTCTCTTCCAAAGGTAGATTCCGTCATTGGAATAAATGTTCACGTAGTAATAAGAAACGCCTTCGGTTGCCCAATATTTGCTCTTTCCGGCATCGTCGATGCAGAAGGCTAAGCCGAAATATCCATTAAGATGTCCTTTGGTGTTGTATGTGACGTCGAGGGCTCCGGCGTCGAAAGTGGCAACATCGTTAACTAGAAGCGAGTTAGCCGCCTTAACCTCAAATCCAGAGGTCGTCTTCTGCATCGTGCCAGATGCCAAATGATAGTTTTCTATATCGTTATACATGTAATACGGGTCGTCTCCCCACTCCACTTCAGTAAAACGGCAGAATTTCGCTCCGGCATATAAACCAAAGCGAGATCCGGAAATGGTTCTTTCTTGCATCGAGTACACAAGAGCGCCATCGGTGTAGAAATCAGCGCTCTTTTCCTCGTTATTGAAAAGGATCTTCAAAGAGGAAATCGTCGTGATTTTCACTTCCTTGTTATTCATCAAAACGGTGAAATCATTACCATCAAAGAAGCTTAACTGAATTTCTTTCGAACCATTAAATCCGAACAAATAGTAAGTTCCATCTTCTGGGTTATATCCAAAAATGAGTCCGTGTTTGGCGGTATAGTCCTTCGGCTGAACTTTAGCGGACAAAATTCCTTTGGTAAGCTCGGAATCGAAGATATTCACGCAGTTCGGGGCGTTTGAAACATAAGTTTGACCCGACAAAACAAAGGAGGTGCTCATGTGCTCGATCTTTCCGTCATCGATCAAAATCTGGCTGCTTGCACTAGACTCGGAGGAACTAGATTCAGCGGAACTAGAAGAAGTCTCTTGGCTCGAGGAATAAGAAGAGCTCTCTTCAGATGAAATGGAAATTGATTCCGAAGAGGAAGAAGGGTTAGAGGTCGGCTCCGAACGGCTTGTTTGGGCGCTGGTCGCCGAAGAAGAGGAAAAAGACGGTTCACTAGAAGTAGGAACGCTAGATGTTTGTCCACAGCTCAATAGCAAAAAAGATGCGGCCATTAGAGGGATAAATCTTTTTGGTTTCATAAAGACTCCTTGATGAAATAAAGGGCTTTGAAATTATAGCAAATAATTTTCACATTTTTTTGAATATGTTCGATGAAACTTGCAGTTTTTGAAAATGCAAACATTCATTGAAAACTATTATTACTAAGATAGCCAAAGGCTAATAACAGAGATGAAAACCAAACCATTATGCTTTTTGCGAAAAATATGAAATAATAAGAACTAGAGGTTTTATGGGCAGATTATCAATATCAATCAAATCTAAATACAACGATTTTACAAATCGCGAAAAGCGAATCGCCGACTTTTTGCTCGACTGTCAAACTTCGGCTCCGCTAACTATTACCAAGTTGGCAGAGGCGTGCCAAAGCAGTGAAGCCACAATAGTCCGTTTTGCGAAAAAACTTGGTTATAACGGATATCCAGAGCTCAAAATAGCCATCGCTAAAGAAGAGTTCACAGGCGCAAGTGTAAACATGAGCGAAGAAGACTCGATGCTTGAGATCTTTAGCAAAGTAACCGATGACATTCTCGCTTCGTTTGAGAAAACCAAAACCACCCTCACAAACGAGCTCCTTCACGAAACCGTCGATGCGATTCTTCAGTCGGAAGACATCTTCATCTACGCTGTCGGACAATCTGGAAACATCGCAAATGAGCTTTGCCACAAGTTGTTCCGCCTTGGCTTTAACGCAAAGGCCTTCTCCGATTCGCATTATCAAGCAATGTCCGCCACCCAATCCACGGATAAAACACTCGTCTTCGCCATATCCCATTCAGGGCGCACAATCGATGTAATCGAATCAGTGATGACCGCCAAAGAAAGAGGAGCTAAGATCATCGTCTTCACCGCCAGCCCACGTTCTCCGTTAGGAGAATTGGCAGATATCATCCTTTCCACAAAGAGTGACGAGACGAATTACCGTCTCCTCGGCTTAACCTCGCGTTTTGCTCAGTTAGCCATCATCGACACCATCTATTCTTATTTGATCCTTCATAACGAAAAATGCAACGAATGTGCCAAAGGCATTGAGGAAGTCATCGTTCGTAAACGCGTTGAATCAAAAAAGAGAAAATCTTCCAA
>JAKSUL010000024.1 GCA_024409055.1 Bacilli bacterium
TCATGGTTTAGCCCCTCTCATCGGGATCGACCCCTATTTTCGCATCGGCAGGAAGGATCCCAATAAGGCTCATTGCTTCTTGATATCTTTTTATCTTAGTCGGCATCAAGGAAAAAACTTCTTTCCCACGTTTAGTCACGACTATTTCTTCTTTTTCCGCCAATAAGGCGTATTTTCCAAAATTTCTCTTCAGCTCAGTAGCGGTAATAGTGCACATAATAATTTCCTTTCGCACATTTATTATACTTTCTTTCGCACATTTAATAACAATATAACGAACATTTATTATTTATTCTAATTCGCATAAAACGGTTCTATAATTTTTGAGGAAATGATGTTCTTCCCTCTGCTATAGGCAGTAAACCGCGGATTCCGCTGATGACGTCTAGAAACTCTTTTGTTTTTAGCCATCAGCGTTTTTTATTGGGGTGGCGGAAAGGAAATGAACATGGATATCTTCTTATCGCTTGGGTTGATCCTAATCGTCGGCTTTGCCGGTGGATTTTTGCTCGACAAAATACATATGCCGAAGTTGATTTGGTACTTAGTGCTCGGGATCCTCTTTGGGCCGTCTTTGCTTAATATCATTTCCCCGGATTTATTGGCCATCTCCTCTTATTTAAGACAAATAGCCCTTGTAATAATTCTTACTAGGAGCGGTTTATCCTTGGATCTGCAAAAATTAAAAGAGGTTGGAAGACCCGCGATATTGATGTGCTTCGTCCCTGCTTGCTTTGAAATTGCCGGCATCGCCATATTTGCCCCTTTGTTCTTCGGAATTTCGTTACCCGAGGCTCTTCTTTTAGGCTCCGTATTAGCCGCGGTAAGCCCTGCTGTCGTAGTCCCAAGGATGATCAAACTCCAGGAAGAAGGCTTAGGCGATATCCACCATGTACCGGAACTTATAATGGCGGGTTCTTCGGTCGACGATATATTCGTAATAGTCCTCTTCTATAGTTTCAAAGGAATCGTGGCCAACAATTCGTTTGACGCCTGGGGGATCGCTCAAATACCTGTTTCGATCATCAGCGGCATCGCCTTAGGAGTGGCGATTGGATTCCTCTTAGTTCTTTTCTTCAGGAAAATTAAGTTAAATAACGTACTAAGAGTCATTGTTTTCTTCGGCGCCTCTTTATCGATGCTTGGCTTAGAAACACTCATTAAGCCCTACTTCTCCATCTCCTCTTTATTAGGCGTCATCGTATTAGGCATATTGGTGGCCAAGTACTGCAAAGAACCGGCAGCGGAAATGAAAAAGAGCTATAACGGGATGTGGAATTTCTTCGAGATACTCTTGTTTGCGCTAGTAGGATGCGCCGTAAACGCCAAATACGCCTTCTCTAGCGAAGGAGCAATAATATTGGGCTTAGTGACCATCGGGCTTGCCTTCCGCTCATTAGGCGTGACGGTTTCCGTCTGCTTCACAAAGTTTTCTTGGAAAGAAAGGATGTTCATCGTCTTCTCGTATTTGCCGAAAGCAACCGTTCAAGCCTCTATCGGTGCAATTGCCTTGTCCGAAGGGTTAGCGTGCGGGGAACTCGTTCTTACCGCCGCGGTCGTGGCTATCTTGTTCACGGCCCCCATCGGTGCCATTTTGATGGACACGCTGAAAAGGCCTTTGCTAAAGGAAGCTTCAAGCCTAGTAAGATAAAAAAGTTCCCCGTTTTGGGGAACGTTTTTTATAGCAACAAGTTATCGACCGAATTGATCGCGTCAATCAAGGCGTCAGTAAGCCACTTCAAGCTTTCCTCACTCATTCTTGCACTGAATTTGGTGGACGTTAATGCGTGATGGAATAAGTATCCGCATCCGACGACGGCGAACTTCTTCATCAAGACTTCATACCTTTCGGGGTCCTTGGTGTCGAAATAATCCATAATGGTGAGCTTCCATAAATCCTTGACCATCTGATACGGGAGCCCAATGAAGTGATCGTTTTGCTGATTGAAGATCTCGGTGTAAGTGAAGTAGGCGTTGTAGGCTCTAGCGAAGTCGAATATTGGGTTGCCGTAGCAAAGGGTATCCATATCAATGAAGAGGGGCTCTCCGTTTTGAACCATAATGTTCTTGATGTGGCAATCTCCATGAAGGACGGTGTATTCGGTTGGGATGCTTTCTATTAAGCGAACGTACTTCTCCCCCACTTCCTTTGGAAGGTTAGAAGCCACAACCGCGGTTCTTTCCATAGCGGCGGCTTTCATATCCGGAAGGGTTCCGGGTTCGACTTTGCTCTTGTGGAGGGCGTGAAGAAGGTCGCTATACATCTTGGCGTATTTTTCCAAATTGGTAGGATCCTTGGCGATCATTCCCTTCAAGGTGTCGCAGTTTAACAACTCGTAAACCGTGCCATAGCAATCGCCGACCTTGACGACATCATAGGAAATGGCGGTCGGGATTCCGAGGATAAAGGCTTTATGAGAGATATCCCTCTCACGCTTGATGTCCTCGAGGTCACAATCTGGTTTGAATACTTTGACGATGGTGTCGTCAGAAACGCGATATACGGTGCCGCAAGCTCCTTTTCCGATGACCTCGCATCCGTCGATTGAGAACTGACGGTACGCCTTTTGGACGTCCATGATCTCGGTGAAGCCAGTCATTTCGAAGACTTCGTAAACATCCTGGCAAACGTTGGTGATTTTTAGATTGGCGTTAGATTGCTTCACCCTTAAAAAGATACGAAGACCAGCCGAAGAAACGAAGGAAACATCGCCCAAATCCAAAATTAGGTTGGTGAATTCCTCTTTGCCGATGATTTCGGATAATTCCTTTTCGACAACCGGCGAATTGACGGTGTCGATGCGACCATGCAAAGTGATTGTCAGATTTTTGTCGTAGTCGATTGTGTATTCCATGCTCGTCTCCTTAATTTATCTTCTTGGTCAGCACCAAGACGTTTTCGTTTTCGAAGCGGTAATAGTCGATCGTGTCGACCAATTTTTTTACCATGTAGATTCCTAAGCCGCCGATTTTCCTGTTTTTGCTCGAAAGGGTGATATCGGGGTCTTCTTTTTCTAGAGGGTTGAATGGTTTTCCTTGATCGCTTAATACCAAGGTGAACTTCTTGTTGTCGTCCACGAACATCGAAACGTTGAGGTGACCAGTTTGGCCTTCTTCATACGCATAATGGCAGATATTGGCTAAAGCCTCATCCAAGACCACATCAAATTGGGAAACCGCTCTATCGCCGGCGCCGTATTTCTTTAGGTAACGCCTGCAGCTCGAAATGATGAGGGGGATATTTTCGTCGTTCGCGTCGAAAGACTTTGAATAAGCCCCGTATTCGAACATAAGAATGGTCATGTCGTCGCTTTGGGGATGATCTTCGGTAAATTCCTTAACCGAGTTCTTAACGGCCCTTACAAGGGCGCGTATCGAAGAACGCTCGTGAGTGTTCATGAGGTCTTTGAGCCTCTTAGCGCCGTATTGTTCACCGTCGTTGTTCTCGGCTTCCGTCACTCCATCGGTATAGAGGAATAAGCGATCGCCTTTTTGCAAATCGAGGGAGAACACTTTGTAGTGGCAATCCTCCACCGCAGTAAGCACTGGTCCCGAGATATCAGTCAAGAACTCATACCTGTTGTTGATTCTAGCGAATAGCGGCGGATTATGACCGGCATTAACGTATTTGAGGACATTGGTCTTCGTGTTCATGACGCCGAACCACGCGGTGACGAAGAAATTGACGTCGTTGCCTTCGCGAAGAGTTTTGTTGACCATGTCGAAAGTAACGCCTGGGTCAACGCTGGAAACCGCTTGAGTTTTGATGATGGCCTTAGCTAACGCCATGAACATCGCGGCCGGGATTCCTTTGCCAGAAACATCGGCAACCAAAAATCCGACGTGTTCATCGTCGATTTTGAAGGCGTCATAGAAGTCGCCGCCAACCTCTTTTGCAGGGATTGTGATGGCGTAAGCGTTCACGTCTTCGTAATCCGGGAATAACGGGAATGATTTTGGGAGCATAGAAAGTTGAATCCTCTGAGCCATGACCAATTCATTGTGAATGGCGCTTTCCTTAACCGCTTGATCGGATTTCTCCTTAACAAGGGCTCTACCAGCAAATGTTATCGTATAAGCGACGACGGAGCCAAAGAGAAATAAAAGGAAATTGTGGAACCCATTATTTTTCCAAACGGCGTATAGATAGTCCCATCTCTTAGCGGGTTCGACCTCGAAATCATAATAATCTTTTCCTGGGATCGGGAATATTTGAACGGAGATTCCGCCGATGGTCGGGTCAGGATTGGCCGTAAAAGCAAAGCCACATTGGGAAGTTACGAAAGCAACGGCCGCGGTAGCGATGACGATGATGCTAAACCTCTTATCGTAATAGCGGGCCGCCATGAGGACGGCAAGAACCATCATGACAACGCCCGGATCACCAATATAGGTCCTAACGATGGCGGCATAGAACAAATAATGGATAGTGAGCAAATACTTAAGGTAAACCCCATCCCCTTTTTTGATAAAGGTCAAAATGGAGGGGCCCAAAATCAAAGCGGTTCCGATCGCTAAACAAATAGCGCCAGAATCCTGAATCGACAAATTATCGACGAGGATCATTATCAAGGTGATGATCGAGAAAACGGTCAAAACGCACATGAGCATGGCCATGTTGATATTGGCTCTAGCTTCGTTGACGGCAAAAGGATCCGAAGAATTTTTCGAGCCTACTTGTTTGAAGTAATCTTTAATCCTGGACATGATTCTATATTTAATCACGGAAACGAAGTATATAAAACCTAAATGGTTTTCTTAGTGGGGAAACCATCATTTCTCGAGAAAAATAAAAGACCTGACACGATGTCAGGTCAATTACTATCAAGTGGCGCGCCTGAAGGGACTCGAACCCCTAACCCTCAGATTCGTAGTCTGATACTCTATCCAGTTGAGCTACAGGCGCACGAGCAAGGCTTCGGTTAAGAAGTTGCCTTGCTAATATAGTCCACTTACCTTAAGTAAGCAACTAGCAATTTTGGAGCTTCCAGCCGGATTTGAACCGACGGTCAGGGAGTTGCAGTCCCTTGCCTTACCAACTTGGCTATGGAAGCGCGTGAATGATTATATCATTGAAGGTCCGTCGGTCAAATGTAATCGAACAAAGTTTTAAAAAAGGGGCCGATTTCTCGGTCCCTCTTTCATTATTTTCTCATGTTGGCAGCGGTTATCTTGCGTCTTTCAACGCGAAGTTTCTTCTGCTTCCTGCGAATGATGATCGTCGATAAGGTGACCACGATCGCGCTGAGGAGAATGATTCCAAAGATAATGACGCCCCATATCGGCAAGTTGTTGGCCTTGACGTTTTCCCAAAGGTTAAGGACGTAGACGTTGTTTTCGCCATAGTCGGCCATAATGGCTAGCTTAGGGAGCATTTCTTGGGGAGCGTATTGAGTGAAGAATTGGCGCCCTGCCACCACTTCGCGTCCGTCCTCGGTCGTAATTGTTTCGAGGGCATCCGTATAGAAGAGATATGGGTTATCGTCGGGTGTATCGCCAAACGTCGACTCGTCGTAATCGTCAATGGTTCCGCTGAAGATGTAGGTGAGATTGACTGTGTCCCAGCCCGAGGACAAATAGGAATCCTCGTCGTCTCCGAATTCGGCCTCATTATATGTGTCGACCATCGCCTGATAGTCTTCCCAAGACATAGCCACGCCATCGACGACCGCTTCTTCGTAGGTTGAGCCCGTCATATCGAATGGGCCGTAGTCGTCTCCGGTATCTTCGTGCAAGCCAGTTCCGTCTTGATAAACGAGTTCGTCGTCTTCGTCATAGACGAAATCGCTATCTTCCCATGTGCATCCAGAGTCCTTGGAGGCATCGTGCCAGACATACATCGCGTATGAGCGAGGATCGTACCACTGACGAACAAGGTCTAAGACGGTGTCACCGGCAATAAAGCTGGTGTAGCCGATGAAGTCCATGTTCTCGGCGGCGATCTCAGGGCTAGAGATGTAATCAATAAAGTCTTGGGCAAGTTCCTTATCGGCACCTTTTGGCATAACCCAACCATCGAACCAGATGTTTCCTCCCGTCTCGGGGATTGAGTAGTAAAGATAGGTGTCGTTTTCGTTCTCGCCTCTATCGAGGGAATAGACGGCATCGCCACTCCAAGCTAAGTTCATGCCAACGATGCCTTTGACCATATCGTCCTTGCCGGAGTCAACTTCGAATCCGAAGACGTTGGCCTTAAGGCTGAGAAGCTCTTTTTCCACCACTTTGGTTTCTTCGTATCCGCAGCGGTTGAATATCTTGGTCAATTTCTCGTTATAGGCCAAGGCTTCTTCGCTATCGAATTCGACGGTGTCGAGGAGGTTATAGTTCTCATCGAAGACTCCGGAAGCGTCCATATCGGCGATGATCTCGTCGTTATAGGCTTTCATGATTCCGACCGAGTATGTGTCCCTCATCGAGTCCTTGATGGACATGATATTGTGGTATTTGGCATCCCAAAGGCTCGTCCAAGAGTTCATGTCGACCTTAATCTCGTCTTCTTCTAGCCCGGTGATATCGGCGATTTTAGCCGGGTTATAAACGACGCCTAAGGTACCCCACATATATCCGCGAGCGTATTCGCTGACTTTGTGTTTGACACCGGTTCCGTCCCCGATTTCAGATTCGATGGAATCTAAGCGAGAAACAAGATACTTAGAGGCGTAGGTGTTGTAATTGTCGTCGGGTATATCGTCGAAAGGCTGAAGCATTCCGTCTCTCATCATCTTTTGGATGGCGTAGTCGGAGGGGCAAATCAAATCGTAGGAAGACTTGCCCGTCTTCAAAGAAGAAAGCATCGTTTCGTTGGTGTCGAACGTGTCGTAGACGACGGAGATTTTTTCACCCGGGTGGCTTTCGTTCCAATCCTTGGTGAAGTTCTCGACGATGTCATCGGCGATATAGTCTTCGCAGTTTAAGATGCGAAGGGTGCGAACATTGTTATTCGAGGCGCATCCGGTAAGAGCCGGAAGAGTAAGAAGCGCCAAAGCTCCCAAAGCGACGAATTTGCTGTTTTTCATTACTTTGTCCCCCTTCCTCTACGGATCTTTGGACCCTTTTTTCTGTTGTTATAGATGGTGATGGCGACGACGATGAGCAGGACTACCACGAAAATAAGGGCGGTAAGAACACGCATCTCGGTCGGGATCGGTCCCTTCTTGATCTTGGCTTGGACCAAGGTGGAAAGGGTTTCGATTGTTTTGTCTCCAGAAAGAAGGCCAGCGCCTCTAGTGAAGGCGGTGACGATGAAGTCATCCAAAGACAAGGTGACCGAAAGAAGGAAACCAGAGGCGATGCCTGGCATGATTTCCGGAACGACGGAGCGCATAAGGGCCTGACGCTGATTGCAGCCTAGGTCCAGCGCGGCTTCGTATAGAGCCGGATCCATCTGTTGAAGTTTTGGTTTTACCGAAAGATAAACAAACGGTAAGGAAAGAACGACGTGGCCGGCGATGAGCGTCCAGAAGCCGAAGATGTTTGCTCCGCCGAAGATGTAGGTTTGGACGAAGACGAACATGATGGTCAAGGACATAGCGATGACGATTTCAGCGTTGACGACCGGAATTTGGGTCACGTTCTCAATGATGCCCTTCCATCTCTTTTTGGAGTAGAAGGTGCCAATGGCGCCGCAAGTTCCAAGGATGATAGAAATAAGGCTGGAGGTTAAAGCGATGATGAGGGTGTTGCCTAAAGCGGTCCAGATTTCGACGGCGTCTTTATCCGCGATCGTGAAGAAACGGACATAGAGATCGAAGCTGAAACCAGTCCACGTGCCAATGTTTGTGGCGGTCGTGAACGAATAAGCGATGAGGACGAGGATCGGGACGTACATCACAAGAAGCACGATCCAGATAAAGCATTGGGCCAAAACCTTTTGGAGGACGGATTTGGTTTTTTGCTTTTTGTTGAAACGGGCGAGCTTTTCGCCTGGATTCATTGTCTTTACCATAATGCGTTCTCCGTTCTGGCATCCTCCTTGCCGAATTTATGAGAGACGACCATCGTGATGGCGACGAGGATCAACATGACGAGGGCCATGAATGAGCCTTTGTCCCACTGCGATTGCGAGAAGTGAAGATAGATGATGTTTCCGAACAATGTGATTTTTCCTTCGGATAAAGTGTCGGAGATAACGTAAGAAGACAAAGTCGGCATGAAGACCATCTCGGCCGCCGAGACGATGCCCGGGACGGACTGAGGAAGGACGGATCTGAAGAAGACTCCGACAGGGTTGGCCCCTAAATCGGCAGCCGCTTCAAGCTGGGCCTTGTCGAGTTTGATCATGGTTGTGTATAACGGAAGGATGGTGAATGGCAAATAGTTATAGACCATGCCGATCATCGTGGCTAAGTAAGCGTGATTTCCTCCGTTGATGCCAAGGAAGGTCAAAACATCGCGGGTGGCACCTGTTCTGAGAACGAAGTTGATCCACATCGGCATGACAAAGAGCATGACAAGAACCGCGTTTGTGTTGTATTTCCTATTGGCTAAGAAATAAGAAAGCGGATATCCGATGAGCAAGCAGATGATGGTGTTCAAAATACCGACGAAAAGGGACACCGTGAGAACGTTAAGCTTGGTCGTGGATGTGAAGAAGCTTAAGAAAGCCTCTGCGCTAAATCCGACGATGGCACCATTTTCATTGGTCTTAGCGAACGCATAAACCAAGATGATGGCGATCGGAACGATGATGAATAAGGCCAAGAAGACAGCATAGGGGATCATCAAGTATTTGCGCTTGAAGGCGAAGAAGTGGGAGCCGCGCTTGGCCCTCTTCTTACGCTCCCTGATGGCGTTCTCTTCCGGGTTGGGCGAGAACTTATTCGACGACATATTCGTCTAAACCTTTCTTTAAGCGCAGCTTGATGTCTTCCGGTTTGACGGAAACGGAAACGGTATCGTTCTCGTTCCAGGTATATGGGGAATTGGCGACGAAATCCTCTTCGTCGTCGGTTCTGATGATGTATTGATAGTGATCGCCGATCCACACCATTTCGATGATGGTTCCCTGGGATTGGCCAGACGAAAGGTCATCGGAGATATCGATTTGATCGAGGCCAATTTCGGCGATAACGTCGGCGTCTTTGAAGTCGTATCTCTTGCCGTCCCTGCGGTCGACGAGGTATCCATCAGCGTCAACAAAAGAGCCAGGAATAAGCTGGGTGATATCGCAATCGAACGCGTCTTCGCCGATAACGACTTGGTTATTGTTGTTGATATAGGCGTCGGTATATTGGTTGACGGTGAGTTCCTTGTGCATGATTTGGATGTTCTCCGGATCGACAGAAATGGAGACTTCCGAACCGACTTCGTGGTCTTTGGTGTCGCGGCAAAGGACTTCGTTTTTGCCAACTTTGACGATGAATTCGTAATGGACGCCTTTGAAGATCTTGGAAACGATTTTTCCATCAACCGTTCCTTTGCCCGGTTTTTTCATCATGACGTCTTCCGGACGAACGACGATGTCGACCTTTTCGTTAAGCGGGAAGTCATCGACGCATTCCCAAACGCCGCCGATGAAACGGGCTTTTTTCTTCCCGACCATCGTGCCGTTATAAATATTGGATTCGCCAATGAAGTCGGCGACGAAGGCGTTGACCGGTTCGTTATAAATCTCTTCAGGGGTGCCGGCTTGTTGAACGATGCCGTCCTTCATGATAACGATGACGTCAGACATGGTGAGGGCTTCTTCCTGATCGTGGGTGACATAGAAGAAAGTGATGCCCAATTTCTTGTGCATGTCCTTAAGCTCAAGCTGCATATCTTTTCTCATCTTGTGATCAAGAGCTGATAGCGGCTCGTCAAGGAGAAGAACCTGAGGTTCGTTAACGATGGCCCTGGCGATGGCGACACGTTGCTGCTGACCACCAGAAAGAGTCTTGACGTCGCGGTCTTCCATTTCGTCGAGGTCGACGATGGCAAGAGCGTGTGAGACCTTTTCATCGATGAGCTTAGCACTTAGATGTTTCATCTTGGTGACTTTCTCGCCTTTACGGTTGGTCACGGTCACTGGGACCTTCTTCATCTTGAGTCCAAAGGCAACGTTGTCATAGACGTCAAGGTGCGGGAATAGCGCATAGTGTTGGAATACCGTGTTGACCGGCCTTTTATGCGGCGGAAGCATCGAAATATCTTCGCCGTTTAAAAGAATCTGACCAGAGGTCGGGGTTTCAAAGCCCGCGATCATCCTTAAGGTCGTGGTTTTGCCGCAGCCAGATGGGCCTAAAATAGTGACGAACTGTCCTTTTTTGACGTCGAGATTAAAATCTTCGACTACAGTCGTCCCTTCAAAGGCCTTCTTCACGTGCTGAAGGCTAATGATGATATTTTCCTTTTCGTCCATAACATATACCCCCTGTGAATGAAAAAGAGTAGACATAATGAGCGTTATCCTCCCCCTTTTTTAGGAGCGGGATTTTAACGGCGAAAACTATGGGGTAAAACGGAACAAAAAACAACAAAAATTTTTACCCATTTTTCGCCGAAGAAAAGAAAGAGAAAACCAACAGGGGCAAAAAGTGCCCATTTCTTCGGCATTATCGTAAAGTTTTTGAATTTTTCTAAATATAAAAATTTTTTTGATTTTGTCGAACTTTTTCCTAATTTTGTCGTCCTTAATTACTATGAGAAATCGTGCCCAGTCTTGAACAAGAAAAACAATGTGCGAAAATAGGCGCATATTCCTATGAAAAAGAACACAGCATTTTTATTACCGTTATTAGCCTTTGCCACCGGGGTTTTATCTTCCTGTGGAGGAGGCAAAATCGAAGCCGCCAAAATCCAGTTCGGAGCCTTATACGACACCACTCTTTCCGGCAACGATATTTTTCACCCCTACAACAATAGCGACGTCCACTACACTCCTCACTCTGTTCTCCAAGGTTTGGTCAACAAAAAAGAAAGTTTTGTCGTGTGCGTTTTAGGAAGCCCGACCTGCGGGTGCTGGCATAACTTCAGGGACAATATCCTATCTCGCTACATGAAGGCTCATAACCTTGATGTCTACCTCATTAAGCACGAGCAATTCGACGACGCCGAAAAATTCGGCTTGAAAGTGTCTGCCAGCAACGAAGTGATTGGAATCTTCAAAGACGGCGTCCTTTTGGATCAGCACGACAATGTGGAAGGAAGCGACTTCGCCTCCGATTACAGCACATTCGCGGCTTGGATGGACGAAAGGGTCGTCGCGCCGAGCATGCTATATGTCAGCAAAAAGCAGTTAGACGAGCTCTATGAAGGAAAAATCAACGGGGAGAAAGCCGTTGAGGAATTCACGATCTATTTCTCTCGTTCTTCATGCGGAGATTGCTCATACCTCTCCAAAACAATGTTGCGTTCATATCTTGGAGAAACGAAACGTCAAACGTCTTTCATCATCGAGTGCGATATGGAGGGCATCCGCTTCGTTAACGGAGAAGGACCCGGAAGCGAAAATCCAAATCAGATTGCCGCGACCGCCCAATGGAATTCATTCAAAGAAGAATACGGTCTAGCCGAGGGGCCGAATAATCCCGGAGGTTTCGGCACCGGGTATGTTCCAACTCTATTCCATATACACGCGAACGGAGATGGAAATAAAACCGGCGAGGACGTGATTGATGGAGGGGCCGTCTACTTCAACGATTCAACGGAGCTCGCTAACGAAGAATACAAAATCACATCTTCCTATTACACCGAAGAAAGATTAGAGAGGGTCGAGTTGGACTATCTTAAGAACTCCGATGTGGAGAAGAAAGTTCTAAAGGGCGCCTCGTTAGGAAAATACGAGGGCGAAAAGAGCGGTTATTATTCTTGGTATCAGCAAGAAGCCGCCAAGCTACATGATCCAATCATGAAAGCCTTCCTCGACGCCTATATATCTTTATAAAGAAAAGAAGCAAATCGATCGTGACTTGCTTCTTTTTTTATTCGACCGATTTCAATGACTCAACCATCTTTACCTTTCCGGTCATCGTTGAAAGGAAGAGATTAACAACGAAGGAGACGACGAACGTAACGGCGAAGGACAAAACAAACGTTAACGGATATATCGTGTACATGAAGTTGACCAAAGCCACTTTATTCACGTACAAGACCAAATACATAAACGGATATCCCAAGAAGAACCCAACCACCACTCCTAGAAGAGTCAACGAAAGAGACTCGAACATAAGAGACATCGCGATTTCGGTCTTTGAGAATCCAAGAACCTTCAATGTCGCGATATCGCGCGTTCTTTCTTTGAAGTTAAGAAGCGAGAGATTGTACAAAACGACGATGGCGAGCAAGACGGCGAACACTTTGACGGCCGCGGTCATAATGGAAATACCGCTCATAATGTCGCTGATCCTGGTTCTCATATCTTCTAAGCTTTGAAGGGACCCGCAATATTCCTTCGTTTTGAGAATCTCATATACTTCACCGGCTTTTTCGCTTGGAACATCGATGAAGGCGTTGTTATATCTTTCTTCTATTTCTGGATAATCCGGGAAATAAATGAAGAGACCGTTCACACTAAAAGTGTCATACACCGCCCCTATAACTCCGCTATACGTATTGCCTGAATAGGTGAATTCTATCGTGTCGCCTTTTTTGCATTTTAGTTCTTCAAGAACTTTTTTTGATGCGCATATGGTGCCCATCTCCCACTTCTCCTGAGGTTTGAAGTGAGTCATTTCCTCGCCGAAGAAACGGAGGGATGAATTGTAGGTCATCTTCGTGGCGCTAGAAGAGGAGGCCACGGAAAGAGAAGTGTTTGTTATTAGGAATTCTTCGACGTGCTCGATATAAGAAGACGCAGAATACACTGTGGCTTTTCTAGAAACGTCGGGGGAACTATAGGTCATGATTATTTCGGAACCATAGAAAGTTGAAAGGTCATTCTTCACGCCATGATCCAACGTATCGTCGATGCCATATCCGCACACAAGCAGAGCCGTGCAACCCATGACCCCTATAACGACCATAAGAGATTTGACGACGTTGACCCTGATGTTCCTGAATGCCATCTTGATCGAAAGCCCAACCGAACTGAGTTTGCTTTTTAAAGACGACTTCCCTTTGAAAGTGATGAGGGCGGGTCTCATGGATTGGGCTGGGGTCAAGCTGATTTCTTTGCGGATAACCAAAACAGTGACCAAAGCCGAAGCCAAAAGGAAAATCAAAACGGTGGCGATGGCTTGCCAGATAGGGAACACGAAAAGGGCCCGAGCGGGAAGCGAATATAAGATGTCGTATTTTTGTGCCATGACAAACGGGATGATTAAAGGTCCAGCCACACATCCCAATAGCGAGGCGACCCCCACTAACGTCGAGGTCAAAGAAATGTAATGGTAATAGATTTCTTTCTTGCTCAATCCTAGAGCTTTCATCGTCCCTATCTGGGTTCTTTCCTTCAGTATCATTTGGCTGATTGTCGTCAAAATGACTAACAAGGCGACGAGGAAGAAAACGAAGGGGAAAACAAAGGTAAGCTGCCTTGCGCCTTTAACATCCGTGTCCATCGCCGCCGACCAAGGGTTGGTTTCCCTGTCGGTGATGGCCATAAGATTTTTTAAATGCTCGTCCTTGGAATCAAAGAGGTCTTTCAAGGCGTTTTCCTTTTTCTCCAAAGAAGCAGGATCTTTAAGCTTTACCAAATATTGGTTAGTCTGAGGGAAATTAGAAGGATCGGCAATATTCTCGTCATCTCCCCACGCCAAAACATCTCGGATGACCGTAATGCCATCTTCGGTGTAGTTTTCCGAGAGGACTTTGAGTATCCCCTCCCTAAACATCGACTTGGACATAAGGTAGGTGGAAGCGTAATAAGAAGCCTTGGTTACGTTCTCTGGGGTTTTCATAAATCCCGTGACGCGTCCCTCCACCGTAAATTCTTCTTCGGCCAAAACGTTCTTGGCATTCGGCTTAGACGTATCGACAAAATTCTCAAGAAGAGCTATAGAGGTTGGATTAAGATAGGAAGAAAAATTATAAGAGATTTTCGCGATATCCCCCAAAGCGTAACCCGATTTTCCAATGTTATCGGGATTATCATCTCTAAGGGCTTCGTCCATGAGGAAGAAATAATCTTCGGTGGTCGTTTTCAAAGGATCGCTTTTGTCATCGATGATCGAGGTTGGACGCGAGATCTTAGGAAGGGTGGGCATGACGGCGCAGTAATAATTGGTGCCGTTAACTTTATTGGTTACCTCAAACCTTCCTTCAACTTCATCTCCTTCGTCCAAAACGGAAACGATATTTTCTTTGTCTTTCCAAGAATAGGAAGAAGTCGTGACGTAAATATCGGCCATATTGCCGTCTCTATAGAAAGATTCGACCCTGTCAGAAAGAGATTTGCTGTTCGATAATAGCCCCACGAACAAAGTAACGGCAATCGCGCCGATTCCAACGATGGCAAGGAACTGCTTCCAGTTTCCAAGCGTTTCGCGAAGCATCTTTTTTCTTAAGACAGCGGACGTTCTCATCGGAGTGATTATAGAATTCCTTGCGCATAATGCGAGCCGAATTCGCTTTCACAAAGAAAAAACCGCCATTTACGACGGTTTTCGGGTATAGATGTTAGTCGGCTAAGGTTCCCATCGGATCCCAAGGATTGAGACGCGTCGGTTCCTTCTTCGTGGCCTCGATGTCTTTTTCGCTTAAGAATTCTTTCTTAACGACGGCCTGATAGACAAGCAAGTCAAACCAAGAAGAAGACATGACGTAGTAACCAGCGCTTCCGTTATCGGCGCCCCAGCTATTCTCGATCTTCCATTTGACCGGCTTTCCTTTGACGAGGTCTACGCCAGTGATAAGCATCGCGTGGTTCATCGCGCTATGTTTGAAATCCAACATGGCCGCTTTGTCGAATACGACCGGGAAACCAACGACGGATTCATAATCAATCGCGTTATCGTCCCAAGCATGGGAAGATCTATCGCGGAAGAAAGAAACGTCAGAGCCAAACCAAACCGGAGTCCCGCTCTTAAGCTGAGCGATGATGGCTTTCTTCATTTTTTCCATCTCGACGTTGAGATGGTTGATTTCTTTTCCTTCAATGACGTTCCCTAGGAAATTAATCGTGTAGTTCTTTCCAAACGGCTTATCTTGCGTCGGGGAATTGATGAGAGACTGATAAGATTCAAGTTCCTCCACTCCAATCCATTTTTCAAAGAAAGACATCGGGGTATAGCCTTCTTCGCTATGGAACTTGCCTTTGTCGTCGCTATATTGGAAGCGGAAGGTGGTCGGTGGTACCCCGAAAGCATTGAGGAACATGTGATAAATCTTCTCCATGGTCTCTTCTTTCAATGCACGTATCGCCTCGTTTTCGCCTTTAATGGCTAAAGCGTGGGCTTTGGCGGCGAAACCACGTATCGCGGCGTTGACCAATTGATCGGTCTCGCGAGTATTGTTGGATTGGAAGGTTTCCGGGAAGGCCTCTTGTGGAACAAGGCCGTATTTCTTCACAAGGTTAACGAACATATCCCACTGTCCACCATCAGAAACCGGGCAGCTCAAGATAAAAGCGAACACTCTTTCGTCGGGATCGTGGTCGGCGAGTTTGACGATAGATTCTAGGGCGAAATTTGCCTTTTCAATCTTGTCGTAAAGCGAGATGTAATTCTGCGAGAATTGGAAGTTGCCGATCTTGGCTTTCTTGGCAAGGATTTCCCTCAAAAGATTTAACCCGGCGAAAATCCAGCAACGGCCGCTAGAACGCTGGTTGCAAACCGACATCGTTTTCACTTCTACCGAGAAATGAAGGCTGGTGCCTGCGGCAGCCGCTGAGTTATAAGCGGTGTCGACTACCGGGTTGCGGCTTAAAGCGTGGCGAATAATCGTGTTTTTCGGATCGGCGAAATAAGCAGATCTAATTTTTTCGGTCATCTTTTCGTCTAAAGCGCCGAGGGTTTTCTCTCTATTTGGCATAATGTTTCTCCTATAGTTGCGGGCTTATTCTAAAAGGGGCGAGGATAAAGACAAGCAAAAACAGGTACTGTTTTATCAAAAGGGACAATTGTTTGTTTTCAATTCATTGAAACTCAATAGTATGATAATTGCGTTTTTAGGAGGCCAAACCATGGACCAAAACCTCGAAAGATTCCTTAAGTACGTCAAAATTGACACACAAAGTGACGACACTTCAAACACCTGCCCAAGCACCGCTAAACAATTGAATCTCACCAAAGAGATACAAAAAGACCTCAAAGAGATGGGGATTGATTCCTACATCAACGAATTTGGAATTCTCTATGGAAAATTAGAGGGCGAAAAAGATTTGGATAAGATCGGCTTGAACGCTCACGTAGATACCGCTCTTGAAGTCACCGGAACTAATGTTAATCCGCGAATCGTCAAAAACTACGATGGCGGAGTCATCAAGCTTAACGATAAATATTCCATGTCCCCGAAAGATTTCCCGACCTTAGGAGACCACATCGGAGATGATTTGATTGTCACTGACGGCAACACCCTTCTAGGTGCGGATGACAAAGCCGGTGTTTCCATAATCATGGCGACTCTTTCTTTCTACGCTTCTCACCCCGAAATAAAGCATCACACCATTTGCTTCTGCTTCACGCCTGATGAAGAAATAGGACGCGGTCCTGATCACTTCGATTCAAAAGAATTCGGCGCCGATTACGCCTACACGATCGACGGCGGAATATACGACGAGATCGCCATCGAAAACTTCAATGCCGCCCATGCCGAAATAGAGATAACGGGTGTTTCTATTCACCCAGGCGAAGCCAAAGGAAAAATGGTCAACGCCGCTTCTTTGGCCGCAACGTTTGACACTCTTCTCCCCGAGATGGCTCGCCCCCAATACACGGATGGGCATGAAGGCTTCAATCATCTTTGTGAGATAACGGGAGGCGTTGAGCGCGCGCATCTTAGCTATATCATCCGCAACCACGACAAAGCCCTTCTCAACGAGCAAAAGAAGGATTTCGAAAAAGCAGCCAATACCCTTAGGGAAAAATACCCTACCGCCAAAATCGAAGTCGAAATCGGCGATGATTATCGCAATATGAAGGAAATACTTGATAAGGACCCTCGCGCCGTAACCAAAGTCGAAAACGTCTTCAAAAAGCTCGGAATAGTTCCTCAATTCAACCCGATTAGAGGCGGAACCGATGGTGCCACTTTCTCCTTCAAGGGATGCCCAACTCCGAATTTAGGAACCGGTTCTTATAATCATCATGGACGTTTCGAATATCTCTCGGTCAAAGAATTCAACAAGATGATCGAGATCGTAAAGGAAATCGTAAAAGCCTAAATAGAACGTGTCCTCAGGGGCACGTTTTCTTTTGAACGAAAAAACCGCCCTTTCGGACGGTTAGCTCTCAATTGGCTGGGGTGACTGGGATCGGACCAGTGCATGCGGGTTTCAGAGACCCGTGCCTTACCGCTTGGCTACACCCCAAGGTGCGAAGGATATTTTACTCATACACAACGAGTATTCAAGATAACAAATGCCAAAACTTGTTAAATATGGCGTTCAAATAGCAAAAAAGCCCACGATTGCTCGCGGGCTCAATTGGTTTTGCTTCAGTCTTCCTTATCCACTACTTCGGCTTCAATGATATCTTCACCGGAGGAAGAGTCTTTGATTTCTTCAATAACTGGATCGTTCCTAGTTTGTGCGAACCCTTGTTTCATGAAATCTTCGGCTTGTTCGAAGGCGCTATACAAAGCCTCCTCAGGATCGTTTCTTAGCATCACAACGTCTTTAACCGAGTAAAGTGTGAACAAGACAAATAAGGCGATTCCAAACCACCCCACTCTGACGCTAGAAAGGACAAGCCAAGGTAAGGAGCTGCATTCCCCGACGAATTGAGCGGCGATAGCCCCACCTAAACACATAAGCCTACCAAACAAGGAGACGATGACGTCAAATAACTTCCTTATTTTGAATTTAGCTTTCGAGTAACGGAAGAAAAGAAACGAGGCAAGAAGGAAGAGAAATCCCCCTCCAATTAAAGATGATGATAAAACGCAGACAATCGGGTTTAATTCACCCTTTGAAGCCTGGGCTATGAACAAAGGAATCAGGAAGCCAAGCATCGCGATGACCGTGGCAGCCTCGATCCCAAGGCTCACCATTCTTTTTAAAACGCCTGGTTTAAGTAAGCTATTCATCGAAAAACCTCTTTATAGCATGAACATATAAGACATGAGCGGAAGTCCGATAAAGACAACGACTGTCATTATGACCAAGGCATAGAACATAACGCGAAGTTTAACGCCGTTATAGGCGATGAGCGTCTTGTCTTTCCTGGCCGCGGCACGCTTTGCCATGACGGCTTGCCACGTCATTATCAAGATGACGACGAGGGTGAAGATATTGATCATCGTCATGAGGGAGAACATAGACGCGTCGCTCACCATTTGGAGGCCGACGATAGTGGCCGAGATAGCGGAGAACATACCCGTACCGATCATGCCGAGGGAATCCTCACTGTTATGAGACTGATTGTAGAAAGCGATGGTGATCCAAACGATGACGGCAAACAAATTAATGTATGAGGTGCTGAACGTCATCGGGAGGAAGGAGGTGCCGGTGAAGGCATCTCTATTAGCACGGCAAACGATAGTCAACGCGGAATGTGAGAGGTTCGCGTGCTCTTTATTAACGTTATATTCAACGAGGTTAACCGCTGATTTGTACGGGGATTTAAGTTGCCTGAAACCATTGGTGAACTCAGGGACGACAGACATGTTATTGAAGATGCCATCATCGGCGGAGCACTTCTGATAACCGGTACCGGACAACTGATTCTTAGAAAGATCGATGGTGTCCTTTATGTTATAGATGACTTTATCAACGCTCATCCATTCAGCCGGGGTGACGCTCATCCAGAACTGGGCGCTTTCAAGAGGATACCTTGGGTTGTCATAAGCTTTGAAAACTTTGACGCGGAAGGTTAGATGTTGGAAGACGCGGAACGTTCTCTTGGAAGCATCGGTGTCGGTTGGGTCCGTCGTCAAATAGTAATGAATACCGGGATCGGCAAGATAAGAAAGGGAATCGTATTCAATTCCTTTTCCGATATCGAAATTGCGGAGGTAGTCGCTATAGACGTTGCTTCCATAGAGTCCAGGATAGGCTAAGCGCTCATCGAGCCACGTTTCGTTAACGATGGTCAATTCCTCAATTGCGGCATCACGTATAGCTTTATTTCTAGTGGCGAAAGAAGAATCCATGCCTTCGCCGATGTTATTTACATACTCGGCGACGTAGTTATGAAGAAGACGTGGGAAGCTAAGCTGGATGTAGTCCAAATTGCCATCAGAGCCCCAAGCAACCTCTTTGGTGTTTGGATCAACGGTGAAATCGTCCATGTAATTTCTGTTGAAGTCATCAAGATAAACTTCCATCGGGTGCGGAGCGTTTGTCGGGCTGACCACGCAGCGGATCGAAGCGCGTCCAACCGTTTCGCCAGTCGAGAGTTCGATGAGCTTAGCGGTAATTGTTGTCTCGCCTAACTTCATGCCAGTTAATGTGGCTCTATTCCACATTCCGTTTATGGTAGCGATATCGGGGCGAGATGTTTCCCAATCAACAGCGAAATCGGCTTGAGTGAAAGAAGGGTCAATCGTCAAGTTGACAATGGCGGTTTTGCTGAGTTTGACGTCAGCGGTAAGCTCTGGGAACTTTATCGGGTTATAAGGAAGGACGGTGATGGAAAGGTCTGCGGTGCATAAAGTCGCTCCTTGTCCGTCATTTAGTTCGGCTTTTAGAGTGGCTTTACCTTCTTTCAAGGCTTTTATCACCACTTCCTTACTCCTCGGATTCGGATTGCCCAAAAGCTCAACGATTTCGTCTTGCTGATCTACTTTCCAATTGATGGAATAGCCTTTGTCGAAATCGAAATAAGGAGCGATAGTAACCGAGGCAGTGAGCCCACTATCAACCGATGTAACAGCCATTCCGGTAGTGAAGGCAATCGGACTCACTACTGTGTATTCGCAAGAAACGGAGGCTATTTCCGCTTTGGTATCGATGTCCACCAACGAAGCGGTGACTGTGGCTTGGCCAGCCGCTAATGGGAAAACATCGCCTTCGGTGGCCATGGTACCAACTGTTCCGGACGCGGAAGTAACGGTTACGACCCGTTCATCCGAAGTCGTCCAATCAATCTTGTATTTGTCCGGCTTGTTGTAAGTCGAGTCTACAATGCGCACATAATTCAAGTCGACGGAATTCGCGATTGTGTACAAAGTCTTTTCGTCGTGGTCGATCATCATTATCGAAGGATCGGAAGCCGCGAACTTAATCGGCATAGGAGTGCTCCAAGCAGAAGTTTTTCCTTTATGACGGCTATACATCTCGTGGAATTCGACTTGGTCGAAATCGAACCAAAGAGACATGTTTGATGTGAAATATTCATTAGAAGGCTCGATGTCGGCTATCTTTTTGATGTTGGCTCCGACATTGACGATTGCAGCATTGTCTTTATTAACGGACGGAGAATAGTCGTTATAAACGGATTTGGTGACGTCATCGCCGTTTTTTATTGCATCCTTGACAATATCGTTCCCGTCCTTCGACATCGATTCATATGAATCGTTTCTAGAAGAGAGCACCCTTGTCGTGCAGAAACCGGTATATAGCCCAAGCGGGATCAACAAAAGAAGAAGCGAGGAGATCATCCTAACGCGGTCTTTGTGATCCAAAACTTTGTAATTCCTACGGATATAGCCCCTATTGCGTTCCCTGTTCTGGGTTTCAGAAAGGTCTTTTCTTTGGATAGCGGCCAAATCTTCGTCGATGCGAAGATCTTTATATGACGGAAGTTCCTCAAAATCGCTGAGGAGCATATCGGATGGAAGCATGAAGTAAATGGCGATGTTTCGCATCATCGCATCACTTGGAATGGAAAAACCCGATTCAAGATGGCGCCACTTCGAATCCGACATCGAAACCGCGCGGGCCAAGGTCAAACCTTGGTGATAGACGCGGAGATATTCATCGAGATAACGAACTTTCTCGATTCTTTTAGAAATATGGGGTTTCAACGAAAGGAAAGTCACCCCTTCCGTCACGGAATCGATATTTACGCCAAGCCTCCTCTTAATTAGAAGTTTCTCCATAAAGGAGAGCTTTTCCCTATCCTCGGTAATAGCGATGATTCTTGCCTCGGGGATGTGAAGGAATTCCCTGGCGTCGATTTTGTTATTGGCCAAATAGGCAACGACTTGTCCCAAAGGAGTTTCTTTATTTTCAACGGTGAAGTATTTCTTTTCTTCAAGAAGTTTGGCGATATTGGTGATCTCGACACGTTTGGCATCGATTTCGCCTCTTTTTTCAAACATCGCTTTTTGGGCGGCTTGATAAGCGGGATTCGTATCCGCGCCACCCTCTTCATTCGTTAAAGTTTCCGGGATGTTTTTGCACTCCGCCTTAAGGTTTTCGAGTTGTTCTTCGAGTTTTAGTAACTCTTCGTTCAATTGTTTGATTTTGTTCTTCATGTGCAACTCCTGGCCTTACGCGGCATCGATGTCGTCTTTGTATTTCGTGGACCCGGCTCGTCCGTTTTGAGGTTCATACGAATCCTCCCTGAGCATGTCGATATCCTCCCCCGTCCGATTGTGACGGAGATAACTATGGATATTAAACGGTTTTTTCTTGGGCCTATTGTCTTCAGGATTCATAAATACCTCACTTAGAAATTCACCCAAATGAAGCCATATCCCACCGCTAAAGAAGCAGCGATGAGGACGCCCCAAAGGATCAATGTCTTTTTAATGTTTTCTTTGTTCTTAAGCAAAACGACCATGCCCAATCCGGCGTTGACGATCAATCCGGCAACCATGGACGAGACTCCAATCAATCCGTCGTTGTACGCCCCGGCGATAAGAACCGAGGAAGCGCAGTTAGGGATCAATCCGACCAAAACCGAGAATAACGGGGAGAGGAATTTATTTTGAGATAGGAAGGAAGCGATATTGGATTCTCCGACGAAAGCGATAAGAATTCCGAAAACAAAAGTCACAGCAAAAACGTAAGCGAAGATCTTGAGTGAATGAACAAGCGGATGGACCAAATGTTCGTGCCATGGGCTTTCTTCTTCGCCCTCGATTTCGTGATGGCAGCAGCCGATATGGGTTTCTTCTTCGCCCTCACAATGTTCGTGGTGATGCTCGACTTCATGAGAACCGTCCTTATATATGACGTCGATCAGGAAGCCGACAATGAAGCCGACGATCATCTTGACCAGCAACACGACAAAGCCAATCCAGCCATGCCAGTTGCCGTCTCTAAAATTAGCGAAAACAATTGGGAGAGCTTCATCACTGCAAGCAATAAATACAGCCGCCAAAGTTCCCATCGTGATGTGGCGCTTCAAATACATGTCCGCCGCGACAACGGAAACGCCGCACTGAGGGACTAAGCCAAAAAGTGAGCCCATCAAAGGAGCGACTTTTTTATTCTTTTCCAAAAGTCTCGCGACCTTGCCTTCGAAAAAAGACAAAACGACATGGAATGTGAAAACGAACGCCAAAACAATCAGCGAATCCGTTATGGAATCCACCAATACATCAAGAATCGTTCGCCAGGTTTCCGACATGCGCTTATTTTACAATCTTTCCGTAAGAGCAGGGTTATTATTAACCCTAGCCGAATAATCATTTATAATAAACGCATGAAAGTCAAAGAATTACTGCTCTCAAAGAGCAAATGTTGCCATTTATACAGCAACATGACCATCGATCAAGCCCTTCGCAAGATGGGAAAAGACCGTTATCAAACGGTCCCGGTCCTCGAAAAAGACAGCGATCGTTACCTTTATTCGATTTCAGAAGGTGACATTCTCTTCAAAATCAAGGACCTCGGACTCCCTTATCCGGAATGCTGCGATATCGCCATTTCTTGCATCGAGACCCAGCGTCTTTACCTTGCCGTCCGCGAGGATAGCGAACTTGAAGACGTTTACGATCTCCTCATCAACCAGAACTTTGTTCCAGTCGTGGCTGAAGGCGGCGCTTTCAAAGGAATCTTGACCAGAAGAGCGATGCTCGACGTGGTTCTTGAGAATCAAAACAAAGGAAAATAAAAAATGCCAGAATGCAATCACAATTGCGGTGAGTGTTCTTTAGAATGCGGCAGCAGGGAACAGACAAACTTCCAAGAGAAGCCGAATCCCGGAAGCCACATTAAGAAAGTCATCGCCGTCGTCTCCGGAAAAGGAGGCGTTGGAAAATCTCTCGTCACTTCTCTTCTTGCCGTTAACGCTAAGAGGATGGGCAAAAAAGTCGCCATCATCGATGCCGACATCACCGGTCCAAGCATCCCGACCGCTTTCGGATTAAAAGAAAAAGCGACAGGCGATGGAACTGCCATCTTCCCGGTCACTTCCAAAACCGGAATCGAATGCATGTCCCTCAATTTGTTGATGGACGACCCCAGCGAACCAGTCGTTTGGAGAGGACCCGTTGTCTCGGGACTAATCAAACAATTCTGGACCGAAGTCGCCTATGGAGATATCGACGAACTCTATATAGATATGCCTCCGGGAACCGCCGACGTCCCGTTAACCGTGTTCCAAACTCTCCCGATCGACGGCATCGTCGTCGTCACCACTCCTCAAGACCTCGTCTCCCTCATCGTCGAGAAGGCCTTAAAGATGGCGAATATGATGAATATCAAGGTTCTTGGCATCGTCGAGAACATGTCTTACATCGAATGCCCCCACTGCGGCGAAAGAGTTTATCCATACGGACAAAGCGACAAGAAGATCGAGGAAAAATACGGTCTCAAACTTCTTGGGAGCTTGCCAATCGACAATATGCTCGCTTCTAAAGTCGACGAAGGAAACATCGAAGACTACGAAGGCAATTACCTCCTTGAGGTCAACAAAGTCATCGAAAACATATAAGACAAGAAAGAGGGACGGATGCACGTCCCTCTTTTTTCATGCTTTTTTATTTCGCGGATTCTTGTTTTGAAGAGGCAAGATAAACGCCCATGCCCATAAGGGAAACGGCCACGATGTACATCTTTGTCGGAAGGAAAGCGAATATAAAGAACGAAACAAAGCTTCCTAGGAAAGGGGCTAAAGCAAAAATCGCCGAGGTTCTACTAGCCCCAAGTCTCCTTTGGGCCATGAGGTAGAAGAAGAAGGATAGACCATAGGTTACAAAACCAACCGCCATTGCAATCGGCAACATCCACCACGTCGTAATTCTTTCGCCAAGGATGAAGGCGATCGCCAAATTGGTAATGCCCGTGCCGGTTCCTTTTATCGTTGAGATAAGAGTTGTGTCTAATCCAGATAAGCGGCGCGTGACGTTATTTTCAAAACCCCAGCACAAAGAAGCGATTATCACCACTATCGCACCAGGTGACATCTTGAAGGAGGAAATATCCTCGAAAGACAAAACCATGGAAGCTAGGAAAACAAGAATTATGCCAAGTATCAAACGAGGCGACACTTTTTCCTTAAACAAAAGAGCCGCGAATATTACCGTGACAAATATTTCGAAGTTTCC
>JAKSUL010000025.1 GCA_024409055.1 Bacilli bacterium
TGGATAATTCGATAAAGCATTCTATCTGATGGATCTCCATAGTCTTATCCTTTCACCATACGAAAAATATATCATTTACCGAATATTATACATATTAGTTAGGTACCTACCAAGAAACTATAATTCCTAAGTCAAAGAGCGAGGGAGGGTCATTTATGGAAAAAGAACTGCAAAGCTTTTTCGGTTCAAGCGTCTTCAACAAAAAAGTCATGAAAGCAATGCTTTCGGAAGAAGCTTATAGAGGTATCGAGAAAACGATCGACGAGAGGAAAGAACTCAATATCGAGGTCGCCAACGAAGTCGCGAAAGCCATGAAAGATTGGGCTATGTCGAAAGGGGCCACCCATTTCACCCACTGGTTCCAACCCTTAACCGGAATTACCGCCGAAAAACACGATGGCTTCATTTCTAGAGTCAGCGACGAGGCCATCATCTCCGATTTCTCCGGCAAGGACTTAATCAAAGGTGAACCAGACGCTTCCAGTTTCCCTTCCGGCGGACTACGTTCCACCTTCGAGGCTAGGGGTTATACCGCTTGGGACCCAACCTCATTCGCCTTCATAAAAGGAAAAACTTTATTTATCCCCACCGCTTTCTGCTCCTTCACGGGAGAAGCCTTAGACAAAAAGACTCCTCTTCTAAAATCCATGGAAGCCTTGAACGAACAAGCCTTGAGGGTCACGAAATTATTGGGCGTCAAAGCCAAGAGAATCACTCCGATGGTCGGACCAGAGCAAGAATACTTCCTCATCGACAAAGAAGTCTTCGGCAAAAGGAAAGACCTCATGCTATGCGGTAGAACATTATTCGGTGCTCCGGCTCCGAAAGGCCAGCAGCTCGACGACCATTACTTCGGCATCATCAAGCCGCGCGTCCAAAGTTTCATGGAAGACTTAAACGAAGCGTTGTGGAAATTAGGAGTCCCTGCCAAGACCGAACATAACGAGGTTGCTCCGGCTCAGCACGAGCTAGCCCCGATTTATGAAAGCTGCAACATCGCCACCGACCACAACCAATTGACGATGGAAATAATGAAGACGGTCGCCCAAAATCACGACTTAGTCTGTTTGTTGAACGAGAAGCCATTCGCTGGGGTCAACGGTTCCGGCAAACATAACAACTGGTCATTATCCACCGATACAGGAATAAACCTCTTGTCTCCTGGTCACACCCCAGAAGAACACCTCCGCTTCTATTTGTTCCTAACCGCCGTCATCAAAGCGGTCGACGAATACCAAGATCTAATCAGAATCTCGGTCGCTACAGCCAGCAACGACAACCGCTTAGGAGCCAACGAGGCGCCTCCGGCCATCGTCTCCGTCTTCCTTGGCGAAGAGCTTACATCCTCCTTATTAGCCGTAAGCGAAGAAATCTGCAAGACCGACGCCAAAAAGAAATACCTAGACTTAGGCGTCGCCGCCATTCCGACATTCGTGAAGGATTCCACCGATAGAAATAGAACTTCTCCCTTTGCCTTCACCGGAAACAAATTCGAATTGAGGATGTTAGGATCCAGCAATTCGATCGCCGACTCCAATATCGTCCTTAACTCTGCGGTCGCCACCGTCCTTAAGGAATTCGCCGACGAGTTAGAAAAAGATAGTTCCAATAAGAGCATCATCAATCTCGTTAATAGAGAGGTTGCCGCTCACAAAAGAATCATCTTTAACGGAAACGGATACGGCGAGGAATGGGTCGAGGAAGCGGCTAAGCGCGGACTATTGAATTTAAGGTCCACCCCCGATTGTCTTCCTTACATCATAGAGAAAAAGAACGTCGATATGCTGACAAGTATTGACGTCTTCACAACCGCAGAGATCTATTCCCGTTACACGATCCAACTCGAAAGTTATTGCGAATCGATGCTAATCGAAACACGCACGATGATCGAGATGGTTAACGAAGATTATCTCCCCGCCATCAGCGCCTATGGCGGAAAGCTCGCCAAAACGGCGATAGACAAAAAGCAGGTTTCCTCTTCTATACCATGCGATTACGAAGAGAGAACGCTAGAAAAGCTATCCACCCTACTAAAAGAAGCCAAAGAACTCACCGACAAAATCGAAGAGGCAATAGGCTCCACCAAATTCGAAAGCATCGCCGAAAAAGCGATGTTCATAAAAGACACCGTCATTCCTCTCCAAGAAAAGCTACGTTCCAAGATCGATGCGTGCGAACGCATCTGCCCTGAATCATCGTGGCCTTACCCTGGATATGGAAAAATCATGTTCTCGGTCATCTAAGAAAATAGAAGGAGAAACAAATTATGAGCAATTGTGCGATCGTAGGAATCAACTGGGGAGACGAAGGAAAAGGAAGAATCGTCGACCTCTTGTGCACCGAATATGACTATGTCATCAGATACCAAGGAGGCGGAAACGCCGGTCACACCGTCGTTAACGATTTAGGCAAATTCGCCCTTCACCTCATCCCGTCCGGTATTTTCCACAAAGGAATCGTCAACATCTTAGGAAACGGCGTGGCCCTTGATCCGGAAAACCTTTGGGCCGAAATCGAATCCCTCAGGGAACGCGGCGTATCAGTCACTCCCGAGAACCTCAAGATCAGCGATAGAGCCTCCTTGCTTCTTCCATGGCACAGGGAATTGGACGAACTTGAGGAAAACCGCTTAAAAGACAAGAAATACGGTTCCACCAAACAAGGAATCGCCCCCTTCTATAGCGACAAATACCAAAAGAAAACAATCCTCGTCGGTGAACTTCTCCATTCCAAACACTTGAAGGAGCACGTCAAAGATCTCCTCGAATGGAAGAACCTCACCTTAACCGGTGTTTATGGAGCAGAGCCGTTAGAACTTGAAGAACTCTATGCGTGGTTCGACGAATACGGCGAAAAGCTTCGCCCCTTCATCGCCGATACAGGCAAGATCCTCAAAAAAGCCCAAAGCGAAGGAAAGAAGATCTTATTCGAAGCTCAGTTAGGTTCGCTCCGTGACCTCGATTACGGAATATATCCATACACCACCTCTTCCAATACGTTAGCTTCTTACGCCCCGATCGGTTCGGGATTAGGAAGCGCCCCAATAGAGGAAGTGCTCGGTGTCGTCAAAGCGTATAGCACCTGCGTTGGCGAAGGCCCGTTCGTGTCCGAGTGGTTCGGCGAAGAGGCCGAAAAGCTTAGGAAAGCCGGAGCTGAATACGGCGCTAAAACCGGAAGGCCGAGGAGAGTCGGACCTCTAGATATCGTGGCGACCCGTTATGGAGTCGAATGCCAAAACGCCACCTGCGTTGTCATCACGAAGCTCGATGTCTTATCCTACATGGAAAAAATCCCCGTCTGTGTCTCATACGAACTTAACGGAGAGCAAATAAACGACTTCCCCTTCCCGGCGGAACTAGAAGATTGCAAACCGGTCTACGAATACCTAGACGGCTGGAAAGAAGACATTTCCAATGTCAGAAAATGGGAAGACCTCCCCAAAAATGCTCAAGATTACATTCTATATATTGAAAAACGTATAGGGCGTCCGATTAAATACATCTCGGTAGGCCCGGAAAGAAACGCCTACCTCAAGAGGTAAATATGAGCAATAGAGACAAATACATCAGCCCATTCGGAGAAAGATACGCCTCTAAGGAGATGCAATATCTCTTTAGCGAAGATAAGAAATTCTCGACTTGGAGGAAGCTATGGATCGCCTTAGCCGAATCCGAAAAGGAACTTGGCTTATCCCAAAACGGAGAACCAGTCATCACCGACGAGATGATCGAGGAGATGAAAGCTCATATATACGACATCGACTACGAGGTCGCGGAGAACTACGAAAAGAAACTCCGCCACGACGTGATGAGCCATATCCATGCCTTCGGAGATCAGTGTCCTAAAGCCGCTCCGATCATCCACTTAGGCGCGACGAGTTGCTATGTCGGAGATAACACCGACATCATCGTGATGAAGGAGGCTCTTGCTCTTCTTAAAAAGAAGTTAGTAAACCTCATCGACATCCTCGCTAAATTCGCTAGTAAATACAAAAGCCTTCCGACTTTAGCCTATACCCACTTCCAAGCCGCTCAGCCCACAAGCGTCGGCAAAAGGGCTTCCCTTTGGCTCCAAGACTTCGTGAGCGATCTAAAAGACTTGGAATACGTGTCCTCGACTCTAAAACTGTTAGGATGCAAAGGCACCACCGGTACCCAAGCCTCCTTCGTCGAGTTGTTCGGAAACAAAGAAACCCCCGTCGAATTAGACAAAAAGATTGCCGAAAAGATGGGGTTCGAAGGCGTTTACCCGGTCTCAGGGCAAACATATTCGAGAAAAGTGGACGCCAGAGTGTATAACGTACTCTCCGGCATCGCCGCATCGGCCTCTAAAATGACCAACGACATAAGGCTCCTTCAGCACGAGAAGGAAATCGAAGAACCGTTTGAGAAAAGTCAGGTCGGTTCCTCGGCCATGCCTTATAAGCGTAACCCGATGCGTTCTGAAAGAATCGCTTCCTTGTCCAGGCTTGTGATAGCCGGATCCTTAAATCCATACATGACTGAATCGTCCCAATGGTTAGAAAGAACCTTGGATGATAGTGCCAATAGAAGGGTCGCCATTGCCGAAGGCTTCTTAGCCACCGACGGCGTCCTCGACCTTTGCATCAACGTCACCGATGGCTTGGTCGTCAACGAAAAAGTCATCGCCAAAAATTTGAGGAAAGAGCTTCCCTTCATGATCACCGAAAACATCTTGATGGATTTGGTGAAAAAAGGCGGAAACAGGCAAGAACTCCACGAAGAGATCAGGCGCCTTTCCATCGAAGCCGGCAATAGAGTCAAAAAAGAGGGGCTCGAAAACGATCTAATCGAAAGGCTATACGCCTCAAAAACCCTCAACATTTCTAAAGAAAACGAAGAAGAGTTGTTCTCTGCCATAAGATATATTGGAAGAGCCGCAGAACAGGTGGATAATTACCTAGTTAACGAGGTTAATCCAATCTTGGAAGAAAACAAAAACCTTCTAGGTTTAAAGGTTGAGATTACAAAGTAGAGGCGACAACATGGACAAAATATTAGTTCTAGATTTCGGCGGTCAATACAACCAATTGATCGCGAGGAGGGTCCGTTCCCTCAGCGTATACGCCGAAATAGTAAATTACGACAAGATTACCCCCGAGGAGATCAAAGATAGGGGCTATAAAGGCGTCATCTTCACCGGCGGCCCGAATAGCGTTTATGACGAGACCTCCCCACACTTCTCTCCGGACGTTCTTAACATCGGTGTCCCGGTTTTAGGAATTTGCTATGGCCATCAGCTTATGGCCTACATGGCTGGAGGAAAAATCGAATCCGCCAAAGATCAAAGCGAATACGGCAAGACCCTTCTAAAGGTGAAAAAAGGAACGCTCTTCGAAGGCGTTCCGGAAGAAAGCATCTGCTGGATGAGCCATACCGACTACGTGAGCAAGATTCCGGAAGGGTTCGAAATCACCGCAGTCACGGACGTTTGCCCGTGCGCTGGCATGCAAGACGACAAGAAAAAGCTTTATAGCATCCAATTCCATCCGGAGGTCACCCACACCGAATATGGCATGAAGATGCTCAGCAACTTCGTCTTCAACGTCTGCAAATGCGAACCGAATTGGAAGATGGACGATTTCGCTAAAACCTCCATCGAAAAATATAAGAAACAGCTAGCAGGAAAAAGAGTCCTTCTCGCTTTATCGGGCGGACTTGATTCCTCGGTCGTTGCCCTCCTTCTCCACAAGGCCATCGGCAAGAACCTCGTCTGCGTCTTCGTTGATCACGGACTATTAAGAAAAGACGAGGGTGACTATGTCGAAAACCTTTTCAGGAACAAATTCGACATCAACCTTATAAGAGCCAACGCCAAAGACAGGTTCTTAGAGAAGCTTAAAGGCGTTACTGAGCCTGAGCAAAAAAGGAAAATCATCGGAAAAGAATTCATCGAAGTCTTTAGGGATGAAGCCAAAAAGCTCGGAAGCATCGATGTTTTATCTCAAGGCACCATCTACCCGGACGTTATCGAATCGGGGAAAGGGGCTTCTGCTGTCATTAAGAGCCACCATAACGTCGGCGGCCTCCCAAAAGACATCGGATTCAAGGAGATCGTCGAGCCTCTCCGCGAGTTATTCAAAGACGAAGTCAGGGCCATCGGCCTTGAGCTTGGCCTTCCGAAAGAACTCGTTTATAGGCAGCCCTTCCCAGGACCTGGCTTAGCCGTCAGGATCATTGGCGAGATCACCGAAGACAAAATCAGAATCGCTCAAGATAGCGACGCTATATTAAGAGAAGAATTCATCAAACATGGTTTAGACAAACAAGCGAACCAGTATTTCACTGTTGTCACCAACACCCATTCAGTCGGCGTCATGGGAGACGCGAGGACCTATGGCTACACATTAGCCCTAAGAGCAGTCACCACCGACGATTTCATGACAGCAACCTGGACCAGGGTTCCGTTCGACGTATTAGAAATTATCAGCTCTAGAGTCACCAACGAAGTCAAAGGTGTCAATAGAGTCGTTTACGACATAACTTCCAAACCGCCGGCAACGGTGGAATGGGAGTGATTTAACCAAGAGGAAATCACCATGACAAAATATATATTCGTTACCGGCGGCGTCGTTTCAGGATTAGGAAAGGGCATTACCGCCGCTTCTTTAGGCAGGCTTTTAAAATCCCGCGGTCTCAAAGTCGCGGCCCAAAAGCTTGACCCCTACATCAACGTTGACCCCGGCACCATGTCACCATATCAGCACGGGGAAGTCTTCGTTACCGAAGACGGAGCCGAAACCGACCTTGACTTAGGCCACTACGAACGTTTCATCGATGAGAACTTGAACAAATATTCAAACCTCACGACCGGAAAGGTTTATTGGAACGTTCTTAATAAAGAAAGAAAGGGCGAATATTTAGGATCCACCGTCCAGGTGATTCCCCATATCACAAACGAAATCAAGCGCTTCGTCTATAACGTTGGCAAAAAGACGGAGGCCGATGTCGTCATCACCGAAATCGGCGGCACGGTCGGCGATATTGAATCCGTGCCTTTCTTGGAGGCCGCAAGGCAGATCTCTTTGGAAGTTGGGCGCGAAAATAGCCTTTTCATCCACGTCACCATCGTCCCTTATCTCCACGGCTCTGAGGAGCACAAAACAAAGCCGACCCAGCACTCAGTCAAAGAACTTCAGGGTATGGGAATCAACCCGAACATAGTCATCCTCCGTTGTGACGAACCATTAGAGTCGTCTATCTTTGATAAGATCTCTTTGTTCTGCAATGTCAAAAAGGACTGCGTCATCTCCAATATGACCCTCGCGACTCTTTACGAAGCTCCGTTAATGCTAGAGAAGAGCAACTTCTCCGCGGTCGTTTGCCGCGAGCTCGGCTTGGTCACCGAAGAGCCAAATCTCAAGGAATGGACCGAAATGGTTGAGCGAATCAAAGCTAGACCCTATTCCGTCAACATCGGATTGGTTGGCAAATACGTTGAACTGCATGACGCCTATCTATCCGTCGCCGAAGCTTTAAGGCACGCCGGATATTTCTACAATACCAAGGTCAACATCAGTTGGATCAGTTCCGAGGGTATCGACGAATCCAATGTCGGAGAAGCCTTGAAAGGAATGGACGGCATCATCGTTCCGGGCGGATTCGGAGACCGCGGCATCGAAGGAATGATCGTCACCGCCAAATACTGCAGGGAAAACAATCTCCCCTACTTAGGCATTTGCTTGGGCATGCAGATCGCCGTTATCGAATTCGCTAGAAACGTATGCGGACTAAAGGATGCCAACTCTGGCGAATTCAGCGCGACAAGCACAAATAAAGTCATCGATTTCCTTCCGGATCAGCATAGCGGAATCAACATGGGCGGCACCCTTAGGCTCGGCGCTTATCCTTGCTCCGTCAAAGAGGGAACCAAGCTATATGAATGCTATGGCGAGACCTCAATCAGCGAAAGGCACAGGCACCGTTACGAATTCAATAACGACTATAGAGACCTCTTTGCCTCGAAGGGAATGGTCATCGGTGGCACTTCCCCCGACGGTTATATCGTTGAGACCATCGAGTATCCGGAGTTAAAATACTTCGTCGGCGTCCAATTCCACCCGGAATTCAAGTCGCGTCCCAACAAACCCCATCCTCTTTTCTTAGGGCTAATCAAAAACTCCCTTAAGACATCAAAATGAAAAAACGTTCAATAATCGAATTAATCATCGCCCTTCTATTTGCTTTCTGCGGAGGCTTTTCCGATGCCTACACATTGCAATTTCGCGGCGGTCTTTATTCGAATATGCAAACCGGAAACCTCGTTAAGTTCTTTATGAACTTAGCCGACGGAAAGTTTGCCCCGTCAAACTTCTTTCCGATCATCTTCTTTTGCTTAGGAATCTTGTTTGCTGTTTTGCTTACTAAATGGAAGCATCGTAGCGTCTTCTTCCTAGCCTTCCTCATCGCCGTTTCCTTGGGTTCTGCCTTCATCCCAAACGGAGATGTCGAAACCATAATCGCCCTTTGCGTGCTTTCCGTGGCCGGAGCCGTCCAATTCGAATGCTTCCGCGAATGTTTATCCATCACATATACATCCACGATGTGCACGAACAATATGCGCCTTTTGGTCGAAAACGCGGTCGGTTTCGTTAAGGACAAGAAAAACAAAACGGTCTTCTTCTTTCTCTCCGTCATCTTGGTATTTGGATCTGGAGCCGCCGTATCCGTTTTAAGCGGAAAGGGCATGCACGAATATTCAATCACGATAATATCCGGCATATACCTAGTAATATTGGTTCTTCTACTTCTATCCAAATTCATGGACAAGAAAGAAAACCAAGAAACCATTGCCGAATAAAAACAAAGGCGCCTCATCAAATGCGTTTTTTTCTTGTTTCCAAAAGTTCTAATGAGTTCTAAAAAATGAGTGAAAGTTCTAATGAGTTCTAAAATTTTGACAAAAGTTCTAATGAGTTCTAAAATTTCGTTGCAAAGTCTAATGAGTTCTAAAATATATTTGGAAAGGAGCAGACAAAAATGATTAGTTCAAACCCGTTTTCTATGACTTTCGGAATAGAGCCGAACAATTACATCTCAAGAAAAACCATACAGGATAAAATCGTTGAGGAGTTTACCGCCGACAGCCCTTCTAATTTCGTATATTTGCTCTCTGGCGTCAGGGGGTCGGGCAAAACCGTTCTTTTGTCAAACCTCTCCGAGAAGTTTTCTTCATTCTCTAACTTTATCGTTGTGGACCCCTTCAATAAGGCGAACATTTTGGAAAGTATTGCCTCACAGTTGTACGAACACAAGGAAGTAAAAAGGGTTTTCGTCAAAAAACAGATTTCCTTTTCTTTCCACGGTATATCCCTGAACCTCTCCGGAGAAAGGCCCATTTCCAGCGTCGTCGCTTTGCTAAAGGAGATGATCGAAATCCTTCAAAACGAAGGCAAAAGAATTTTGATTACCATCGACGAAGTGGATAACAGCCAAGAAATGAAGACCTTCATAGAGACTTATCAGTCTTTATTAAGATATAAATATCCGGTTTTCCTTTTGATGACCGGGCTTTTTGAAAACATCTCAAAACTACAGGAAGATAAGTCCTTGACCTTCTTGTATAGAGCCCCGAAATTGTTCTTAGATCCATTAGACGTTCGTTCAATGACGGTCTCTTATTCGAATTTGCTTAATTTGCCGGTAGAAGAAACAATCAACTTCGCCAAGATGACAAAAGGATTCGCCTATGCCTACCAAACTTTGGGATATCTTTTGTTTGAAGGAAAAAATAAAAAACTGGACGCTTCGGTCATCAACGAATTCGATCAGACAATGTGCGATTATGTCTATGAGAAAATTTATTCGGAACTCACGAAAACCGAAAGAGACATAATCTTATCTATCAAATCAGAAGATCCAGTTCGGTGTTCTTTCGTTTACGAACAGTTGAAAATGGACATCAAAACTTTCAGCGTCTATCGAGATAAGCTCATTAAAAAGGGTGTCTTAAAAAGCTCGTCGTACGGATACATTGAATTCGCTCTTCCTCGTTTTTATCAGTTTTTACTATTTAAGTAAGTCGGTTCTCTTTTTCAGGGTCTCCAAAAGAGTGTTGATGCTAGACACGAAACAAAAAAGTCTTTCAAAAGCCGGCGCTTGATTGCGTTGCGGCATCGTTGGAGACCATTCGAGGACAAAGTCGTGAGCGAAAGGCCTTATCACGATAATCGAGCTACTTTCTCTTATATTTTTGGAATGAGCTCTTCGGCTTATCCGGCATCGTCATCTCTAGCCTTCCTTCTTCTAATAATGGTTGCACTATTTCCGACATCGTATAGAACCTAGACTTTCCAACAAACGAAGTTATTTCTTCTCTGCTCCTGGGTGTTGAACAATATAATTCGACCGCCGTTTTCAAATCATTTTCCTTGTTAAGCGCATAGTAGTCGTTCCTGAAAATCACCTTGAATCTCCCGTGTTTAACTTCAAATTCGGGATTCGGCAGTTTTGCCATCCTCAATTCCCTCATAATTGTCGGAATGCCCGAATATCTATTTTCAGTAATCTTCATCATCTCGAGAATATTGACTAACACACCATTTCTTGTTTCCGGCCTACCTTCACCCAAAAGTGCAGCGGAAAAATTCCCATAAAGGCCTCCGGGGTTCGATATTTCCATCCTATCTTCATATATCTCCAAAGTGATGGGCGAATTTTCTGTGTATATCGAATAGTCTCTATGAGCGATGGCGTTTAGTATCGCTTCTCTTACGGCCACGAGAGGATATTCTTTCGTATCCCTTCTAACTCCGTCTTCGTCTATGACGGTTCTAGTCTTTGTGTTCCTGTCAACAAATTTAACAGTTTCCGAAACCATCTCATCAATCGGTCCGGTGATTCTTTTGTTGTCCAAGAACCTTTCCCCGCTCTCGCCAATATCCCCCATTTCTAAGCCAGGAACCACAACGGCGGTAATGCACAGCTGAGGGAAATACGTTTGGGGGTACAAGGAGAAGCACATCATTCCAGATAAAGTTGGAAGACCGTTTTTCGTGACGCCCGTTAGTTCCAAAATCCTTCTATCGTCAACATTCGTTGCGACGTGATTCCTTTCTTTTTTAACCTCAAATAGATACTTGTCGATTTTCGCTTCATCGAAAACACCGATGTCACAATCCTCTATTGTCCTCAAATCGTCTTTAATTCTTTTCTTGTACGATTCATAATCGTAAACTTCGTATTCGCTCATCGGCTCGTCAGAATCGCCAACACGAACATAAGATCCTTTGATCTTGCCTTTGCCTGTATAGAAAACCGGCCTATCAGTAATTTGAGATCCCGGCACTTCGGCCGTGACCACCGAAAGGTTATTAATCAGCGCAACGCTTATTAAAGCTCGAACATTTGGCGTCATTTGTTCACACGCTTCAGCGATTTTCCTCGTACAATCTTTTACATCATACACACCAACCACTTCAAAGTCTTTTCTTTCATCGACGCCAAACACAATCACCCCGCCATCATCTTGATTGGAGAACGAGGATAGTGTGTCGTATATTTTTGGGAATCCTTTTTCCGAAGATTTTGCTTCAATAGTGTTTGTCTCGCTTTTTGTCGCCTGTAATTTTTTGATCAATGCAGTTATTTCAAAGTCTTCCATTATATGAAACTCTTTTCTATGAAAATACTAAAGCCTTCATTGAGCATTGTCAAAGGTTTGCCAAGTGATTTTGCAAGTTTGCCAAGTAGTTTGACAAGTTTGCCAAGTAGTTTGACAAGTTCGCCAAGTAATCGTAAACATTCACATAAGCGTTAATCAACCGTTGGTTTTGAGAGATTGCGGAACAATTAATGCGCTACCTCTCATCAGAAAACATTCCTCATTTTTCAAGAGCGTTCAAGAATAAACATTAAGTTTTTTCGGCACAATAAGCTCGCAAAAAAGGTGCTACAAAGAGTTCGTCATACGGATATGGCGAATTTGCGCTTCCTCGTTTTCGTCAGTATTCGCTATTTAATTAAGTCGATTCTTCTTTTTATGATCGAAGGAAGTCTACTGGCTTCTTCTTTATTTATCGCGCATAAAGCAATTCGCAAACAGCTTTTGGTGCATATTGCGTACACCCCATCTTCATGAAGGGCGTTCATGAGCTTTTCTGGATCTTTAAAGGGGATGCATAAGAAGAAACCTTTTTGGTACGGAAGAGTCTTTAGCCCCGCTTCTTTAGCCGCTTTCAAGAAGGCAATGCTTCTTTCTTCTAACATGGAGCAGACTTCGCGGATCTCTTCTTGATACGACTTTACGTATTTCTCTTCCAACATAAGCTTCTCAATGATGCTTATTCCTAAGGTGCTCGCCGACGACCACCTGGTACGAGAAGAAAAGCCGTTGGCGTCATTAAACGCAATGGTCTCTTTTTCTTCTCTAGTCAAGGCCACCAAAGCGCCAATCCTTAATCCGTATAAGCCAAACGACTTCGAACCGGAGAACACGAATAAGGACATCGCGTTTTTAGGAAGGCCCTTGAATTTGGCATATCTGGATCTAATGATGTCAGGATCGACGTTATAGAAATCAAAATAAGCGACATCCATCAAATAGACGAAGTCCGTTTCTGGATTTTCCTTAGATATATTAATAAGCGCATCGTAGTCGCTTTCTTCCATGCAGAAGCCGGTCGGGTTTTCGCATGGGTCGTTGATCAATATAAGGATACGGCTTTGTTTGTTTTTCAAAGAGGCAACGCGGGCTTTTAAATCGGCGACGTTAAAAGCGCCCTCCTCATTAAACAAAGCGTATGTTTCGGTCTTAACGCCAATCTCCTCGGCTAAGCAAAGATAGTTTTCCCACATATGGTTAGGAAGAAGAACCGTATCGCCTTTTTCAATATAGTTGGAGAAAGCAAGATTCAATCCACCCGTTCCGCCTGGCGTAGGGATGCAGCCAAGATAATTTGACTCTTTCACTTCTTCTAGATGATTTCCGAATAAAGCAGTCAAAACCGCTTTGGTGAAAGTGGCTGACCCTAGCGAATCCGAATAGGCAAACTTTTCAGTTGTGCTTAGAGTCTTCATCACATCAGCAACGCAAGAAAATTCATATAAAGAACCATTTTCGTTTTTCAAAGAACCCGCGGTTGCGTTAATGACCGAAGGATCGCCGCTCTTGGCTTTTGCGGCCTCTTTAGCTAAAGCTAAAATGTTGTTTTTTAGTTTTCTTTTTTCTGATTCTTTATTTATGAACATATCTGGTCACCCTGAGATACGTGCATAATTATTCGTGGTGGCATAAATATTTAAAATACTTATATCTTTTCGCTTATTATATGCATTTTAAATAGTTAACGTTCTTCGGGGAAAAACCAGGTGAAAAACGCGAAAAATTAAGGGTTTTTCCTAAATCCATTCTTTTTATTTTTTTACGAAAAACATTTTTTACAAATCGATATATTTTTGTAGACAAAAACAATCTTCGGTTTATATTCGCTACAAGAAAAACGGAGAAATCAGAATTATGAAAAAGAAAAATATCATCTTAGTCCTAAGCGCCGCTATGTTGGTTGGCTGCAATTCGACGCAATCATCGACATCCGCCCCTTCTTCAACACCCACTTCCACGGGAACGTCATCGATTCCCTCGTCCGAAAGTTCGCAGGCCAAAGACGCCTTAGAAGCATTCATCGAAGGTCTCCGTGGCGATAATATGACAGTCACCGACGAAGCCTACGCAATAATGGAGTTTTACGGGCCTTACGGGACCTACACCACTTATCAAGGAGAATATGCCCTTTGGTCCCAAAACGTTGGAACCTTCTATGTTGAAAATGTCGGCTTCTGCGATATAAACGAAGACAAAGAAGTCACCATCGCCCTTCCGACAAACGGAAAACACGCTCTCTCCGAATACTATTTCATGCCGAAAATGGCGGCTGATTTCATCGAAGAATCCGCAGAGACCGCTATAACAAAAACCGGCGACAACGTTTATTCCGTCGAAGCCTCAACCGCCCTTCTTGGACTCGGCATGCTCGGAGGTTTTGACGAATATACCGCTTCTTATCTAACCGATGGCACCATAACCGTCACCGAGGACGGATACGATATCTATGTCCACGAAGATAGATCCGCCGAACGTGAAGCATACGGTTTGACCGAAGAAGATTTGCCTGACACCGTTGGAGAGTATAGCATCACCGAAATCGGCACCACCGCCGAAAACGAAATCGCTCAATTCGCTAAAACTTATGTCCCGGTTGGATTGTCCCAAGGATTGACCACCGAGCAAGTCGCCGCGATGATGGATTCGCAGAAAGACGAAGCTGGCGTCAATGTCGTCAAGAACCTCACATTCACAGCCCTTTCGTTCTTCGAAGTAGACGAATTCATAAATGAATGGCACATCATGGATTATTCAATCGGAAACGTCGCGGAAACGCTTCGTACGGGATTGACCGCCGCTGGCTACACCATCCAAGAAGACTTGAAGAGGGATATGCCAGAGACCACCAAGGAAAGCTTGATCTGCTATAAGAACCACACCGAAACCGATGAAATCTCCGGTGAAACATGGACCGCCAGTTATAACCGCTTCACCTACGCCTACACTTCCCCTGAGGCATATCACGAGGACGAGTTCAATCCATGCCCGGATTGGGCCTACCCGAACGGAAGAAGCGCGTTTGCCGGTTCTTACGGTGAATACATGCAGCCTTCCGTCTGTCTCTCCTCTTGGAACACCTCCAAAGACGTTTATGGAGACGATATCCCCGCTTACATCCCTGGAATCACTCTCGATAAGACTACTTACGCCGACATGTACGGCACGGTGACCTTCAACATCTTCTACGACACCATGGAAGAAAGATTCGCCGAAGGACAAGCTTATGATGCGGTCTTAGAAGCCGCTGGATGGGCAGGTGGAGGATGGGCCGTCTACACCGACACTTATGGCACTTCCACCAGGAATTGCGAAGCCGATGAAGAGGGAAATTACACCTACATCAATATCACCGCTACCGGTAATGGCTTGAACCTATCGATCGGGGTCAGCAACGTTAACTGGGAATACTAATATCCAAAACAGTGCTAAGCTCGGGCTAAAGCCCGGGCTTTTCTTTTTGTTAAAAACTTAGGTGTGCGCTTATTTAGCATCCCCAAATTTACTTCAAAATAAAAAACCTCTTCATCGAATTAGACAAAGAGGCTTGTCGCTATTTGCGTTATTTCATCTCGAAGAGCATGCAGTTCTTATTGGTTTCGTTAAAGCGAACAAACATCCTTTTCTCGGTGCAGTTAGCCACGATCGTAAACGCGGATTCCCAATAAGAGTTAGCATCATGAAGTTTTCCTTCGCGGAGCAAATCGAGAAGCTTTTCGCGTTGGTACTCGATATAGGACCTAACGATTTTTTCGTTAGCGTACACGAAGTCTAGGTCCCATTTGTAGCCTAGGTATTTCTCATCAAGGCCAATCCTTTTCGCCAAAGAGGAATCGTCGACAATCGTACCGACAAATTCGGAAAGGTTATCGAATTTGCACTGAGGGAAATAGGCTTGGAAATAAGTTAATGAATCCAAAAGGGTGAACATATCGGATTCATTTTCGATGGAAGGCCAAGCCTCTTTGACTTTTTGATATCTCCCGAGTCCAACCTTCATCTTCTGCGTCGCCGCAAGTTCAGGAGCCACATAGAAATTAGCCTGGCAGCTGCCCGAGCGCATTTCCTTATCACCCGAATCGCAGTGTCCGGGAATCGATCCACGTGTATAAATGACTTTCTCCGAAGCGATCTCGAGCAAGCCATATTCTCCTGTGGCGTCGGCTAAAACAAAGCAGAAGTTCCAAGGAAGCGGAGTTTCGGGGCCTGGAGTATATAAATCCAGCTTATTCGTGGCATATTCCACCGCTTCGGCGACGGTTTTGCAGCGTTGCCCTAAATAAAAGCAAAGGGCGGAAGCGCATAAACGTCTCTCATAAGGGAGACCTTTCGTAGAACGTGTTCCTTTGCAGGCGAAAGTCAAGGAACCATCTTTTTCGACGTCGCCTTCGCGCATATTGACTTCGATATAAAGCCCATGCTCATTCATGACGTCGGTCGCAAATGTTGGAATGACTTGGTGCATGGCTTTGTCTAATCCATTTATCGCAACATCCTCATATCGGGGCAAAACATTGTTGATGTAGGTTAAGCCCATCGTCTTATATCTATTTTTGCATTCGGTTCTGAAGAAATAACTTGGATTATTGGAGATATATAGATCCATATTCCTTCCAACGATTACCCCATCGGTTTTGGTATTCTTTGCCACCGCGGTGCATAAGCCACCATAAACGTCTAACGTCGAATCAAGATACGCATAAGCGGTATCTTCATCGATTTCTTGATAGGTTCCGGCATCCATGACGTAATCGTAGATGCGGTTTAGAAATATCTTTTGTTCTTTCACGTGAATATGTCCTTCTTTGCTACTAGTCATATTCTAAATCGTTTTATTCAAATCGCCACATCGGAAGCGCGCCTTGCCCTTCTAAATCGATATAGTGTTCTTCGATGTCCTCAACGCGGTTATGCTTAAAAACCGGGGATGGTTTAGAAACCTCAGTAGAATAAGAGCTGCTGGATGATTGTCCGCAGGCGGTCAAGCACCCTGTTGTTATTATGGTTATTAGGCCAAATAGATTTAGCTGTTTTCTGTTCATAGTTTCTCCAAGCGACAAAATTTTCAATTTTGCCAAAGGCAAAAGACAATGGCTTGGACGCCGTTTTTCTTGCTTTGACCGCGTTAAGAAACGTTTTATTCAAAGAAAACGATTCTATTTTTGTAATCGATCCCGTATCGATGCTTGGCAATTTGGCTTAAACCGAAATATAAATGAATGTTAGACGGATAACGGCGTTTGAATTCATCGGTGATTCTTACTGACTCCACTTCGAATTCTTGGCCGAAGACAGATAAAGACGCTTTATATTTTTCAGAGTGCATAGGCCCATAGTTAGTCTGCTCAACCCAATCCTCTATTTTTTCGGATGGGGAATATGGGAATTCATCCCCCAAGAACATCGCGAATGCCGCGCCGGTATCAAAATACGCTTCCGTAGGCTTTCCGTTATAAATAACGGAGCACATATAACTATCTTTGAATGGGAAAGTGAAGGGGGATTGATGATCCACGTCTCCAAACACCACTACCCCTTTATCGAGGTTTATTTCGAAACCACCTAGACGTTCCAATAATTCGCGGCCGACATATCCGGAGATGATCGCGCCAAAGGAGGCGACCATTTCAGATTGAGATAAACGCTTAGAAGGAATGGTTGGGAATCTTGCTCCGTTGATTAGCAAAGACGAATTGCCATCGAAAGAAAACGAATAGGAGCCTGTGTCGATTAGGTATAGCTTCCCCTCTATTTCAACAAGAGGGTAACCGTTGCTATTATGTAGTTTATATTCCATGAAATCTCTCCTTATTTTGATTAAGTGAAGAGAACTATACTCTTCGCTTTCTTTTACTGTCAAACTAGTTCATCTCATAAGTGAGAAAACTTGTTAATGACTACGTTTTAGTGACGCCCATCGCTTAGAGGGGCACGGCTATAGAAGCAGCAAGATCAATATCCTCAAAACACGCGCCGACCGCGGTTCGTATTATGTTTGAGATGATATCTATGTGGTGCTTATTTGTTTTCTTTGTATATCAAAAGCGCCGATGCGTAGCCGTCTGGGCAAAACTGCGTGAATCCAATAGAGTTCAATTTGATGTCGACGACCTCAATTCCGGGGTTCAGCTCTAAAAACTCATTTATCTTCTTGTCGATTCCACCTTGCCACCTAGAGGTAAAATATTTCGTTTTAACCATAAAAGCCTCCTTTATTCAATTCTTTAGAAACATAATACTATCGAGACCACTTATTGCAAAAATGCCGGTACGCTACCGAAAGTTTTGCCAAGTAAACTCGAAGCACGGGGACCATTAGATGGAAAGGCCCGGAACAACAAATACTAGTTTGAAATCATTTGCCTTCGGAAATGGTGGCATCGCAAGAACCACCACCGCGTTCGAGACTGCGTTGTTATGATGCAACACGCCAATATAATTAATCACAGCGAAAATAACATATGCTTCTAATAGAAGCGAAAGGGGGCTTTATACCATGGGGAAAAAGATTTGTCTTGAACGCGAAGATAAGATTGACGAATCCGTCTACGAAACTCTCGTGTTTTCGCTCACCAAAAGCGGCGAGGCCGAAGTAAAGGGGCATATAGGAAATCCAACATCAATCGCAATACCACCATTCGACCAAGAAGGTCGCAAGGTCATCGGAATAAAAGCCATGGCCTTCTCCCATTGTTCATCCCTTGAAACGATAAGCATCCCTTCCTCGGTGGAATTTATCGGCGAGAACGCGTTTTGGGCCTGCGCGTCCCTCAAGTCTATAGAAATCCCAGATTCGGTGACGTCCATCGCCCGCTGCGCCTTTTGGTGGTGCGAATCTCTCGAGTCGATAAATATTCCTAATTCCGTCACCTCCATCGGCGAATTTGCCTTCTGTGGGTGCTCGTCCCTAAAGGAGATAAAGATACCAACATCAGTCATCTCCATCGATTCCGTGGCCTTTATGGGATGCACGTCCCTCGAATCTATAGAGATTTCGGATTCGGTGACATCCATCGGTCCCGGGGCCTTTACAAGATGCACGTCCCTCAAGACCATAAAAATGTCGTCATCAGTGACATCCATCGGTAGAGAAACATTCGCCTACTGCTCATCCCTAAAAACGATCAAGATACCGGATTCCGTTGTCTCGATTGACCACGGTGCCTTCTGCAGCTGCCCATCCCTCAAGTCGATAAAGATACCTGGCTCCGTCACCTCGATTGGGAGGCGCTCCTTCTCTCACTGCACATCCCTTGAGTCGGTAGAAATACCGTCATCAGTGACATCCATAGAACTTCTCGCCTTCTTTGACTGCCCATCCCTCAAGTCGATAAGCGTCCCTGATTCAGTGGAATGCATCGGAAGGGCGGCTTTTATGCGCTGCAGGTCCCTTGAGGTCGTCTATTGCGAATCTCCGTCAAAGCCATCCGGATGGAATGAAAAATGGCTTTGGGATTCAACCCCAAACGTTCGCTGGGGATGCAAGAACCCAGAAGAGAAGACCGGAGTTAGAAAAACCACGATTTAAGGCACATTTTCGATTCGTTAAATCATAAATAAGGGTTTAGGCGTCAGCCCACTCAATTGGATGGCGTTTTTATAAACACCAAAACAGTGTTTTTATTTCGACACTCCAGTCTGGGTTTTATGTTCGAGACGGCGTTAGGCGAGCCTATTATTTTAAAAGTTCCATTCATTTGGAACGGAAGGCGCATACTCAAGCGATCAAATATTTTTTATCAACTGAGAGAACTTATTTTCGTCTCGCGGATCATTTAATTAAACTTATATAAAAAGCTCTTTTTACAGAGCTAATTATCATAGATTATTGAGCGTCTACAAGGTAAGTCATTACTTTAACGATTGTTGAAACGTTGTCATCTGCTACAAAACTGTTTACTTGAACAGCAATAAAAGTGTAATCTGATTCATACTTATATACAGTGTAATAACCGCCTTCTTCGTCATATGTGATTGGCACTACAACATCAAGGCCTTCTAATTGAGAGAAGAGTTCTTCATCGATAATTCCAATAGCTTCTTCTGGATCACCTAAATTGTTGCCGAAGTTTGCGCCGGTATAACGAACAGGTGTGCCGTCTTTTAATACAGCCGATTCAACTTTGTTAGTGCCGTCTTCAAATACAACATCTGCATAGATTTGAACAATACCGCTTGCAGTATATGCGTCTTCATTTTCTTTTGAAGTTGCACCACAAGCTGAGCATGTGACTGTATCATAAGCTGCTGTATCAAGTGTTGCAGCAGTATGAACTGTCTCAGTATGTACGTGATTATTTGGGTCTACTGCGATTTCTTCTGTGTAGCTATCTCCACATTCGCAAGTGAATGTCTTAACGCCTTTTTCTGAGCAAGTAGCCACAGTTGTTACAACACCATCATCATAAGCATGAACATGTGTTGGTGAACTTGAGCCTTTTGAGCCACAACTTGCAAGTCCAAGTGTTAACATTGCTGTTAGTAAAATTGTTTTAATCTTATTCATTTTCTTTTTTTCCTTTCTACCATAAGCCTTTATGGCTTTTATTTATTGCTTGTGCTTAATGATAATTATTCATTAATAGTAACAAATCTTGTCGGAAATCACTTTAACGAGGCCGCGAAATCTAATCGCAACTGTGTTATTAAAACGGAAGATCGTCAGGATCTTCGTCAAAGCATCGTCCAGCAAAGGAAGATTCTTTTTCGGAACCGTTTTTCGCAGCGGATCCTTCATTTTTGCTGTTTTCGAGCATAGCGGTTATTTGTTCTGGCGAAACGGAATACCCTTCTAAAGATGGGTTTTCGAGAACTTTGAGATCGAGGCTATAGAACGCCCCGTCTTTTATTAGGATAGTTTTTTCGAGCGGTGTTCCGTAGACGGGTATATACCCAAGCCCCATCAGCCCATAGATCTGTTGATCGATTCTTGCTTCTTTTTGATTCAAATCGTCGCAAAAATCGTAGTATTCCTTGTTGATGTCCCTCAATTCTTCGTCAAGTTCTTCTTCGGTGGCTTCAACCAATTTGTAGCATTTCTTTTTTCCGTCTTTTGTGACGATGACTCTATATTGCAAATACGATTCCAAATCGCTGAATTCATAGGTGCCGTCGCTATTCCATTTCTTGACCTTGAACACGTCTTTTACACGTAGTTCAATGTTTGTGCCACTGGCTTCTTTTATCAAATAAGATGTGTCGGACGAATTGCGGCAAGTCTGAGGATAGCATTCCTCTCCAGAGACCGAGTAGACAATCTCCGGGCATTTTAAAGCAGATTCAGGCGATACGTCCCAACTTGTGCTATACACTTTCGCCGATGCTTCTTCGTGCCAACCGCTCATAATTAATTACCTCCAGTTGTTATGACTTTGATTAATCCAATATAAAGATTAGAAACATTGTAGTTTTGATATCGCGTGAACGCAATTTGCTCACCCATCAACAGGCGAAGGCTCCCCTTATTCGATCAATTCTTTCAATTTGAAATAGATCGCCACCATAGCAAATGTGTCTAGGCAACAATATTTAAGCATATTGCCCCTCAAAACCTCCTTATCATTGGGATCCATGTTCTGGTTTCCAAGCGACACATATGCAGCGGAGGCTTCATCGCCTTTATGAACTTGAGATAGATTATGGTAATCATAATCAGGATCGCCAGGGAACATAGACGGGAGGACCGCTTTAATCGAATTCGATCCCTTCATGCCGGGGTAATAGACAATGGATGTCGAAATGGACACATCGGCTTCTTCATAAACATTATTGCCATATAGGTCCACCGCTTTTTTGGCCTTGTAGTATTTCCCGAGCGAAATCTTGCTTTTAAATACGTCGAGAAGATCGATAAACCTATCGTGTATCTTCATGAGTTTCTTGCTGTATGCGGGGAAATCTCTAGAGAGTTCTCTGATCCTGGCTTTCTCAAATCCCATGTTATAGGCGACGATTTTGCCTTTCGTGCCAAGATCTTCAATCATCTGCTTGATCAAACTTTCTCTAGGGTCATTAACTCCGTCTCCGAGGAATTCTTTGTGAGCCGCTTTGACGATAGAGATATTCTCTCCGTCGGAGTTCATGATATGGAGCGAATATTGAAACGGTATTTGCTGATACGGTCTGGATTTAGCGTAAACCGGAATAGCGGCAGACACGGTCTCAAAATCAAAGAAATAAAGAGGGGCTTTAACTTTCTTAAGCCATTTCTCTAGCGCCTCTTTATTGACGTAGGGTTTATCGATGCCAAGCATCGTGAAATTTATTAAACGCTTGTTGTATTCGCTTAATTCTTCCCACAACCCAGAACTGTAGATATCTTTGTATGACCTTAATTCGGCATCGTAGAATTTCTTGGCGGTTTTGGAAGAAAACGAGGCCAAATCAAGGATGCTTTTATCCTGAGGGATACCCCAAATGCCTCTGCAACGTTTCGAATATTGGCAGCCGGCATACTTGTTGCAATAGCCGGAATAAAAGCAATCAGGAGGCGTCGAGGCATCGATCTTAGCCATTTCCTCCACGGCCTTATTAACCTCATCCTCTTTTGCTTTTATTTCATCCGTGACGTCGAATAAAGTGAATAGTTGCCTTAAATCAAGATTAACGCCATCGTAGACGTAATCTTTATTGATGGTCATAACATAGATTCGGTTGACCTTAACGCCAGCGCGCACTGCAACGTAATTTTGGAATGAAACGTCATATCCAAAATCCTTGAGAACCTCTTTCTTGTCGTTAGTTCCCTCTTCTTCGTTTTCCTTCGATGCGGATTTAACTTCAATGATGTCGACCGTGCCGTCATCGTTGATGCGTAAGATATCGACAAGACATAAGAGTTCATTATCTTTGTCTACGGAGTGTTTGAATGGGTATTCAGCATATAGCCCAGGGTCTGTCGGAATGCTTTTTGCATCAGCACCGACATATTTCGCGGCGTCTTTGCCGAAATAATCTCTAGCGATGGCTCCTACTTTAGTGCCTTCCTCGCTAGCAGACGTCGGATTTGATGGCAGTTTCTCGAATTCATCGAACCAAAACTTTCTCGGGCAGTTACGGTATTCGACATATTTGCTCTTGGTGATAAGCATGGTGAACCTTCCTATGTATATGAATCTAACAAATTTTGAAACTTAGACACCCTCGTTTCAACGAAAGAATCCTTTTTTAAGCCGTTGATAGTCGAAAAAGAAGGTGCCTAATCGCACTTTCCCAATAAGCCTGCCACGTTTTTCGACTTTGGCAATCGAACGCATTTGATCGTCGAGTTGGCAAACTTGACGTTGGTGGTGCCTAACCAATTTTCATAACCGCCGAAGCGATTTCTTGATTTGCATCCTTTAGCGTATAATGACGGCGACGAAAAAACGCGCTTCATTGATAGAGCGCAGAGGAGACGCAAACATGACGAAGAAAAAACGCAACGACCGCGAAAAGCCTTTAAACGGCTCCGAGGATGCGATCGACGAGTCATTAGACGATTTAGCCGAAGCCGCTTTATCTCTCCCCTTCGGCCACGACGAGCCGGAGAGCGGTGAGATCGATGCCGATTGCTCGGAATGCCTCGTCTTCACCGCTCCTGAAAGAGGCGAGGTCAAAATAAAAGGCTACGCAGGCGAGCCGACATCGATCGTCATCCCGTCCTTCGACAAAAGCGGCCACAAAGTGGTAGGAATAGAGAATTGGGCCTTCTACGGGTGCGCCTCCCTCAAATCTGTAAAAATACCCTCCTCCGTGACATCCATCGGCGATTACGCCTTCCACAACTGCTCCTCCCTCGAATCCATAGAGATAGGCTCCTCCGTGACGTCCATCGGCGGTTGCGCCTTCCACAGCTGCTCGTCCCTCAAATCTGTAAAAATACCCTCTTCCGTGACGTCCATCGGCGGTTGCGCCTTCCACAGCTGCTCGTCCCTCGAATCCATAGAGATAGGCTCCTCCGTGACGTCCATAGGCGATTACGCCTTCTCTGGCTGCTCCTCCCTCGAATCAATCGCGGTCGATCCCAGCAACCTCGCGTACGACTCAAGGTGCAGCTGCAACGCGATCATAGAGACGGAGACAAACAAGCTCATCGTCGGATGCGAATCGACGAAAATACCGGACTCCGTGACGTCCATAGGCGATTACGCTTTCGATGGCTGCTCCTCCCTAAAGTCAATAGAAATCCCGGGTCCGGTTGAGTTCATCGGCGAACAAGCCTTCTCTGGCTGCCACTCCCTCGAATCCATCGCCGTGGACCCGGATAACCCCATATACGACTCCAGGGACAACTGCAACGCGATAATAGAGACGGAGACAAACGAACTTATTTCGGGCTGCGGATCGACGGTTATACCGCATTCGGTGGAAGCCATCTACAAATTGGCCTTCTATGGCTGCTCCTCCCTAAAGTCAATAGAAATCCCGGGTCCGGTTGAGTTCATCGG
>JAKSUL010000026.1 GCA_024409055.1 Bacilli bacterium
GCGGAGAAAATGGGCTCAAAGCACGTTCCGCCACCACCATAGATTCTCTCAAAGGAAAGGTCTTTTTTGTCTTCAAAGGGAATGGGTTTAGTCGCTAATGCATCAAAGAAGCCGATTTTCCCCTGAAGTTTTCCGTTGAATTGGTCGATAGCCCCTTTGATTTCACTAAATAAATCGGCGATTTCTTCATCGCTCATTGATCCCGATGTGTCGATGTAGAAATAAAGGTTTTTGATCACCGCCTCCGTATCATTGAAATCAGGCAAGAAAAAGTCGGATTCGCTAAAGCGTCTATCAGGAGGCGAAAAAGAGTAATCGTTTATTTCTTCTTGGATGAAGTCGTGAAGCACGACTCGCCAATCCACTTTCGGGTTCTTCAAGTTTTCGATGAGCTCTCTTATTGCCCCAGGAATGTTGCCCCACCCTTTTTGTCCAAAGTTCTCGCTTGCCAAAGCGGCATCGAGCATATGGCTTTGCCAATCAACCGTCTCTGATTTAGCTTCCTCTTCGCCGTTAGGCCAAGTGCTATGGTCGTCTAAAGGTTTATCATCCCTTAAGTAGCGGCCTCCTCTTTCGGAAGAAGATCCACCACTAGAGCCGTCTTCTTCACTGTCTCCTTCTCCACCACCGTTTTCTTTGTCATCTGGGCTTTTGGAAACGGACGGAGGGAGCATAAACATCGATATCAATTGTTCTACTGAATATTTGCCGGCCTCTTTTCCGTCAGGTGCTGTGTGGCTCACCTTTTCGCTAGAAAAAGAAAAGGGGCGTAGATCTGATAAGCCGAGAGATTCCAAAACTGTTGAATTCGAGACCAAATCGGCGGCCTCATCGAACAGTTGCCATTCGTCTTCGTTAGTTTCAAGACGCCTAGACGGATGCTTAAGAATCATGTGGGTCAATTCGTGAAGAATTATGAATTGGAGGCCAATATCCGTTAAAGAATCAAGGTAATCGGGATTGATGTAAAATTTCTTTTTATCGATGCAGCAAGTTTTCACTTTTGTTGTTAGAGCAAAGGAAAGATGCATCATAAGAAAACCGTAGAAAGGATTCTCGTTGAGGACCTCGTTCTTAGCTTCTTGAATGCGCTTAAGGCATTTCGCAGCTATTCGTTTAGTTCTTTCGTCCATTTAAAACCCTGCACTTATTGAGGAGATATTTCTGATAAGAGGAAGAATTCAACAATTTATTCTTCATGTTTTCGTCGACCGACAAGATGCCGTTCATCGTTAAAACGGCGAAGTCATTCGGCATCAAGTTGATATAGTCGATGATGTTGTCCAAAGAATTCATGTCGCTAATTAATTCTTTGGCTTTTGCGGACAAAGCGGCGCTTAAGGCATAAAGCCTATCCGGTCTATTCGGCACCTCAACCTCAACCCCTTTTACAATGTCATCGATTGAGGGGAGTTCATCAAAGACGCGGCAATATGTGCGGAACTCGACCGCAGATCCAGTTCCAATCAAGCCTTGGACAAGGGGGAAGTATTGATTGATATCACCGCCATTAAGGGCGTTAGAAACCATTTCCCAGCTACGGGGAGTCGGGAAGGCAAGGTCGTCCGCTTTATCATCATTGGCGTTTAGCAAATCCGGTCTAAAAGATAAGAAAGCGACTACACGTGGGTCGATCCCTTTCTTTTCGGCCCACTTCTTCCAAGATTTGAAATTGGCATTAACTTCAATATGGAGCATACGGTTCGCTAGGGCCTTCGGCATTTTATAGGCGACCGATTTATCGCTGACTCTATTGCCGGCCGCGATGACTATGCAGTTTTCGGGAAGCTTATGTTCTCCAACTACCCTATCGAGAGTGATTTGGTAAGCGGCGGCCTGGACGGATTGAGGGGCGGCGCTGATCTCGTCGAGGAAAAGGATGTTAACCACATCTTCGCTTGGATCCATATCGAAAATCTTCGGGCGAAGCCAAACCGATAATGTTCTATCTTCATTCACTGTCGGGATGCCGCGCAAATCGATAGGATTGAACAGCATAAGACGAACGTCGGTTATATTGACTTTCTTGCCGGTCTTCGCTTCGATGAGTTTGCCCATTTGGCGGATAGATTGCGATTTGCCAACACCAGGCGCGCCCCAAAGCATCAAAGACGGGAAATCTCTAAACGGGGTCTTTGTTTCGATAAGGCGGACATAGGATTCCCCCATTAAGGAGACCAATCCATTTACATCTAAATTCGGAATTCTTTCATCGTTCATATTTTTATCCTCAATTCTGCGTCTATGACCCTTAGTTGGGCTTCAAGTTCCGCAATTTTTACTGTGTAGTCTTCGATGGCGCTAACTTCGTTCTTAACGTCGTTAAGCCTTCGTTCGGCTTTGGCGTATTCTTCTTTGACTGCATTGAATTTTTTCTTAAGGCCAAAGTCATTCGATAAGAACTTCTTTAATTTGGCCATCGGCATGAATTCATCCTTTTTAAAGGTGACAGTCATCGGAGTCGAACACCAAGAAACATCGTTGCCGAACATCTTGTTTAACGTGAATGTCAGTTCGAGGCACTGACCATCGTCTGACAAGGATTGTCTGATGCTATAGTCATCTGTCTCATAGTATTCCATCGAATAATTTGCTCCTTCAACGGGGCCCGTAATGACGAAAGAGGCTATTATCGGCCAAACAGCCTGCCTTGCGTAAATGGCGATTTTGTTTTGGTAACAAACCTCATAATTAACAACAAAGCCAGCCAATTGTTTCTTTTGGAGACTCAACCTTCTAATTTGGGCCGGAAGGGTCGCGTTCATCAAAGTTGCGTATTCGCCTCTTTTGTGAACGGATTCTTCTTGTAGCTTCTTATACTTATCGATTTGATTCTTTGTATCGAGCCTATTCTTAATAGCCGGAGTACCACAAGCCAAAGCCTTGACTTCGCTATAATTGAGCACGTTATCGCTCATTTCTTGAGCGTGTCTCTCTGAGATGGAGTTGCTTAGGAACGCATCGATGAACCTTTGCTTTATCTCGAGGAGCTGCCACGAGTATGAGTCAAAGCTTCCTTTAGTTATGTAACGAATGATATGGACCTTCTCGTTCTCGTTGCCGGTGCGAAGGATTCTACCCTCGCGTTGTTCTAAATCGCTAGGCCTCCACGGAACATCCAAATGGTGAAGGGCGATCAAATGGTTTTGGACATTGACGCCTAAGCCCATCTTCCAAGTAGAACCAACGAAAACGCGAATCTTCGACGTTCTAATGTCTTCGAAGAGTTCTTCTTTCTCTTTTTCGTTTTCGGCGTCGTATATGAAAGCAATCTCTTCTCTTGGGATTCCTCTATGAAGAAGGAGTTGGAGAAGTTCTTCGTATACATTCCATTTCTCGCTTGGTGTCGAGATATCGCAGAAGACGAGCTGAGTGGATTTTTTATCGTTGTATTGTCGATAAATTTCGGCGACACGGTCAGCGCATCTTACGACCTTCATGGCGTTAATATCGCGTTCGTGTTCGCCTACCAAACGGAGGTCCAAAGCGGCCTTTCTTCCGTCAGTCGTGATCTTTAGCATATTGTCTTCCGAACACATGACTTTGGATTCGCGTATATCATCGGCGCGCTTAGACAACAGTTTTAGGTACCCACGTAAAGTCTCGCTTCTTTCGATGATAACGTCTTCATATTCCCCTTTCGAGGGAAGTTCATCGGCGTTATTGGGTTCATGGAAATCCGCGAAAAGAGACAACATGGTCGTAAGTTCTGGGATGTTGTGGAATTTGTTGAAGCGACGAGAAACACGATATTTGGTAACGTCGACATCAACTTCGAAACCGGATTCCATCTCCGCGAAATTGCCGATCCAATCGTCGAAGTCCAATATTTTAGAGGCTTGAAGCACTCCATCTTGGAGATACTTCTGCATTATATAAATATCGGAAATGGAATTGGTTATAGGCGTTCCAGTTGCGAAAACAACGCCACGTCCCCCGTTTTGTCTTTGAACGCATTTGACTTTGTCCATCATGTCTTGGCACTTCGGAGACCCAGTCGGATTCAATCCAGGCATATAGCCAACGTTAGTTTTAAAAGGAACGTTCTTGAAGTTATGCGCTTCGTCGACGAAAAGAGTGTTGACCTTCAAATCGTCGAAGAAAATGGCGTCGGATTCTTGGCATTTGAGCACAAGCTTTCCGATTTCTTCTTCAAGCTCCTGGTGCTTCTTCATGTATTGTTTACGTCTTTCGGCGTTGTCTGGCCCGCTTTGGAAGCTCTTAGTCAAATCCCACTTCTCTTTTTCGAGCTCGTTAATCTTATGCTGAGGAGACATCTCGATGCGGGAGAAGACGCTATAAGGCATGAGAATCGCTTCGTATTCGCCATATGCCAATAGATCCAATGTCGCCTTCTTCTTTGACGGGGTGAACATGTTTGTCTTCACGTAAAGAAGATCGGCATTCGGATACAACTTCAAATAATCCTTCTTCCACTGCTCCAAGATGCTATTTGGAACTACGAAGAGGTTCTTCTTTGAAATCCCAAGCCTATGAAGCTCATGTGCAGCCATAATCATGATGTAGGTTTTGCCGGCGCCAACGTCATGAGCTAAAAGGGTGTTCGGAGTAAGAATAATGCGAGCTGCAGCGTCCTTTTGGAAAGAAAATGGATGCACGTCCTTGTTCAATCCGGGCAATTCAAGATATGACCCGTCGAACTTTCTCGTTTTATGAGCCGCGATGGTCTCGAAATAAATAGTCTGCAATTGCTTGGCTATTTGTTTATTTGCGGTGATGTATTCCCTGAACTTATTCCTTATCTTCTCGGCGCGTTGAAGAGCGATAAGGGTCTTATCGGTGTCGGTTATTTTCTTCTCTTTTCGTTTATGGTCTTTCGGATCGACATATCCAACCTTTTTCTTCACCTCAATGGGCGAGTTATTGAGAAGCTTTTCAATGATCTTAATAGCGTTTATATCAGGAGTGCCGTAAGTCTCGTTGACATGGGTATAAGAACAGTTCGCAGCCAGCTCTGATTTGCTGTTAAATTTCCACGTTCCTGTTAAAGGATCACGAGATATCATTTGTTTTCTCTTGGGCTGTCCATAGTAGGCTAGCCTATATCCCAATATGTTTTCGACAAATGTTTCAACGACACTTGTTGGAATCCAAGGGGTTCCCAAATTGACGTAGATATCGTCGATATCAATAAAGGGAGGGAGTATTTCCCTAAGGGCTTTGACATTGGGGTCAAACAAATCCTTATATTGAATGCTAGCTTCCACCGCTTGCTGATACTTTATGGCCAAATTACCACTGAGATATTCATCGGCAGTGACAAAGCCTTTATATAAATCTTCTCCCCATTTGGCCGGGTCACGGAAAATCAGCCCTTCGAGTTCTTTGATCAAAGAGTCTTTGTCGATGCCCGTCTTTTTGGACATGAATTCTAGGTCGATTCGACCTCTGTCATTTAAGCAAGAAAGGACGGCGTCTTTAGCCGAAAACCTTCCTCCGACTTCGTCGTCTAGAGGAGATTCCTCAAAAATATCGAGGTCAATATCCCCGTCTAATTCTAATGTTTGATTTTGTTCAATTTTTCCGTTTTCGCTCATAGGTTTTGCTTATATTGTATAACGAAAATCGCGGTCATGTTCCCATTAGTGAGAAAAACGTTTGCATATTTTCCGATCTGCAAATGAAAAACGGTTTGTGAAAGCCATAAATTAGTCCTTCAACTCATTTTCGGGCTTCTAAATCGGGTTTACTTTTGGTTTCGTGCGCTTTTTGACGTTTTTTACTTTTGGTTTCGTGCAATTCTTTACTCATCTTTTCGAGAAAAGATTCGATTTTATCGAGTAAAACGGACAACGAAAAATGCAGCACCCAGTTACCGGACGCTGCATTTTTGGTTTATTGGTTCAAATTAGGCTTCACTGCCCTCAGTCATTTCTATGTTTTTCGCGGCAGTCGGAACGTCGTATGAAGTCACTTTCCAACCATATTTGATCTTAAGATTAAAATCAAACTTGACCTGTTTCGTCCCAACCATCTTATAGAAACCCTTAGTAAGGATATTAATGGTTTCGATCCTTCCGTCCTTATTGACAACGACCTCGTAATTGCACTTTTTGGCCGAGAATCCACTCTCTATTTGATATACATCGTGCCAGAAGGTCATATCGGCATCGAGCCTTATCGATTTGTTGTACGTTTCAAGCAAATCGATTATCCCATCTGCGGACATACCAAACTTGAAAGTTTTTGTTCCGTCCGAGGCAACATCTTTTCTAGCGATTTTAATATAATCGCTCGACAAGAATTTCTCGGGAAGAAGCATGTAGTATTCATCGATCGACGAGTTGTTGTAATTCTCCAACAAAGTATAAACATTCGAAGCCGGCCAAACTTTGTCTTCGCAATCATAAACGGATTTCTTTCCGTCGTTTATCCTGGCACGGTATCTTTCGTAATCGCAAATTTCATCTGGATATTGGTCCTTATTCTTGTAGTCGCTATCAAGCTCAAGCCTGTTCAAGAAATACACAGTTCCATCAACAATCTTTCTTTTTGTTTTTCCCGCCGAAGTACTATTAACAGCGCACCCAAACGGATTTGTCGCAGAAATACCATGATCAACGCCGGTTTTAACGGTGTAATCGTAATAGCTAACCTCGGCTTTCTTGGAATTTACCAACGCGGTCTTTGCTTCTCCGATAGCGGAATTTAGTTCATCTGTTTTTGTGATAGCGTTTTTGAATTGAGGCACCGTGATGGTGACGCCAGATCCAATGTGGGTATAAGTCTGAGTGTAGGAGAACTCAAGCGCAAATTTGTCATAGGTAACTTCAAATGAGAATTTGAACCATTTAATATTCTCGTCCTTGATTTCGACTTGTGAGGTCAATTTCATTCCGACACCCCATTTGTCTGTGGTGATTTCGGAAAGAGCTTCAACAAATTTATTGCAATCAATGAATTTGCAAACGTTGTTTACGGCTTCTCTTGTGCTACTCGGTTTAATATGAATGTCGAATATGCCTTCCGTCTTCTTGACCTCTTCGAGCTTTTCGGCGTCAAGGTAGCGGAGTAAAGAACCGAATGTCTTCGATTCAAAATTGTATCCAGAGTCAACAACTTCACTATCCGTGACCGAGAAATCGCCATCGGATTCAGCTACTTTTATATAAGTTGTGCCTTTGTTGTATGTCCAGGTTGTGCTATCGATCAAAAGAATTCCACTCGTGTTTCTTTTTTGAACATACGTAGTTTCGCCAGCGGCGCTGTTAAAAGAAGTTGTGCCGCTGATAGTGGCCGGAGAATATCCGGCGCTTCCATACTTCAATTTGGCATTAAGTTCAAAATCGTATTCAAATTGTTCTGCATCGACTGCTTTCTTCCTGGCTTTTTCATAAGCCTCTTTGCCGTTCTCCGCCCAGGCAGACGAAAGAGAGCTTGCAGTAGCTCCGCCGCCGCAAGACGGAAGTAATGTCGCTATCGCTAGCGAAAGTAGGATCTTCTTTTTCATAACTTCTCCTTTATAAAGTTGTATATTGGGGTTCTCTAAAATTTCTCGAAATAGCAAATGGGTATACGAATATTCCGCAAACCGTTCCGACCGCTATTGCAAGGGCCGCGGCCGCAGCCGCGATAAGGAACCCTAATATCCATAAGAATAATTTGACGGTAAGCAGCCAAAACAAACCGTCCAAGCTAAAAGAAAATATGACTCCAGGCATTTTTACAAATCCCCAGGACCATATTTCCAGACTCATCTCGCCAAGAAAATTGTTGTTGAGAAACAAGCAAGCGATGTATGGCCATAAAAGCCATATACCAATAGACACCCCTACCGTAACTCCGGCCGAAGCGTTATTGCCAACGCAAATAGCTAGGACGATTGCGAACAAAACACCGACTATAATCGAAGGCCAAATAAACGAACGTTTTCTTCTCTTTACGCCCGCGACGCGTTCGTATTCGCGTTTCCTCGCTTCTTCTATTTTTTCCTGTTTCAAACGGTCCTGATGGCACTTTTCGCAAATGATCTTTGAAACGGTTTCGGTGTGTCTCCCAACACGATGGCTTTCGGTGTATGTGTGTATTTCACCTTGCTTATATATCGGAGCACCACATTTTGAACAAACGGCCAATATAGGAAGAGGGGCCTGCACCACCGGGGCCGCTTCGTCCTCTTTCTCTCCGGTATCGTTTGTCTCAGCACTATCTTTTTCTGAATCGGACAAAAGCTCGTCAACAGAACACCCAAATATAGAAGCCATTTCTTTGATGGCCCCTAAGCTTGGTTCAACGTCCCCTGATTCCCAGCGAGAAATAGCTTGCGGGGTAACATTGAGTTTTTCCGCCAGGTCTTTTTGTGTCAGCTCAAGAGCGACCCTCTTCTCTTTGATTTTTGTGCAAAATGATGTGTTGTTCATAAACTTCCTCAATTAATGCGTTTCTAGGTGCATTTTGTAAATTAACAAAATGTTGATTTTTCTAAACAAGATGTTGATTTTGCCATTTAAAGAACACACGTATTCGCTTTATTGATTTTTCTATCGGATGGCAAAACAGTAGTTTTATACCTTAAAATAGAAATCGAAAATAAAGATTCAGTGGCTATTCTCCAATTTTATTGAAGATTAGTTCGCCAAAAATTAGCGTTATTTCGCCTAACTCGGACTTATAAGCTGAGATCTCGTAGAACGTAGCTGGGTTTTGATATCCAACGGACAAGCGGATATCCATGCGTTTTGTTGTTTCGTTGAATCCAACCAAAGACGACCCTTCGCTTTCGTAATAGCCAGTTGCCCAACTAAAGGTTTGAGTTGAAAAGAAGCTATATAGGACCGATTCAAATTCGCCATGATCAGCGATTTTCCAAACGCCGATAGTGGATCTCCATGAGCCGTGAATGTCGGCTAATGTGATTTTCCGGCTTGGAAGCAATAAGGATTCGTATCTTTCTTTAGCAATCAAGTAAACCGAATAATTAGTAACTAAGTCTTTTTGGTCAGAAGTTAAATCGGCATAAGCCAATTCAATTTCGCGTAGAGCGTCGCCACTTTCTTCAGTGATTTCGCCAAGGTTATTGATTAATTCGATCACGTAGTTTGCTCTAGCGCGGTCGCTTTCTTCCTTTTCCTTGCTACTATCAGGCTCTGATTCACTGCTAAACGAAGATCCTTCATCGCTTTCTTCCATAGACGAGAAGCTCTCTTCGCTCGACGAAAGTGTTTCTTCGCTTAGTTCGCTGCTCGTCGGTAGGGATTCAGCGCTCTCCTCACTGGAAAAGAGGCTAATCGTTTCTGATTTCTCACTAGAGGCCTCAGAATTTTTCGCGTTTTGTCTCAATATGATTACAGCGGACGGAACCGTAACGCATGCGGCTACGCCAACTACCCCTGCAAGAATTCCAAGAACGATTTTGTCTTTAGTCTTCGTTTTCGTGGGCGCGTCAGGCGTGTGTGTTTCTTTTTGATTATCAATATCAATTTCGTCGTTCAAAAGATCATCAAAAGTGACTCCAAAGATTTCAGTAAGCCTTTTTATCTTGTCGATGTCAGGTGTGTTCTCTCCGGATTCCCATTTGAAAACGGACTGGCGGGATACGCCCATCTTTTGGGCGAGTTGTTCCTGCGAGTACCCTTTTCTTTTACGTAATTTGGTAATCTTTGAACCTAGATCCATGTTCCTCCTTTTATTGAGGACATTGTTTCTTTTATCATCTCACTTTTGTAGAAACCAACAAGTAGAAACACGTAAACTTATGGTTTACATTTGTCCCAAATTATCGCATTTATCTAATCTTTTTTCGCGTTATTTAAAATCTGCGACAAAAAAAACGGCAACCATGGTTTAGCTGCCGTTATTAGTCCCGATGTTATTTGTTAACCGGATAGGAAACTCTCTCTAAACGCTTGCTAGGAACGTTGTAGCGGCCTTCCTTGGCTTCTGGTTTGCCATCGAGTTCGACAAGGTCCCCTGTGAAGCCAACTGTCGTGTTGGTGATGAGGGAAGTTCCAACACCATACATATCAACCGGAACGCCTTCTTTCGTCCATTCATCGATCTTCTTCGCATCGAAGCCAGAAGAGACAACGATTTTGACGTAATCGAATCCGTTCTCGTCCAGTTTTTGACGAAGGGCATAGATGAGCTCTTTGCAGACACCGTGTGGATCGAAACTGCTTGTGTCCTTGTCGTCGAAATAGTGATCGATTAAGGATTTAGACGTATCGACCCTAATGGCCTTTAAATCACGTCCCATATGCTTAGCAAGAGTTATCGCGTCGACAGTAACGTTGTTGTTGTAATCGATTAGGGCCGTTACTTGTTCGTTGGGGTATTCCTTGTGGTATATCTCAGCGGCTTTGCAAACATCGCCACCACAGATTTCGATGAGGGCGTGCGGCATTGTTCCCATGCCTTTCTTCCCAACCCAAGCGCCTTGGGCATCGGTGCTATAGGCCTTGATGCCGGCAACGTATGTAGCGTATCCATCGCCAGTCTGAGTTAAATAATCGTCCTGGCGGTCCGCCATAGAGAAGGTGGCAGCGCCTCTTAGGGCACGAACTACTTGAAGAACGTTAGTGGCAACGGAGCTTCTTCTAGCCAAGATTCCATCGATGATGGATTCTAGGAATCCGAAGTCTTCGTATTTGCCGGTGACTTTCAAGACCGGTTCCCCACTATTAACCATGTCGCCGTCGTTAAGAGCTTCGATGATGAGGCTCTCAGGATTTTTAGCGAACTTATGAAGGACGGCAATGGATTCGTCGATACCGCAAACCATCGTGTCATCGCGCCTTTGGAACCACTGCTCGGTGACGATGTGGTTCGGAGCATTATGAAGAACGATATTCCTGGATTTGAGGAAGTAATTGGCGCTGTAATAGCCTTCTCCGATCCTAGGATCCAGTTTGAAGGTTTTATCGGTTAGACGTTTGATCTTGCCTTGCTCTTTTAGAGTAATTTCAAATTCTTCCATATCGATTACTCCCCAGCGAGGAAGAAATCATCCCCTGCTTTATATCCTTCGGCGATGAAGGCGTTTTTGTAATCGTCGTTGATTCGTAGCTCTTTGCCAGAGCAAATATCGGCATAGTGGCCGATGTTCTTAATGGTGGAGCCTTTGAATTCCGTGCCATCGAACTTGATGGTGCCGTCGATTGCAACGACGATATATCCGCCTTCTTCGAGGTTTTGATATCTTGAAGTGGTCTCTAAAGTCTTATCCCCCAAATCCAAGGTCACGATGTGAGCCTTTTCGTCCAAGGGGTGTTCCTCTAGCTTAGCGATGCGGGCAATTTTATAGCCGGAATCGCGGCAATAGGAAAGATGCGGGAATCCCGCTTCGTCCATCTTGACGTTAAGAACGTCGATGAGCTTATCGTCTGGAGTGACGATCATTCCCTCGCTATGGATTTTGACGATGTTAAAGATGTTAAAGATGTTTATGCCGACGAGTTCATCTCCCTTATAGAGCATGGCGACATCGGCTTTCTTTTCGACCCTATCCGGATATTCGGCGGGTTTGATGAGGACGTAAACGACGTCCCCGGTGATTTTTAGGTTATAGAAGAGTCTTTGCATATTGACCTCCTTTTATTTGGCTATGATGATTCGAGTGATCGGCTTTCCTTGGGAACGGAAGTTCCTCTCGTATTCTGTCATGGCGTCATCTTCGACCGGCTTATCGTAATTGTCGGTGTTGGAAACGATTCTTAACCCCGCCTCAGGAATTTCCTCGAGGGTGAATTCATAGAGGATTGGATTATCGCTTTTGAAGATGATTAGGCCATCATCCTTTAAGAAAGAAGCGATACGTTTGAGCCTATTTCTTTCGGTGAGCCTTCTTTTGGAGTGGCGTTTCTTTGGCCAGGGGTCGCTGAAGTTAAGGTAGATGGCATCAAACTTGAGGCCTTCCATTTCTTCGGCGACGATGTCGAAGTCGTCAGCCCTAAGGCGAACGTTTTTCTTTTCGGCTTCAATGACTTTTTTGGCGGCCATTCCCATGATGGAGACATCACGTTCTAGGCCAAGCCAATTTCCGCCTTTCTTCTCGGACATAGCGACGATGAAGTCGCCCTTTCCGATGCCGATCTCCAAATATTGTGGTCCTTCTTTGAAGAAGGAGTCTTTCGGATCGACTGGATTAAATACTGTTTCTGGGTGTTCGTCCAAATAAGGCGCCGCCCATTTCTTATGACGTCCTCTCATTATTTTTTGATGCGGCCAAGGCTATAAATGGCGTCGGCGTAGATGGCGATCTGTTTGAGGAAATCTTCGATGTAGATGTATTCGTTGGGGCTATGGATGTTGCCTTCGTGTCCTTTGAAAGCAGAACCATAGGCGACACAGTTAGGAGCTTCTTTGGCATAAGTCCCGCCGCCAATGGCAAGCGGCTTATCGAAGAACTTCCAAGTCATTCTCTTGTAAGACTTCATAAGAGTGCTGACCAATGGGCTCTTCTTGTCGTAAAGAAGCGGCTTCATCTCGCTGTAGTTAGCGGCGGTTGTGCCGGTGGCTTTTTCAAACTTGGCGATGCAATCTTTGGTGTCGACGTTTTCGCCGAAACGGAAATCAACGCTCATGGAGAAGGCATTGCCGGCATATTTGATGATGCCGTAAGAATAAGTGGTCTTTCCAAGCTCAGTGCTTTCAACGCAGGCTCCGAAGCCATTTCCGTTAACATCTTCCAAAACTTTGGCGACGTTTTCCAAGAAAGCGATCTTGTAGAAACGGCCAAGGATCTTGAAGGCCTTTAAAGCGGCGTTTTCGCCAACATCCGGTGTGGAGGCATGAGCGCTCTTTCCTTTGAAGGAGACGATCATGATTTCACCGACTTCGTTAATGTCGCCATCGATCTTGCTCTCTTTGAAGAAAGCCGCGAACTTTTTATCTTTCGGCATGGTGACGATGAGTTTATCGCAGACAGCGTTAGCAACAACGCCTCCATCCATGGCGATTATCGGCTTAAGGTCGATGGTCTTGGTGGCATTAAAGTGGGCGATACCTTTTTCGGCGTAGATAAGCGGGAAGTCAGCATCCGGAGTGAATCCGTAGTCATTGGCTTTCTTATTGAGCTTCTTGAAGTAGTATTCGAGGCAGCTGCTTCCTCTTTCTTCGTCACCGCCAGCAACAAGGCGAACGGTGTAATCATTGATGAGATTGTTGTCTTTTAAGAGTTTGACGGCGTAAAGGGCGGCAACGAGCGGTCCTTTGTCATCAGAAGTTCCCCTACCGATCATCTTGGCTTCTTTTCCTTCGCCGATGATTTTGGCATCGAATGGGGCGTTATCCCATTTTCCAGAGACCGGGACGACATCGGCGTGAGCGTAGACACCGATGAGGTTGCCACCGTTTCCAATGGTGAGTTCTGTGCAGCGGTTGGCGCAGCGGTCGACAGACAATCCGTTTTTCTCGCCGAATTTGGCGATGTAGTCGAGGGCTTTTTTGACGCCTGCTCCATATGGGGCTTCTTCTTTAATCGTTTTGGCGTCGTAAACGGAGTTGATCCTCACTAAGTCTTGGAGGGTCTTGATGGCGTCCTTTTCGTAGGCTTTGGCCATCTTTTTGAAATTTGGCATTTGTATTCCTTTTCCTTTTCTTGCTCTATTCGCTTTCCATTAACCTCTTTGCCTCTTTAACCTGGGGCGAGGGCCTTCGAGCTGGGGGCCCAGGGTATTAAAAATACCCGCTAGGTGAAAGTATAAACAAAAAGACCATTGCATTAAAGATGCAAAGGTCTAAACGACAGTCTCAATGCTTTCAAAAGTTTTTAGTAAGTTCGGCAAATCAACTTGGGCGGTTCTAAGCACTTCGCTGAAATCGACTTTACCATATTCGTGAACAATCAAGTTTCTCATTCCGGTAATTTGCGAATAAGGTAAACCCATATATTTAGGCTCCTCAAGCCTTTTTAGCTTTACTGCATTTTCGGAAATTTGAATAAAACGAAAACAAACACTGTCAGATAGAACCTCATTATCAGAAAAATCTTCTAATGAAACGAACTCTGTTTTGGATATGACAAATTCGATGTCTTTTTTTATCTTTTCAACGTAATATTCAGCATTTTTACGCTCAAATGATTTTAAGACCATATCTCAAGACCTCGGAAATTAGTTCTTTGTTTTGAACCAGTTCTTCCACTGCCACCACATCAACTTTCTTGTGCAAAGATTCTCTTAGCTCTTCGACTAGTCCGTAGAACTCCAAACCATGAATATCCGCGTCAATTACAAGATCAACATCGCTAAAACGATTCGCCCCTCCATAAGCGTATGAGCCAAAAAGATAGCAACTGTTTACGTTCTTTCCTTTTAAAACGTTCTTCACAATCGCTTTAATAGAGTCGATGGATAGAATTCCATTTTCTTCGTCTATCCTTTCTTTTGTGCTCATTCGCTCAACCATGTATTGGTATTTAAGCGAATTTGGGAGGTCGGAGCCACTTTCGTATTGTTGGTAGCTTCTGCGGGATACCGAAAGAAACTCGGCTGCTTCTTCTTGAGTCATTTTTAATGCCTTTCTTAAACTTCTAAGTTTATTCATGTTCCCTCACGCCCCAACAAAAGAATAAACTAAAAAAGCGCATTTTCCAAGAGGATGATGCGCATTATTTGCGCTTTTTCATTTTATGCGCATTTATTTCTTATTTCGGTTATAGATATTAAGAAGGCCTTCGAATATCAGCCCTTCGTCATAGATGAATTCAGGAAGGATATCTTTAACGTATCTAGCGTTACCACCAGTAAGAATTCTTTTAAGTGGATAGCCGACCTCTTTTTCAAAGGCGTCCGCAAATCCTTTGACCATATAAGCCGTGCCGTAATTCATACCGCTATTCATGCAGTCTTCAGTGTTTTTGCCGATGACGTGCATGGGAGTTTTAAGAGAAACTTCCGGAAGCGCAGCTGTTTTATCAACCAATGCGTCAATGCTAATTTTGTATCCAGGAGCGATAGCAACACCGGCGAAGCAACCATTTTTATCTAGAATCATCACTTTCGTGGCAGTGCCCATATCGACGATGACGCATGAATCGTGCCATCTTGTTTTGGCTCCGCATGTAACGGCGATTAAGTCAGCCCCTACTTCTTTCGGATTGTCGGTTTTAATCATCAATCCAGTCTTCAAACGCGGTCCGATAATGAAAGGTTTGATACCGAAAGACTCTTCGCAGATTCTTTCCCAAGCATTGCCTAAGGCGGGTACGACCGAAGAGATAATGGCGCCTTCTAAATTATCTAAAGTTATTTCCTTACTCTTTAAAAAAGAGCTAAGCAAAGAAAGGTATTCAATGTGTGAGCGGTCAGGATCGCTTTTGGTTTTATAAACAGCCAAGCATTTTTCGCCTTCGACGAAGGCAATGTCGGTCATAGTGTTTCCGATATCGATAGTAATGATCATAAAAGGATCCTTTCGCTTGAGCCCAAATCCGATGTTTGGTGCCCTACGGGCTCATATGTTATCACAACCTTTGTTAGCGAAAAACAAGCGATTTTCGCCCCTTTTCCTTTTTATTTGACTATAGATTTGTGAAGGGAGTAATTGTGAAACATATTTCTATTGTTTTGTTTCACAACGAATTTGTCATATGAGAAGAAGGAATAATGTAAGAAAAGCCATGGAAAGCATCTTTGAATTATTTAAAAAAGAGACCAGCTTCTCCTTGGTTTGAACACGCTTGTGGCAGGAAGTTTAGAGAGAAGGACGATAAATGGGAAATCCTATCTATATCTCCACCAACGAATCGACGGAGTTCAGAAAACGCGTTATGCCGGTGAGGAAAGCGATGGTCTTTTGAAATCGATCGAGAAAAACAATCGTTTGATGCAATCTTTAAAGAAAAGGATTAGGGAGAACGAAATAAGCCCCTACGCTTATTCTTAAAATCCAATTGCCTACTCGATATAAATGATCTCATCGAGGAAGGAAAAGAGCAAAGGCGTATCCTCGAAGAAAAGTGTCGGAATCGCCATAAATAAAAATGTGCCCCAACTTGGGGCACATTTAGTTCAGCAAACAATGTTGACGATTTTGCCAGGAACAACGATAACTTTACGAATCGTCTTTCCTTCGGTGTAAGCCTGAATCTTTGGATTGGCCAAAGCGGCTTTTTCCATGTTCTCTTTACTTTCCTCAACGGAGAATTCCATGATGTCACGGACCTTGCCGTTAACGGAGACTGCGACCTTAGCGGTAGATTTGACGAGTTTGGATTCATCGAATTTCGGCCAAGGCGTGTAAGCAAGAATTTCCTTATGTCCGAGCTTCTCCCACATCTCTTCGCCGACAAACGGGCAGATGCAGCTGAAAGCCTGGACGAATCCTTCTAAGTAAGGATTATAGACTGTCTTGGCTTTATAAACCTCGTTGGTGAAGACCATCATCTGGGCGATAGCCGTATTGAAGGCGAGGTTCTCGAAGTCTTCGGTGACCTTCTTGATCATGGCGTTATAAGCGAAATCAAGAGATCCATCATTGGTGTCGCTGATGCGGGCGACGTAATCGGGTTCATCTACAAGGCGATAGACACGCTTAATGAAGTTATAGGCTCCATCGATGCCGGTTGTGGACCATGGTTTCATTTCGTTAAGCGGTCCAGCGAACATCTCGAATAAGCGGAGGGAGTCAGCGCCATGAGAGTGGATGATATCGTCTGGGTTGACGACGTTGCCACGGCTCTTGGACATCTTCTCGCCGTTAGAGCCAAGAATCATGCCCTGGTGGAAGACTTTCTTAAACGGTTCTTCGGTTGTGACGATGCCGATGTCATATAAGAACTTGTGCCAGAATCTAGCGTAGAGAAGGTGAAGGACGGCGTGTTCGGCACCGCCGATATAAAGGTCGACCGGAAGCCAATGCTTCAAGAGTTCTGGATCGCCGATGGCGTTCTCGTTTTTCGGATCGATATAACGGAGGTAGTACCAAGAAGATCCGGCCCACTGAGGCATCGTATTCGTTTCACGTGTGCCTTCTTTTCCGTTAACGGTGACGTTTAACCAAGATTTCGGAGCGTTCTCTAATGGCGGCTTGCCATCTCTAGACGGAGCGTATTTTTCCATCTCGGGGAGAACAAGGGGAAGTTGATCCTCCGGAACCGGAACGGTTGTGCCGTCTTTCATGCAAATGACCGGAATCGGCTCGCCCCAATAACGCTGACGGGAGAAGATCCAGTCACGGAGCTTGTAATTAACGACGACTTTGCCGGCGCCGAGTTCAACGAGTTTCTTAGTGATGGCTTCTTTGGCTTCGGCAATATTCATGCCGTCGGCGAAAGAAGAGTTGATGTGCTTTCCATCATCGACCATAGCCTTTTCGGAGACATCTCCTTCGAGGACCTGGATCATCTTAATGTTGTGCTTTTTAGCGAAAGCGTAGTCACGTTCATCGTGGCAAGGAACGGCCATAACAGCGCCACTTCCATATGAGCCAAGGACGTAGTCGGCGACATAGACTGAGATGACTTCGCCGTTGATCGGGTTAATGGCCTCAACGCCGAGATAGACACCGGTCTTCTCTTTTTCAAGAGAAGTACGGGCGAGATCGCTCTTTGAGGCGGCTTTCTTAACATATTCTTCCACCGCTTCTTTTTGTTCGGCGGAAACGAGTTTCTTAACTAAGGGGTGCTCAGGGGCGAGGCAGCAATATGTGCAGCCGAATAATGTATCGACCCTGGTGGTGAAGACCTTGAAGGTCTCTTCGCTATTAACAATCTTGAAGGTGATTTCGACGCCTGTGGATTTGCCAATCCAGTTCTTCTGCATGAGAAGGGTGGATTTTGGCCAGTCCATGCCTTCTAAGTCTTTCTCAAGGCGGTCGGCGTAACGGGTTATGCGGAGGATCCATTGCCTCATCGGCATTCTGATAACCGGATATCCACCACGTTCGGACTTGCCGTCTATAACCTCTTCGTTAGCTAGAACGGTTCCGAGTTCCGGGCAATAGTTGACCGGGATATCGGCGACGTAAGCGAGGTCGTTCTTATACATCTGGAGGAAAATCCACTGAGTCCATTTGTAATAAGAAGGATCAGTTGTCGCGATTTCTCTATCCCAGTCGTAGGAGAAGCCTAAGGATTGGATTTGGTTTTTGAAGTTAGCGATGTTGGCCTTGGTCGAGATTTCCGGGTGCTGGTTATTCTTGATGGCGAATTGCTCAGCCGGAAGACCGAACGCGTCCCAGCCCATTGGGTGGAGGACGTTATAGCCCTGCATCCTCTTCATACGGCAGACAATATCGGTGGCCGTGTAGCCTTCCGGATGTCCGACGTGAAGTCCCTGTCCTGAAGGGAAAGGGAACATATCAAGAGCGTAGAATTTTGGCTTGCTGAAGTCTTTGGTGTCGCAAGCGTAGGATTTGTGGGATTCCCAATAGGATCTCCACTTCTTTTCAATATTTATAAAATCGTATGCCATAGTTCAGTATTTTATTTATCAAGAGCGGCTTTGTATACATTGAGGTACTCAATGGCACTCTTTTTCCATGAGTGATCCGCTTTCATCGCATTGACTCTCATCTTTTTGAATAAAGATGGATTGGCGTAGATGTCGCGAGATCTAGTGACGGCGTAATGGATACCGCCTTGGTCATAATCGCGGAAGGAGATGCCATCTGCGATATCTTCGTTATTTCCGTTATAAGAAACGACTGTATCGACCAATCCTCCCGTTTCGCGGACAAGAGGCACTGTGCCGTAAGCCAAAGCGATCATTTGGCCGATTCCGCACGGTTCGAATAGGGATGGCATCAAGAAGAAGTCGCTTCCTGCATATGCCTTATGAGCCTTTTCGTTGTTATAACCGATGTAGATTCCGATTTGCTCTGGATATTTAGCGCGCAAGGCCTCTAATCCTTGCTCGAGCTGATATTCGCCAGATCCAACGGCGATGATGATGGCCCCATTAGCCACCATATCCGGAATCTCCTTCAAGATGAGGTCGATTCCCTTTTGGTAGGTAAGCCTCGTGACGAAGGAATAGATAGGCCCGCCATTATCCTTAAGGCCAAAGGTCTTAAGCAAATCGGCGCGGCATTCTTTTTTGCCTGTAACGATATTTTTGGTTGTGTAGTTTTTGGCAATCATCTTATCCGTGGCGGGATTGAACTCGCCCGAATCGTTGCCGTTGACTATACCGACGAAGTCGTAACGACGTAGTTCTAGGACGCTAGATAGACCCTGGCTAAGTTCTGGGGTCAATAACTCTTTGGAATGCGTCGGGGAAACGGTCGTGATCTTATCACTATAGACAAGACCGGCCTTTAAACTCGAAGCTTGGTTTTCGAAGCGGAGTTTGCCCGATTCGTATAAGTCATCGCTCAAACCATAGAGGTTGGAGACGAAGTAAGGATTGAAATATCCCTTGAAAGCTGGGTTATGGATGGTGAGCACGCATTTGGTCTTTTCGTAGAAAGGATCATGTCCTTCCTTGATCAAAGCGGGAGCCATCGCTGAGTGCCAGTCATGGACGTGGACGATATCGGGTTTGAAATCGATTTCTTCTAGCAAACGAAGGGAAGCAATCGTGTAGAAAGCAAACCTCTCGTAATCGTCGTCATATCCATATAAGGCCGGCCTTCCGAAATATATGTCGTTCTCAATTAAGAGGTAACGGATGCCGTCTATTGGTAATTCATAGACGTTGGCGGTTTGGTGGCGCCACCCCATGGCGATGTCGAAGGAGAGCAAGAACTTCGCCTTCACGCCTTTGTTTTTAAGCGTTGCGTAATACGGAAGAGATACCACCACTTCTTGCCCCATGGAGACCAACTCTTTGGACAAGGAATATATGACATCGGCGAGGCCGCCGGTTTTGATTAACGGGTTGGCTTCGCCGGAAAGCATGGCAATTCTCATAGGATGAATCCTTGGCGGTAATAGGCCGGAAGCCCTTCGACTTCGCCCTTAAGCGTCTTTCCTTTTGTGATGATGGAGTATTTGTCGATGAGGACGTTTTCGATCGTGCACTTATCTCCGATGTTAACGCCGGAGAAAATAATGGAATCTTTGACGGTTGTTCCTTCTCCGATTTTGACTCCACGGCCAATCAAGCAGTTCTCAACGGTTCCTTCGATGATGCAGCCATTGGCGATGTAGGAATTTTTGACATTGGCCTTTTCACCATATAGGGTCGGAACGGTGTCGTGGGTTTTGGTGAGATGATCCCAATTTGTGTCGAGCAAGGCATGAGCGTTCTTGTACTCGAGCATATCGAACATGTGCTTGCAGTAATTCTCGTATGTATCGATGCAGAAGGCGAAATCCTTGAATTCGTAGGCGTGCACCCTGTAGTTGCCCTCTTTGGCGACCGCGTCGATTATCTGCATGACGGAGTATTCAGGATACGGTTTGGTGTAATTTGGTAGAACCTCGGCCAAAACCGTGCGGTTGATGACAATGACGCCCATAGTGGCGTTAGCCTTTCCTTTGCGTTTTTTGTTTGCGCCGGTAAATTCAACAACGTATCCATCTTCATCGATATCGATATTGGCTTCGGAGGAGAACTCTTTGGCGATGTCTTTGACTTTCTTATAAACGATGGTGATCGCTTCGCCCCTTTCAATGTGCTCCTCGATTATCGGACGAAGATCGATATTGGCGACGATGTGCGAACTCTGGAAGACGAGATAGTCCGCGCTGATGTCATAGAGAACGTAATCGTTTTCCATGATGTTTCTGGCATCGGTATTGGTCTTGGGGTTAAGAGGGCCGTATTCGTTATACATAACGGTGAGTTTGCCCCTCTTGGTGTTGTTGACCCAAGCGTGCATGGAACCGACGTGTTTTAAAATCGATCTCTGGTGGTCCTTGATGAGGAGGCCGATGTTATCGATGCCGGAGTTGGTGAAGTTGCTAAGAGCAAAATCACATAAAGCGTAACGTCCCAAGAATGAGGTGGACCCTAACGGCCTATTAGCGGTGAGGTTTCCTAGAGATGGGGATGTGTGGAAGTCGACGATTCCGTAGATGCGATGTCCGTTCATTGTGATTTCCTCCTTATTTCGAGATGAGGGCGATTCCGTCTTTTTCTTCGTTGACGACTTCGCCTTCTTCGATCGTGGTTTCAGGCCCGACGATAGCGTCGTAAACCTTGGCGTTCTTGCAAACGTGCGCGCCCGTCATTAGGACGGTGTTTTCGCAATAAGCGCCTTCTTCGACGACGACTTCGCCGGAAACGACGCATTTTTTAATGGAGCCCAAAATCGTGGCGCCTTGAGTGATCAAAGAGTCTTTGACACTGGCGTTCTTGCCGATATATTGCGGAGCTGAATTCGTGTCTTGGGTATAGATTTTGTGATTGCCCTGAACTGTATAAAGATTGGTGTTCGGGTCGCCAGAGAGGAGGAGGTCCATGTTGGCTTCATGGAGAGAAGAGATCGTTCCGACGTCCTTCCAATATCCGCGGAAGGTATAAGCAACCATCTTCTTTTTGCTGGCAAGCATCGTCGGAATGATGTTCTTGCCGAAGTCGTGATCGCTGTTCTCGTCTTTGGCGTCGGCCTTAAGCATGGCGCGCAAAGTCTTGTAAGTGAAAATATAGATACCCATGGAGGCAAGGTTGCTCGTCGGGTTCTTTGGTTTTTCGGCGAAAGAGACGATGTTGTCTTCTTTGTCGGCCGTCAATATGCCAAAGCGGGAAGCTTCTTCCCACGGAACTTCGATGACGGAGATCGTGCAATCCGCTTTCTTGGAGATGTGTTTCTTGAGCATCTCAAGGTAGGTGCAGGAATAGATGTGGTCGCCAGAAAGAATCAAAACATATTCCGGATTTACCCTGTCGAGCCAATCGAGGTTCTGATAGATAGCGTCCGCGGTGCCGGCATACCAAGAAGAGCCTTCTTCGGTCTGCTTCGGGGTGAGGACGGATGTTAAGGAGCGGACGCCATTTAAGCCCCACTTCTCACCGTTTCCGATATAAGCGTTAAGCTCGCTGGATTCATACTGGGTCAAGACGCCGACATCGGTGATGCCGGAGTTTGCGCAGTTGCTAAGCGGGAAGTCGATGATGCGGTACTTTCCGCCATAGAAAACAGCTGGCTTCGAAGTCTTGCGGGTCAAAGCCTGAAGCCTGGTGCCTTTGCCGCCTGCCAAAATCATTGCTGCCATTTTGTTGGCCATACGTTTTTTCCTCCTTGGGAGATATTAAAAATATCTTATCACAAAAAAGCCCTCGTATTGAGGGCTGTTAATCTTTTAAGGAATCTAGACAATTTTTGGCAGTAATTGCGTTATTTAGGAAGAAGTTTGCAACGGATTTGAAGTCAAAGCCATGCGTCGCGCCTTCTCCTCTAGCGTGTTTTACCAAGGCAACATCATGCCATTGGAGGGAAACGAAGATCCTCCAGAGGAAATAAACTTCTTCATCATCCTTGGTAAGTTCTTCTTTTTTGTAGTGTCTGAGGAGCTCATATCCTTCCTCAACTGAGCCGTTTCCGAAACAAGCGACGTCATATAGGGGATCGTTATTGGCGCTAAACTCAAAATCGATGAAATAGTAGCCATCATTCGATGCGACGATATTGCTTTTTTGAGCATCGTTATGACATAAGCGAAGAGGTCTATTTTCAAGGCGTTTTCTGTTGGAGAAAACTAGGCTTCTTAGTTCATCGTATTCTTGACCCAATTCAGGGAAGAAGCCTTTGGCTTCCTTTTCGTATCCCTCAAAGCGGACAAAGGGATTGTAGTCTTTCGAAGCTAACGTCTTTGAAGAATGGAGTTTTTTCATTAACGCTGCAACTTTTTCATAATCGAAAGACGAGGTTTTATCAATGGAATTTCCTTCGATGAAAACCCTGGATTTAACGCCGGTTTTTAGATTGAAATAGAAAGACGGGGAAGTAATGCCAAGGTCTCTAGCGATATCCTCGGTTTCCTTTTCCAAATTGCGGTCCACCATCTCGTTTGCTTGTTCGGTCGGGATGTAAAGGATGTAGCGTTTATCTTCGTTTTCGACCAAAAAAGATTTGTTCATCATGCCGCCCATGATGGTATCTACGATCCTGGCATTAGGACCAAATATCGACTTAACTAAATCTTTTTCGTTTTCCATGTGTAAAATAATATGACAAATCAGCGCAAAGGATATAAAAATCGCACTTTTTTCTTTTTGTTGCTACCATAACGCAGTTATGTTATATTTCTTCACGCTTATAGCGAAGTGAGGTAACAATTTATGTCAAGAACTTGCCCAATCACCGGAAAAGGTCCGCAATCTGGAAATAACCGTTCGCACTCTGTTCGTGCTACCCGTAGGGTTTGGAACGTCAACCTTCAGAAATACCGTGTCAACATCAACGGCCAAGTCGTTGAGGTCCGTATGTCTGCCCGTGCTTTCCGCACTCTCAACAAGACCGGCAAAAAAGCCAAATAAGCTTTTAACTAGCATTTAAAAACGGCCAATCGGCCGTTTTTTTATTGACTGATAAGTAGCCCTATTAATATAAGGATTAAAGAGACGACTTC
>JAKSUL010000027.1 GCA_024409055.1 Bacilli bacterium
AGAATAGCGCGCCGCCGGGCTTTTTTCTTTTAGGGCCCTTTCGGGGGCTCTTTTTATTTATTTGCAAAATTTTTTGGATCCGAAATTTTTCTTTAATATCGCTATTTTTGATTTTATTTAATATTTTTGCGAAGTTTTAATACATAAAGGGCATTTGTGTAACTCCCCCTCTTATAGAGGGGGTTTTAACTTTCTCGATAAAGTGAGATAATCGCTTTTGGACATTGTCCCTAATAATGTATGGCAATTAAACGCGAAACCAAATTCGGCGAAATTGAATTATCTCTAGAAGCTATTGCATCCGTGGCTGGTGAAGCCGCCACCGAGTGCTATGGAGTTGCCGGATTATCGAATAAAAGAACTATTAAAGACAATATCTACGAGATCCTTAAAAAAGAGGATTACGTTAAAGGCGTGGCCGCTAGACCGGTTTCCAATACTGCGGAAGTCGATGTCTATGTCATTTTGGCTTACGGAGTTAAAGTGACTGAAGTTGCCGCCGAAATTCAAAAAAGAGTCAAATACGTATTGGAAAAGACGTTTCAGATGCGCTTCAAGGCTGTTAATGTCTTTGTCCAGGATGTTCAAATAATAGGATAAAAACTATGAAAACTATCAACGTCAATTTATTGAAAGAGATGTTCACCTCTGGTGCCAACAATCTTTATAACCATTATCCGGAAATCGACCAACTCAATGTTTTCCCTGTCCCTGACGGTGACACCGGCATGAACATGAACCTCACCATTACTTCTGGTTCTAGGGAAATTCAAAATAGGGTCGACGATAACGTTTATGACCTCGCTATGGCTTTCTCCAAAGGCCTTTTGATGGGCGCTAGAGGAAACTCCGGTGTTATTACCTCCCAGATCTTCCGTGGCTTCGCCAAAGGTCTTGAGGGCAAGAAAGAAATCTCCGTTAAAGAATTATCCAATGCTTTGATTTCCGCTAAAGACGTTGCTTACAAAGCCGTCATGAAACCGGTTGAGGGAACGATCCTCACGGTTATTAGAGAATCTTCCGTCGCTTTGAAGGAAAACCTCCGTAAACTCAGCTCTATTGAAGCTGCCATGGATTTCTTCCTCCAGGAAGCCCAGGCTTCGCTTGAAAGGACCCCGGAGCTTCTCCCGATATTAAAAGAAGTCGGCGTTGTCGATAGCGGCGGTGCCGGTTTAGTCAAAATTATCGAAGGTATGGCTCTTGCCGCCCACGGAAAAGGCGTTAAGAGATTGTCTGAAGTCGAAAATAACGCCACAAACACTCCGGTCGTCAGCAACTACGCCGGCGCTAAACTCAGCGAAGACGAAGAGGGATATGGCTACTGCACTCAGTTCATCATTCGCTTAGGCACTACCGAAGAAGGCAAAAAGCCATTCAACGAAAAGAAATTCCGCACGTTCTTGACTGCCCATGGCAAATCCATCGTCTTGGTTCGCGATGACGATATCGTCAAAGTCCACGTTCATACGTTGACGCCGGGAAATATGCTTAATTATGCCCAACAATTCGGCGAATTCGTGACCATTACGATCGAAAACATGTCCGAAGAGCATGACAATATCTCCAAAGGCAAAAACGCTCAGGATTATGACCTCTCTTCCGAAAAGAAAGAAGAAGAGGATAATAGGCCGCTTGAAAAGTTCGCCCTCATCGCTGTTAGCAGCGGATCCGGTTTAGATGAAATCTTCAAAGAACTTGGATGCACTCAGCTTGTCTCTGGCGGACAGACAATGAATCCTTCCACTCAAGACTTCATTGACGCTATCAAGAAAGCTCACGCCCAGAACGTCTTCATTCTCCCGAATAACTCTAACATCGTTTTGGCCGCCACTCAGGCCTGCGACGTCTTAGAAGGCGGAGAAATATCTGCTCGCGTCATTCCGTCCAAGACCATTCTCCAAGGTATGGCCAGCGCCATTCAGTTTAATCCTGAGGCCGAACCGGATGAGTTATATAACGAGATGAAGAAAGCTCTTCGCACCGTCCAAAGCGGATCCGTTACATACGCCATCAAAGACACGGATATGAACGGAGTTCATGTCACGAAGGACTATTACCTCGCGATGAAGGACAAGAAGATCGTGTCCTGCGTCAAAGATAAGACGGAAGCTCTCTTAGACCTCGTTGAATCGATGGTCAAGAAGACGTCCATGATGATCACGGTTCTTGTTGGTAGTGACGTCACCAAAGAAGAAGGCGAAGCCATTGAGGCAACCTTGGCCGAAAGGTATGGAGACGAACTCGACATCGATGTCAAACGTGGCGAACAACCGGTTTATAGCTTCCTAGTCGGCGTCGAATAAAACAAATGATGAATAAGCCCACTTTGGTGGGCTTTTCTTATGTCTTTAGGTGGTATCATTAATTTATGAAGCTAACCACTTCCCCTCGTTTAAATTTCCTGCTTGGCGAAATGGGCATCTACCGTTATGACCAAGTCCTCAATCACCTTCCGAGGCGATACGATGTTTTTGTTTATACGGAGAGGGAACATCTTTTCCATTTGGAAGATAAAGAAAAAGTGGTTTTGTACGGACAAATGGTCGGAAGTCTGAAGACCCTTCGATTCGCTAGGCTAGTTAAGTCCAGTTTTGTTTTTAGGGACGAATGGGGACACGATCATCAAGTTGAAGCGTGGAACCGCCTTTATCTTCCTTCCTTTTTGAACAACGAAGATAGTTTTACTCTTCAAGCTAGTTATGACTCAAAAAAACATTGTCTCAATATGATCGCCCTTAAAAAGGGGCGCATCGATGAAAAAGAGGCGATTCAGGGCATTTACTCGTTGCCGCGCGATTATCCGACCCATTCGTGGAAACAATTGGTGGAAAGGGCCTTTAAAGAAGAAAAGGGAAGGGTTTACGATTCCATTCCAGATTTCTTTAGAGCAAAGTATCGGCTTCATTCAAGGGAACAGGCATTGAGGGAATGCCATTTCCCGACATCCCAAGAAGACATTCGACAAGGGCAAAGGGTGCTTAAATACGAGGAAGCTTTGGTTTTTTCTTTGAAAAACCAGATTATAAGAAAATCCAACAAATCTCTCACCAAAGATAGAAGGAGACTTATTGATAGGGAAAAGCTCGAAACGTTCATAGAGAACCTCCCATATCAATTAACCGAGGACCAAAGGAAAGTAGTGGACGAATGTGTATTGGATATGGATTCTCCATCTTTGATGTATCGCCTTCTCCAAGGAGACGTTGGAACTGGCAAAACTTTGGTGGCCGCTATTTTGATGTATGCGAATCACCTTCGCAGCGCCCAAAGCGCAATTATGGCTCCGACCGACGCTTTGGCACGCCAGCATTACGAAAATTTGAAAAAGATATATGAAGGAACAAACGTCAATGTCTCCTTACTCGTTGGCGCAATGAGCGCAAGCGATAGGCATTGGGCTTTATCTGATCTTGAAGACGGTACAACGGACATAATCGTCGGCACACACGCCTTGTTTTCAAAATCCGTCAATTATGCCTACCTCGGATTAGCCATTATCGACGAGCAGCATAAGTTTGGTGTGAACCAAAGAACGATGCTTGCGTCAAAGGGTGAACACGCTGATGTCTTATTGATGTCGGCCACCCCGATCCCTAGGACTTTAAGCTTAACGATTTATGGCGATTTAGACGTTTCGACCATTTCGTGCTTCCCTTCGAAAGAAAGAAAAATAACAACTTCGATCGTTAGAAGCGATTCTGAAAAAATAAAGAAAGCCATAGATACGTCTTTATCCAATGATAAGCGTATTTATATTGTGGCTCCGATGATTGAGGAGGATTTGGAAAACCCAAGTCTAAATTCAGTTAAAACCGTCTATAAGCGTTATAACAAACTGTATCCAGGAAAGTGCGTTTTGATGCACGGAAGGATGAATGCCGAGGAAAAAGAAGCCGCCTTAATTTCGTTTACTTCTGGTCTTTGCCCAATCCTTATCGCCACCTCTTTAATAGAGGTTGGAATTGATGTCAAAAAAGCGAATCTTATGGTTATTCATGAGTCGCAAAGCTTTGCTTTGAGTTCTCTTCATCAGCTCCGTGGCCGCATTGGCCGCGATGGAACGGAATCCAAGTGTTTGCTTGCTTATGACGGGAATGACGAAGAAGAGAAAAGCAAGCTTAATGTTCTAGTCGAAAGTAATGACGGCTTCCATATTGCCGAAGAGGACTTGAAACGTAGAGGCCCAGGGGAAATGGCCGGTACCCGTCAATCCGGTCTTCCGGACTTAAATTTCGCCAACGTAGTGGCCGATTTTAAGATGTTTGAATGCGCTAGAGACGACGCAACATATATTTTGAGACACCTGAATAACCCCGATTTTAGGGCTATTTACGAGAAGGCCAAGAAAGAAAGCGAAGGAATATCGATAGCGTAATTACCTATAAATGCGTTAGTATAACTAACGAGGATGAAATATGATCAGAATCGCAATTGACTTAATGGGCGGAGACTTAGGGTCCGCCGCTACCTTAGAAGGCGTTAATCGCTTCAAAAAAGAGCACGATGATGTCGAACTTATTTTGGTCGGCAAAAAAGAAGAACTCCCCACTGATGGTTATAAAGTCATTGAGGCTAACGACGTCTTGCCGATGACGGCAGGTGCCTTGGACGCTATCCGCAAAAAAGATAGCTCAATGTATAAAGCCATATCTTGTGTTGCTAACAAAGAAGCCGACGCCGTTGTTTCTTGTGGTTCCACCGGCGCATATCTTTCGGCGTCCGCTCTCATCCTCAAAAAGATTCCAGGCGTTTCTCGCCCAGCCTTAATCGCTCCTTTCCCAACTAAAATCAGGGGTAAAAAAGTCGTCATTCTCGATGTTGGCGCATCAAACGAAAATTCCGGTGAGGAAATCGCCCAGTTCGCTATGATGGGCAACATTTACGCGAAATCCGTTTTGGAAGTCGAAACCCCGAAGGTTTACGTTCTTTCAAACGGCACGGAAGAAGGCAAGGGATCTCCGGAAGGAAAGGAAGCTGCGAAGATTTTAAGCGAATCCAAGAAGCTTAATTTCTGTGGGAATATCGAAGCTAGGGAGGCTCTTTCTGGCGAAGCCGATGTTATCGCTACCGACGGATTCTCCGGCAACGTTCTTTTAAAGGGCGACGAAGGCATCGCCAAAATGATGTCTGGCATGATCAAACAGGCCTTCAAACGCAACATTTTCTCTATGCTAGGTTATCTCCTTGCCAAAAAAGGATTTAAGGAAATGACGAAGACAATGGATTATAAAAATACCGGTGGAGCTATGCTTGTCGGCGTTAACGGCGTTGTCGTCAAAGCTCACGGAAGCAGTGACGGACTAGCCTTCTATCACGCGATCGATGTCGCCTATAAACTTGCTAAATCGGATTTAGTCAAAACTATTGAGGAGGGTCTTGCCCAATGAGCGAATTCACCCCCTTATACCGTAAATTCCATTTCATTCCTCATAACGAGGAACTTTATGTATTGGCTTTCACCCATAGCTCATATAACGGAATGGCCGGCACCAGGCATCAAGATTACGAAAGACTTGAGTTCTTGGGAGATTCCATCGTCGGTTTTGTCGTCAGCGAGCTTTGCTATCAATACCATCCCGAGATGGAGCAGGGTGACCTCTCCGTTCTTAAAGCCCAATTCATCCGCACTCAAAGCGAAGCGGATTACTGCAAAAAACTCGGCTTAGACAAATTCATCAGGGTCGGAGCCTCCTTCCAAAACGACATCGAGAAGTCGCTTGCCGTTTTAGAAGACGTCTTCGAATCCTTTATCGGTGCCTTATATCTCGATCAAGGTCTAGAACTCACTTACAAAATCGTTCGCGAAGTCTTTGAAGAAGATGTCAAAAACGGAACGATTCATATTGAACAGAATCCTAAATCCGCCCTTCAAGAAGCGATGCAGGCTGACAAAAAGGAGTCCGTTAGTTACAAGATAATCTCCGAAGAAGGACCATCTCACAACAAAGTTTTCGTGGCGGCCGTTTATTTTGAAGGAAACGAATTAGGAAGAGGAACCGGCAAAAATAAAAAAGCCGCCGAAACAGCGGCCGCAAGCGACGCTCTTGCCAAAATGGCGGTTGGTAAATAATTATGGGACTATTCAAATTCTTAAAAGAAAAATTCTCCAAAAAGAAAGATAACGAAGAGGCCAAAGCTTATGAAAAAGGCATGGAGAAATCGAGAAAGAACTTCGCTTCTCGCCTTGATGAGCTCAGCAAACGCTACGCCTCCGTCAACCAAGAATATTTCGAGGAATTAGAACAGATTCTCATCGAAAGCGATGTTGGCGTCGAACTTTCCTTGCGCCTCATAGAAAAACTTTTGGACGAATCAAAAGAACAAGGCATTACTGAACCAAAGAAAATCAACGAGATGATGGTAGACGAGATGTTCGTTTCCTACGCTACGGCGGGGGATACCATCAAGAACGAGATTCAATTTGTCGAAAACGGACCAACCGTTCTTTTGGTTGTCGGCGTTAACGGAGTAGGAAAAACTACATCTATTGCTAAGCTGGCCAATAGATACCAGAAGCAGGGGAAGAAGGTTCTTCTTGTCGCCGCCGATACTTTTAGGGCTGGTGCGGTGGAACAACTTACCGTTTGGGCCAACCGTCTTAACTGCCCGATCGTCACCGGCAAAACAAACGGAGATCCCGCTTCTGTTGCTTTTGATGGGGCTAAATACGCCAAAGAACATGACGTCGATTTAGTTATCGTGGATACGGCGGGACGTCTTCAAAACAAAGCCAATCTCATGTCGGAGCTTGCTAAAATCAATCGTGTTTTATCGCGTGAGATTCCAGGGGCCCCTCACGAATCATTCCTTATTATCGATGGAACGACAGGACAAAACGGAGTTCTTCAGGCAAAGGCCTTCAAGGAAGTTACCCCCTTATCGGGTATCGTCATCACCAAAATGGATGGCACCTCCAAAGGCGGAATCATTCTTTCTATCCGTGACGAGATCGGCGTTCCGGTCCGCTTCATTGGATTAGGCGAAAAGATGGAAGATCTGAAAGAATTTGACCTCGATAACTATTTGTACGGACTTCTTTTAGGAGAAAGCGAAGCATGAGCAAGAAGGTCGATAGAGAAAGGGTGTTTGCCCTTTTGGGGTTCTATGACGTTCTTTTGACAAAAACTCAGAAGACCATCATAACGTCCCATTATGTTTATGACCTTTCTTTGAGCGAGATTGCCGAAGAGGAAGGAATAAGTAGGGCGGCCGCCAGCGAAGCGATAAAGACGTCCATCGAAAAAATGGAGGAATACGAATCCAAGATGAAACTCGTGGAACGTTATTCGTCCGTAAAGGAAAAGCTCGAATCCATTTCCAAAATCGAAGACAAAGAAGAAAGACTAAAAAAATACGAAGAATTAGGAGAGGAGATCAAACATGGCATTTGAATCGTTAACCGACCGCTTCTCAGCGATATTCAAGAAGATGAAAGGTGAGTCCAAATTAACCGAAAAGAATATGGACGAAATGCTTCGCGAAATCCGCGTAGCCCTTCTTGAAGCCGACGTTAATTTCAAGGTCGTCAAAGCTTTTACGACCGACGTCAAAGACAAAGCCTTAGGACAAGACGTCTACTCGAAAGTCAATCCATCTCAGATGCTTGTTAAGATCTGCCATGATGAGATCGAGGAGCTTTTGGGATCCGACCAAACAGACATCAACTACAATTCTGGCAAGCCCACCGTCATCATGTTATGCGGTCTTCAAGGAAGTGGTAAAACCACGTCTGCTGGAAAACTTGCTTACCTTCAGAAGAACAAACTCCATAAGCGCGTTTTGTTAGCCGCTCTAGACGTTTATCGTCCGGCAGCCGTCGATCAGCTAAAACAACTCTCCGAGACCGTTGGAGTCGATTTCTTTACCATGGGAACCGACATTTCTCCGGTTGAGATAGCGAAGAAAGCCAAAGAAAAGGCTTATAACGATCACTATGACGTCGTGATTCTTGATACTGCCGGTCGTCTTCAAATCGACGAGACGCTCATGAAAGAGTTACAGGACATCAACAAGGAAGTCCATCCCGAAGAGGTTCTTCTCCTTATCGACGCAATGGCCGGTCAAGACGCCGTTAACGTCGCAAACGCTTTTAACAAAGACCTCCGTTTAACGGGTGCCATTATGTCTAAGCTTGATGGCGACGCTCGTGGCGGTGCTGCTTTATCAATTAAATACCTAACAGGCGTCCCCATTAAATTCGCCGGTATTGGTGAAAAGATCGACGAACTCGAAGTCTTCCACCCAGACCGTATGGCGGATCGTATCCTCGGCATGGGAGACGTTGTCACCCTCGTCGAAAAAGCCAAGGAAGCCATTGATGAGAAACAGGCCAAAAAAGACGCCCAAAAAATGCTTGATGGCGATTTTACTTTGGATGACATGCTTCGCCAAATGAAGCAGATCAATAAAATCGGTAGCCTAGGCGCTATCGCGAAATTGATACCTGGTATGCCGACCCTTACTGACGAGCAGCAGGATAGGGCCAAAAAAGAGATGAAGGTCTTCGAGGCCATCGTCAATTCGATGACTCCGTACGAAAGACGCCATCCAGAGGTTCTTAAATTCTCTCAAAAGTCCCGTATTGCCAAAGGATCTGGTATGACAAACGCCGATGTTAATCGCGTTATCAGAAAATATGAGCAATCCAAAGAGATGATGAAGCAGATGAAGCAATACCAAAAGTCAGGAAAGATGCCTGGCGGAGGATTCCCTGGCGGCTTCCCAGGAATGTGATTAGAAATTTCTATTTGTTCTTAATGAACTTATGGCCTTTTTCCATGGCTTCTTGCTCCCATTTCGGGGTGACGTCTGGATCTTCGGCCAATAGCTTTAGGTCTTGCTTGCTAAGCGAGAGTTTTTCGAATAAATCAGGGCGATGCTTCTTCGTTAGAAGAAGAGACTGTTTTCTTCTCCATTTATCGATGGCGGTGTGGTTGCCGGAATAAAGGATATCCGGAACCGTTTGTCCTTCGAAATCGTATGGCTCGGTGTATTGAGGGTATTCGACGGTGTTGTCGTTGAATGTTTCGTCTTCGAGAGATTCGCTGGCGATGGCCCCATCTAGAAGCCTGATGATCGAATCGGCGATACCCATCGCAGGGATTTCGCCACCAGTGAGGATGTAGTCTCCGATCGACACCAATTCATCGACGTAGGAATTGACCCTTTCGTCTATTCCTTCATAGTGTCCGCAGACGATTAAAAGATCGTCCATTTTCGAATATTCTTTCGCAACGGATTGATTGTAGGTGCGTCCTCTAGCGCTCATCATGATTTTATGAGTGGTGGGGGTGCTGTTGTCTCTTATCGCATCGACGATAGGCTGACATTTTTGGATCAAACCAGCTCCTCCTCCGACCGGAGGGGTATCGGTGCGGTTGTATTTGTCTTTGGTATAGTCTCTGATTTGGACGAGTTTAACTTCGGCTACGCCTTTGGCGATTGCCCTTTTGATGATCGAGTTCTCAACTAGTCCAGTGAACATCTCGGGGAAAAGGGTGAGGATGGTTATTCTCATAACATTCCCTCCACGACCTCGATGACGACTTTTTTCGCTTCAATATCTTCGGATATGACAAAATTCTTTACGAAGGGGACGTAGAAGGGTTTTCCGCCTTCTCTTTCGATTTTTAAATTTGGTGTCGGCGCATATAAAGTGACGTCGACGACTTTCCCGATTAGGGCTTCGTTTTGATCGTAGACATCGCATCCGATTAAATCGGCATAACGTATATAGCCTTTTGGCATCGGCGCAGACTCTTTATCGATTTCGACGGTGAAATTGCGAAGGGTTTCAGCGGCGTCCATATCTTCGATTCCTTCGAATTTGAGGAAGAGATCATTCCCCGACATGTGATACGACTTGACGACGGCGTCTTTCCTTTCACCCGTCTTTTCGTTTAATAGGCTTAGTTTCGTTCTGGGCTGGAAACGTTGCTTAGGAAAATCGGTCATAGAAAAGCATTTGACTTCTCCTTTAAGACCGTGCGGTTTTAGGATTCTCGCTAATTTTATGTATTCCATTTCCACTCCAGAAAGAAACGGCAGGAAGAAATAATCTCCCTGCCATTTGCTTTTTATTTTTCTTCCTCTTCTTTGCCTTCTTCGAATGACTCGAACTTGAGGTGAATCCTCACGTTGGAATCATCGGCTTTTCCGGCGATGCCGGCGGCTTCTCTGAGGGCGTTGGCGACGGTGCCTTTCCTACCGATTAAGCGGGCGGTGTCGTCGTCTTCGGCTACGATAAGGATGGTGACATCCTTTTTGCTGCTGCCGGGGAGCTCACGAATGATAATGGATTCTGGCTTCTCGACGAGCGGTTCGATGAGGGGACGAAGAATGGCTTCGTAGTCCTTCATTCTTATTCTCCTTTTTTGGCTTTGGCCTTGTTGGCGGCATACTCAGCCATGATTCCCTCTTTAGAGAACATGGTGCGGATGCTGTCGGACGGGGTGGCGCCGAGGTTGAGCCACTTAAGAGCGAGCTCTTTGTTGATGCAAACGGCGTTTTCCTTGGCGAGCGGGTCAAAGGTTCCGATCTGTTCGATGTAACGGCCATCGCGGGCGAAGCGAGAGTCGGCGGCAACGATACGGTAGAACGGGTCCTTGTGGCGGCCGATCCTGGTTAATCTGATTTTAACTGACATAGTGTTTTCTCCTTTTCCGGGGGTAATGATATGCCTGTGCGTAGTGGGTGTCAAGTAACTTTGCTTAACACCATTAAAAAAATAATGCTTGCTATGAAATAGGGAGTTGCATATCATATTCGAGCATCTCGAAGAGAGATGATACGCAGGCTCCGCTAGTCACGTCACGGACCATGAACCTGAAGAGAAACCGAAAATAAGCTAAGGAGGAAAGATTCATGAACACCAAGATTGTTGAAGAAATCACCGCCCGTCAGCTTAAGCATGATGTTCCTGCTTTCGGAGCCGGCGACACCGTTAAGGTTGCTGTCCGCATCATCGAAAACAAAAAGGAACGCGTTCAGGCCTTCGAAGGCGTTGTTATCAAACGCTGTGGCCACGGGGTCTCCGAGACCTTCACCGTCCGCAAGATGTCTTCCGGCATCGGCGTCGAACGTACATTTGCCATCAACAGCCCTTCAATCGCTTCGATCGAAGTGGTCCGTCGTGGTAAAGTCAGAAGGGCCAAGATCTTCTACATGCGTAAGCTCTCCGGCAAAGCCGCTCGTATCAAATCCGCTGAAGAAAAATAAGTTCTTAAGCAACAAATCAATTACAAGTGACGAGGACCTGATGAAAATCGGGTCCTTTTTCTTATGCGTATACGGGTCACGTTCGGTTGATACCGAACGGATTGAGTTTTATAATGACCCAGTATGTTCGACGAAAACTATTCGGTGGATACGACTGGCGAAATTCAAGGCGATTCGCGTCCAACCAAGAACAAAAAAGGCAAAAAACCTCTCTGGCTTAGAATCCTCGCGACTGCCGGCAAGGTTTTGCTTATCGGCGTTTTCGTCGTCTCAATAGGCCTATCGGCATTTTTAATTTACGTGCGTGTTGCGTACCCGGATCCGTGCTTCGTTAACGGCATGAGCATGTATCCATCCCTCAATAGCGATGGTTATGATTCAAACGACAAGCCCTTGACCTACCATTCACGTAGCCAAGGCGCTGGTTGCTCTGTCGATTATGGATATACGGATAATTCCGCCAGTTCCATTGCGGCTTTGAAACGTTTTGATATTGCCGTTACCTATTGGCCAAGCGATGCCATAAATCCAATCGATTTCAACACGCCTTTAAAAGAAAACATCCAGGAAGGGAAAGACCCAAAGATCAAACGCGTCATCGGCCTTCCGGGAGAATGGGTGAAACTCGAAAAGATAATTGATGAAGAGAGAAAAGACCCCAATAGCCCAAATGGTCGTCTTTATGTCAAAGCCAATGAGACTGACGAATGGAAGTATGTTCCGCAGCCTCTCACTAGGGACGATTACGATAATCCGATCAGAAGGCAAGGCTTCGATATCAAGATTACATCGAATAGATATCCTGCTATGGGAACCGTTCGTAAAGGCAAATCCGGAAACGAATATGTTTGGCAGCTTGGCAAAAAAGGCGCCCCAGGAAAAGATGGCATCGATGCCGATGAATATCTTTTAATGGGAGACAATCGCGCCGGCCCAGAAAACAGCCTTTATAGCGAGGATTCTCGTTCAATTACTTTAAGCGGCGAAGAATTCAAAGACTACGATGGAGCGGTTCCGTCTTATTACATAACCGGAAAGCTTATTAAGATCATCGGAAGATGCAAAATAGGCAAGGCCTCAAAAGACGGTCCGGCCGGCTGCTCCTTGCAGTATGAGACTCTTAAGATGCCGTGGAATTGGGATGTTAAATAATGCCTAGCAACACCGTTCATTATTTCCCCGGCCACATGAATAAGGCCATCGAAAAAATTAAGTCTTTCATGAAGACGGTCGACATGGTTGTCGAGATCGTCGACGGGAGGGCTCCTCTTTCAAGCCGCAATCCGATTTTGGATACTTTGGTCGGTTCTAAACCAAGATTGATTCTCCTTTCAAAATCCGATATGGCGGATCCGAATGCCACTAAGGAATGGGTTTCATTTTTTGCATCCAAAGGGATTGTTTCGTTTTCGAGCGATCTTAAAAAAGACAAACTCATCAATGTTTTAACGACCTCTTCCGCCCCTTTGGTGGCTGTAAAAAGGGAAAAAGAGAAGAAAATGGGCATGAAGCCCCAACCTGTTCGCATCATGGTTATCGGTGTTCCTAACGTTGGCAAATCGACTTTCATTAATAATATTGCTCATAGGAAAGCCGCCGTTGTCGGAAATAAGGCCGGCGTCACTAGAAGCGAACAATGGATTAAGCTGAATGAAGCCTTCACCCTTCTTGATACGCCTGGTGTTTTGCCTATGAACTACTTGGACAAGTCCCAAGCGATAAGGCTTGCCATTTTAGGCACTATGAAGGAGGAGATTCTTCCTACCGACCTTTTGGCGGATGAGCTCCTCGCCTATTTAAGAAACGATTATCCGTCTTTGTTAAAGGGACGCTTTGGATTAGAAGACATCTCCAAAATGGATAATCACGAGATCTTGGAAGCGATTGCCAAAAAAAGAGGTCTTTTGGAAGGAAATAATCCGTCCAAAGAAAAAGCCGCTTATTTATTGATAAAGGAGTTCAAGGACGGAATCCTTGGACGTTGCTCAATTGAAAAAGTCCAAAACGCTTAATTTTGAGAAGAATTACTATTCTTCGGAAATCACCGCGATCGTCGGAGTCGACGAGGCGGGAAGAGGTCCTCTCGCGGGTCCGGTTTTCGCTGCGGCTGTGGTGTTTAAAAAAGGATATAAGAACCCAGACATCAACGATTCAAAACAGCTTTCCGAGAAAAAGAGGGAAGCCCTGTTTGAAGTCATAAAAGAAAACGCGCTTGGATACGGCATCGCGATGGTGGATGCCGACACTATCGATAAGCTCAATATCTACGAAGCCACGAAAGTGTGCATGAGGAAGGCGATTGAACAAATCGAATGCGATTATCAACTCATCTTAAGCGATGCGATGCCGATGAAGGGCTTTAAGTGCCCGGTTGAGCCTTTAATAAAAGGAGACGCCAAATGCCTTTGCATCGCCGCGGCTTCTATACTTGCCAAGGTTTCAAGAGACCGTTATATGAAAGAACTCGACGAAAAATATCCAGGATACGGATTTGGCGTCCATAAAGGCTATGGCACTAAGATGCATATGGAGGCCTTGGAAAAACTTGGGCCGATAGAAGGGGTCCATAGAAAAACATATGCCCCCGTTGCGAAGTTCTATAGTCAACAACTTCATCTATTTTAATGCCCTTTTTTCGAAAAATTCTCCTATTGAATAGTAGGAGGTTTTTTATTTCATGGAATCTAAAGACTTATTGGTTGCCCTTTCTATCCGTTACGAGGGGGATTGGGACAAGATGATCGCCGCCATAAGAAGGCATGAGTATGCGACCAAAGAAGAGATTGAGAAAGTCGAACAAGTGAAGAAGACGTGCTCTGTCGTTACCTTGCTCGACGACTGCTACCCTCAAATATTAAAGGACATTAAGAAGCCACCAATTGTCCTTTATTACTATGGCGATCTTTCTTTGATCCGAGATTCAAGGAGATGCATTAGCTATGTCGGGAGCCGCAAGGCTAGCGAATATGGGATAAGGATGGCGAAAACCCTTTGCGAAGATTTCGCCAAAGAAGGATTCACCATTGTTTCAGGATTGGCGTATGGGATTGATGCAGTTGCGGCAAAATCGGCTTTGCCACACAACAAAGCGGTAGCGGTTCTAGGAAACGGAATCAATCACTATTACCCATTGGACAATAGAGGGCTTCAAAGGGCGATGAGAGAACATGGCCTCGTTTTAAGCGAGTATCCACCGGATTGCCCGCCTAGCCAAGATCGTTTCCCGATGAGGAATAGAATCGTGGCTGGCTTATCAATCGCCACGGTTGTGGGGGAAGCCAGCACTAGAAGTGGCACCCTTATCACAGTGGGGTACGCCCTTGAATTTGGGCGCGATGTTTTGTGTGTCCCTTATCAAGCAGACGCCCAATCGGCTTGCAATTTGCTGATTAGGGACGGGGCGTCCTTAATCGAAAAGGCGGAAGATCTTTACAGTGTCATCGGATATGAAAAATATCGGACAGAGTAAGAAAATGAAACGAATTTTTCTATAAATAAACCCTTTATTTATATATAAGGAAAAAGGAATCGTGGCACTTGAAATAGTCAAAATGGTGTCTATATTCTTGTGTCGGAAATCTTATGAAGCTAGTAATTGTCGAGTCACCTAAAAAATGCGAAACCATCCGCGGATACCTTGGAAAGGACTATGAAGTCATGGCCTCCAAGGGTCATATCTGCGATCTTTCCACTAGAGGAAAGGGTGGTTTGGGCATCGATATCGAAAACGGTTTTAAGCCGAGTTGGATCATCGATTCAGATAAGTACGAGACAGTCAATAAACTCAAAGCGGCCGCCAAAAAGGCTGACGAAGTTATTCTTGCAACCGACCCTGATAGAGAAGGGGAGGCTATTTCGTGGCACTTGGCCGATGTTTTGGGTTTAGACATGAAAACGACCAAGAGGCTTGAATTCCACGAAATCACCAAGCCCGCCATTTTGGAGGCCATGGAGCATCCAAGGACGATTGATATGAACTTGGTCGAAGCCCAGAACGCCCGCAGGATGTATGACCGCATCATCGGATTTAATCTTTCCTCGCTCTTGAACAAGAAAATTGGCTCTCCTTCAGCGGGACGCGTCCAAAGCGCGACACTTCGCATGATCGTTGATAACGACGACGAAAGAAAAGCCTTTAAGCCTGAGCCTTATTGGGTCATTGAATTAACCTTGAATATCGGCGGCAAAAAAGCCGTCGCCACCCTCAGCAAAGTGGATGGCAAGGCCATGACTCGCGTCAAAACCGAAGAAAAGGCCAAAGAAATATTGGATCGAATCGGCGATTCTCTCACCGTCGTTTCCGTTAAAAAGAGCAAGAAGAACATCGAACCGAAGCTTCCGTTCACCACTAGCACGATGCAGCAGGAAGCTTTCGCGAAATTCCATTTCTCGACATCCAAAACCCAGTCTATCGCCCAACGTCTTTATGAGGGTAAGGATATCAATGGGGAGCATGTTGGTTTGATCACATATATGAGAACCGACTCTCCGCGTATTTCTCCAAACTTCTTCTATAAGCACGCTGTTCCTTTCATCACTGAAACGTATGGAGAGGAATATTTAGGCAGAATGAGGAGCGGAAAGAAGTCCGCCCTTGCTCAAGACGCTCACGAGTGTATCCGTCCTACCGGCACTCATAGAACTCCTGAAGTCGTTGCTAAATCACCAGACGTCAGCGCAGAAGAAGCAAAGCTTTATCGTCTAATTTACGATAGGGCCATGGCTTCTGTTATGGCTGCCAAAGTGGTGGACGTCACAACTGCGGTCCTTGAGAAAAACGGTATCGAATTCAAGGTCGAAGGCAATAAAACCATCTTTGATGGTTATGAAAGAATTTATGGCGAGTTCGATGAAGACGAAACACGCATTGTCCCTGAGATGAAGGAAGGGGAAGAAGCCTCTATCTCCAAGAAAAAGAGCGAAGGAAAAACCACGGAACCTCCCTCAGCTTATAGCGAAGCTAAAGTCGTCAAATTGATGGAAGAAAAAGGCATTGGACGTCCGTCTACGTACGCTTCAACCATCAAGACGTTAATCGATAGAAAATATGTCTCTTCTACCGGAGGGATCCTTTCTCCTAGCGAATCCGGCATCAAGACGACTAAAGCTTTAAAAACGTATTTCCCTGAGATTGTTTCCGACGCCTATACCGCTCAAATGGAAGTCACCCTCGACCAAATCGAAAAGGGTGAAGCCGTATTCCTTTCGACCATGCAGTCTTTCTACACCCCGTTCATCGCTAGATTTAAAGAAGTCACGGCCACTATGCCGAAAGACGAAGATGAAAGAACTGGCGACATTTGCCCCGAATGTGGATCTCCGATGGTTGTTAAAAAAGGAAGGTTTGGACAATTCATCGCCTGTTCGAATTACCCGACATGTAAATACGTTCTAAGGGAAGAGAAAGCCGCTCCTAAAGAAACCGGCGAAGCTTGTCCCGAATGCGGAAAACCTCTCGTAGAGAGGAAGGATAAGAAAGGCCGCCCGTTTGTCGCTTGTTCTGGCTATCCTCGCTGCCGTTACATCAAAGGAAATGAGGAGAGAAAGAAGCCGACTTTCAATCCCGATGACTACGTCAAAGAATGCCCGCGTTGCAAAACCGGACACATCGTCGTTAAGCACGGAAAGAAAGGCAAATCCGATTTCTACGGATGCACGAATTTCCCGAAATGCCGTTACATTGAGGCGATAAAGAAATAAGTCTTGAAGACCCTGATGACATCGGGGTCTTTTTTGTTTTGAGCAAACAATATTATGCGAAGTTGATTGGTGGTAGAATCTTGCCATGAACAAACCGGAAAGCGAATTTCTAAGACACCTAAAATTCGTCAGGAATTACAGCGACAAAACCGTTGATTCCTATAGACGTGACATCGATTTGTTTTTCGATTGGCTCTTCGAAAAAGGAGTGGAGTTCGATAAAGTTGACATCCATACGATTAGAGATTTTCTTTCCGAAGAGATAACCGAGAAAAAGGTTACCAATAGATCCTGCCAAAGAAGGATGTCTGCTTTAAGGACTTTCTATGACTTTATGTTGGACCAAAGGATCTACGACATCACCAGCAATCCGTTTAGAGCGGTCCGTTCCCCAAAGGCCGACATTAAGTATCCAAAATCTTTGTACGAAAACGAGGTTAAGGAACTTTTTGAAGATAACGCTAAAAGAAATGATGACCTCGTTCTCAGGGATCAAGCGATCTTGGAATTGCTCTATTCTTCCGGCATGCGCGCCAGCGAATTATGTGCCATGACACTCCAACAGGCTGACTACAAAAGACATTGCATAAGGGTGTTTGGCAAGGGCAAAAAAGAGAGGATCGTTCCCATGTCATCTCAAGCCGAAGCCGCTATGCAAAGATACGTTAAGGAGTGCCGCCCCAATCTATCTGCCAATAACCATACCCAAAGAAAAAGCGACAAGTTTTTCCTTAATGGAAAAGGCAATGGCCTTACCGTTCGTGGGCTTGAATATATCCTCAAGCAAATAGAAATGAAAACCGGTCATTATTTGGGCTTACATCCTCACGAACTTAGACATACGTTCGCCACGAAGCTTTTGGATCAGGGAGCCGACCTTAGAATGATCCAAGAGTTGCTCGGCCACGAATCCATCAATACGACTCAGGTCTATACCCACGTGACCCAAAAAGCCATGAAAAACCAATACGATTTGTACTTCCCGAGGGCCAAAAAGAAAGACTAAGGCCCTCTTTTCTTTGCCATAACTAAAGTTATTCTTCCCACCCTCGCGCATATGTGCTAATATTCCGTCCGGCGCATCGCCGCCAAATACGCACCCAGCGGATTCCGCGCCTTGTTCCCTTCGGACCGAAACAGGTTTAAAAAGCGAGGGGTGGTCAGCGGTTAGAAACTGGGGAGGCACAAACGAATGGAGGTCACCAACAATGAGTGACGAAATCAAGCAAGAAGTAGCCGTTGAGGCTGCCCCGGCCGCCCAGGCCGAACCCACCATGGCCGAAGTCCTTCACGACACCACCGGACCGGTCATCACCGTCAGAAAGCTCCTCGAAGCCGGAGCCCACTTCGGACACCAGACCCGTCGCTGGAACCCGAAGATGAGCCGCTTCATCTACGGAGCCAGGAACGGTATCTACATCATCGACCTTAACAAATCCGAGGAACGCGTCGCCGCTTCCTACAACGCCCTTAAGCGCATCGTCGCCGAAGGTGGCAAAGTCCTCTTCGTCGGCACCAAGCCGCAGGCCCAGCAGATCGTCATCGACGAAGCTACCCGCAGCGGATCCTTCTACATCACCAACCGTTGGCTCGGTGGAACCCTCACCAACTTCCGCACCATCCTCAACCGCGTCAAATATCTCCGCGATCTTGAGGCCCAGGAAGAAGACGGAACCTTCGACAAGCTTCCGAAGAAGGAAGTCGCCGTTCTCCGCAAAGAAAAAGCCAAGCTCTCCAAGAACCTCGGCGGTATCAAGGAAATGCGTCGCACCCCGAACGCCATCGTTCTCGTCGACCCGACCTTAGATCACAACGCCGTCCTCGAAGCCAAGAAGCTCAACATCCCGGTCTTCGCTATCTGCGATACCTCCGATGATCCAGATGTCGTTGACTTCCCGATCCCGTCCAACAATGATGCCGCTTCTGCCATCAAACTCCTCGTTGGCGTCTTAGCCGATGCCATCGTCGAAGCCCGTGGCGGAATCACCTCTGTCGCTTATGTCAAAGACGAAGGCGAAGAGGCCACCATGGCTGATGCCATCCGCGTCGCCGACATCGCCCACGAACAGCGCAAAGCCGCTATCCGTCAGGCTCGCAAAGAGCGTGAAGAGCGCTATGCCAAGATGCAGGCTGAAAGGCTTGCCCGCCGCGCCGCTTACGCCGAAAAGAAGGCCGCCGAAGCCGCTAAACCAGCCGAAGCTCCGAAAGCCGAAGAAGGAGAAACCAAATAATGCCGGAAGTTACCATTGATTTAATCAAAGCCCTCCGCGAACGCACCGGAGCCGGTATCATGGACTGCAAGAAAGCCCTTCTTGCCAACGATGGCGACATCGAGAAGTCCATTGACTACCTCCGTGAAAAAGGCATCGCCAAGGCCGCTACCAAAGCTGCCCGTATCGCCGCCGAAGGTCTCACCAACGTCAAAGTCTGTGAGAAATGCGGAAAAGCCATCATCGTCGAAGTCAACTGCGAAACCGACTTCGTCTCCAGCTCCGATAAGTTCCACGAACTCGTTGACGGCGTCACCAAGACCCTCATGCAGAATGAGCCGGCCACCATTGAAGCCGCCAAAGAAATGACCCAGGCCCTCTTCGCCGACGCCACCGTCGCCATGGGCGAAAAGTTCGACCTCCGTCGCTTCAACATCGTCAAGAAAGAAGAAGGTCAGGCCTTCGGATCCTACATCCACATGGGTGGAAAGATCTCCGTCCTCGTTCTCCTCGACAAGGAAGACGAAGAACTCATCAAACCGCTTGCTATGCACATTGCTGCTAACAACCCGTCTTACGTCGAACTCGCCGATGTCCCGGCTGATGTCAGGGCTCGCGAAAAAGCCATCGCCGAAAAGGAAATGGCCGACGATCCAAAGATGGCTGGCAAACCGGCTCAGATGCTTGCTCAAATCGCCGAAAGGAAAGTCGACAAGGTTCTTTCCGCTTCCTGCTTGGCCCTTCAGCCGTACCTCATGGACGACTCCAAGACCGTCGGACAGGTTCTCAAAGAGAAAGGCGTCAAAGTCATCTCCTTCACCCGTTATCAGGTCGGAGAAGGCATCGCCAAACGCACCGAAGAGTAAATTTCCAAAAGACGCCCCTATTTGGGGCGTTTTTTTGTATAATAGAAGTCACCTATGGAAAAAAAGTACAAAAGAATCATCGTTAAATTGTCCGGTGAAGCCCTCGCCGACGAAAACGATAAGTCTATCTACAGCAAAACCCGCTTAGATAATGCCGCCACGGTCATTGCCGACATCGTAAAGATGGGCGTGTCTGTCGGTGTCGTTGTTGGAGCCGGCAACATCTGGAGAGGAAGACTCGCCGAGACGATCGGCATCGAACAAGCTCAGGGCGATTATATGGGGATGCTTGGAACCATCATCAATGGCATGGCTATCCAAAGCGCTCTCGAGGAAAAAGGCATCGAATGCCGCGTCATGACCTCAATCAGCATGCCGCAGATTGCCGAGCCTTACATTCGCCGCAAGGCTATGACGCACCTTGATAAGGGCCGTGTCGTCATCTTCGCCGGAGGATTAGGAAACCCATACTTCACAACCGATTCCTGCGCCACATTAAGGGCCCTCGAAGTTGGCGCCGATGCCATCTTCATGGCTAAAAACGGAGTCGACGGGGTCTTCGATTCCGATCCGAGGAAGAACAAAGACGCCAAGATGTTCAAGCACATCACCTTCACCGAAGTCGTCGAAAAGAAACTCGGTGTTATGGACCTTACCGCCGTCGCAATGCTCGTCGGCAAAGACGTCGTCATCAGAGTCTTCAACATGGAAGACCCGGCCAACTTCGCCAAAGTCGCGGCCGGTGAAGACATTGGTACTACTATTAGCAAGGAGTAATAAAAATGGACGCTTACACAGTAGAGCTCGCCTCCAAGATGGAAAAATCCATCGAGGCTTACAAAGGACAACTCGCCAAACTCAGGTCCGGAAGGGCCAACCCTGCGATGCTTAAGGGCATTCAGTGCGATTATTACGGAGACAAGATGGACATTGCTGACCTTTGCTCCGTTTCTATGCCTGAACCCCGCCAGCTTCTCATCAAGCCGTATAGCCGCGAAGACCTCAAGACAGTCGCTGCCGCTATCGCCGCTGCTAACCTTGGAATTAACCCACAGGTTGAAGCCGACGCCATCCGTATGATCGTGCCGCCGCTTACCACCGAAATCCGTCAGCAAATCGCTAAACAGGCCAAAGGCCTCTGCGACGATTGCAAAGTCTCTATCCGCAATATTCGCCGCGACTATCTCGACCTTCTTAAAGCTGACGATTCCATGTCCGACGATTACAAAGAAAGAGTTGAAGACGAGATCCAGAAGGAAGTCGACAAGGCCAACAAAATCGCCGAAGAAGTCCTCGCTGAGAAGCAAAAAGAAATTCTCGCTATCTAATTTTACAAAATTCGACACCAAGAAACCCTTGATTAGGGTTTCTTTTTTTGTGCGTGCGTATGATAATGACAACAAATGAAAAACGAAGAATTCAAATTACAAAAGAAATGCGACCATATCGCTTTTATTATGGACGGCAACGGAAGGTGGGCGAAGCTACGTGGCTTGGCTCGTCATTTTGGGCATCACGAGGCTTGCAAAAGGATCATTGAGATATTCGAGGCTTGCCGCGAATATAACGTTCACGTTATGTCTTTCTATGCCTTCTCAACCGAAAACTGGAATAGACCGCAAGAAGAGATTGACCACTTAATGGACTATCTTGAGGAATTCTTCGCCAAAGAAATCGATTACCTAGATTCGGTCGGAGCCTCAATTCGCATCTCAGGCGATTTATCGAGGATTCGCGAGCAAACGCAGGAGGTTTGCATAGAAGCGGTAAATAGAACAGCCCATAACTCAACTTGGATTTTGAATATTTGCCTCAATTATGGAGGCCGCGACGAAATCTTAAGGGCTATGAAGGCGATTGTTAAAGATGATAAAGAAGGAAAAGTTGACGCTTCTAAGATGGAAGAAAAAGACTTTGCCAAATATTTATATCAGCCCGATCTTCC
>JAKSUL010000028.1 GCA_024409055.1 Bacilli bacterium
GAATAAATATGGGAATGAATCCAATGCAGCAAATGCTTATGCAAGCTCAGAAAATGCAAAGAGAGCTAAAGAAAGCCAAAGAAGAACTCGCTGCCCAAGAATTCAAAGTCACCAAAGGTGGCATTGTCGAGGTCGTCATGACGGGCGATAAAACCCTCAAATCCGTCACCATCGACAAAGACGCTGTCGACCCAGAAAACGTCGATATGATTCAAGACGCCGTCGTCATGGCCGTTAATGAAGCTATCGAAATTGTCGACAAAAAATTGGAAGAAATCGAAGAAAGAATCACCGGCCGCGCCGGCGGAATGGGATTCTAATGAACGACCTTCCGTCTTTCAGCGCCTTGGTTGATTCGTTTTCAAAACTACCTGGAGTAGGAGCGAAATCAGCTGAACGTATGGCGTATTCGGTCCTTGAAATGGATGAGGACGACGCCATTGCTTTTAGCGATGCGATAAAAAACGTTAAAACGAGAATATCAAGGTGCCCAAAATGCGGATTGTTCCAAGAAGACGGGGAATGTGAGGTCTGCAGCGACATTGGAAGAAATCACGATGTCTGCATTGTGGTTGCTCAGCCCCGTGACGCATTAGCGTTCGAAAAGCTTAACGACTTCAAAGGCGTATACCACGTACTGGGCGGGGTTTTATCCCCCACTAAAGGCGTGGGGCCAGAAGAGCTTAAAATCGATGAACTCCTTAATCGAATCGAAGAAGAAGGCATTAAGGAACTAATCATCGCTACTAACCCCAATATGGATGGGGAAACAACCGCTTTATTCATTGCGAAATTACTAGAAGGCAAAAACGTAGCGGTCACTCGTTTGGCGTATGGACTCCCTATGGGGGCGTCTCTTGATTATGCCGATACACTTACGCTAGGAAAAGCGCTAGAAGGGAGAAGAAAATTATGAGTTTATTCATCACTTTCGAAGGAGGAGAAGGCTGTGGCAAATCCACAGTTATGCGCCTAATCGCAGAAAGACTCTCAAAAGATGGATTCGAATACATCACTTCTCGTGAACCCGGCGGAACTCCAATAGCCGAGGAAATCAGAAATGTCATCTTAGACAAAAAGAATACTGCGATGGATCCTCGCACTGAGGCTCTTTTATACGCGGCTTCAAGAAGACAACACCTCGTCGAAAAAATCTGGCCCGCTTTAAAAGAAGGAAAACTCGTCCTTTGCGATCGTTACCTCGACAGCTCTTTAGCCTATCAAGGTGGAGCTCGTAATCTCGGAATCGATGAAGTCCTCGCCGTTAATAGCTTTGCAACGGAAGGAACTTTCCCAGATTTGACTCTTCTTTTCGACCTTACCCCAGAACAAGGCATGGAAAGAATCGCTAAAAACGCCAATCGCGAAGTCAACCGCCTTGACTTAGAAAAGAACGAATTCCACAAAACAGTCAGGGCTTCGTTCCACGAATTAGCCAAAAGATACCAGGACCGTTATGTCATTATCGACGCCTCCAAACCGTTAGACGCGGTTGTGGAGGACGTTTATAACGTCATCATGTCCCGCTTGAAGAAATGAAGATAAAGCCGTTTCTAGAAACAAAACAGCCAATTGTTTACAAAACTTTTTGCAATGCCTTGAAAGTCAACCGCATCGCTCATGCATATTTGCTAGTTGGCGAACCAGGAACCCCTTTAAAAGAAACGGCGTTATATTTAGCAAAGACTCTTCTTTGCGATAATCGTTCTCCTCTTGCCTGTGAAGAATGCGTTACCTGCGCTCGTATAGAGAAAGGTGAATATCCAGACGTCTCCTTTCTTGACGGATCCTCAAAATCCATCAAAAAAGAAAGCGTTTCCCAGATATTGGGCAATTTCGAAAAAACGGCATTAGAAGCAAAAGGGGTCATGGTGTACGTCGTTCATCATGTTGAGAATATGACGGTGGAAGCCGTCAATTCCCTCCTTAAGTTCTTGGAGGAGCCACCAACGGACACATACGCCATTTTGACGACGCAAAACGAAGCGAAGGTTTTGCCGACCATCGTTTCTAGATGTGAGACCATTCGACTCGTCTTATTGCCTCGCAATGAAGTAATCGAGGCCGCCGTTTCATCAGGCGCTTCTTTAGAAGACGCAGAAATATTGTCTAATTTCTATAACGACGGACAAATGGTTAAAGAAGAAGCCGAAGAAGACGAATATAAGAAAGCGAAAGCCGGCCTTCTCGACATGCTTAACGCCTTGCTAAAGAACCCATCGTTTGCTCGATACACGGCCGAAAAGGACGTTTTGCCTTTATTAAGCAGCAAACCAGCGACGAGGTTTTACTTCGATATGCTGTCTTTGGCGTTTCAAGATATATTGAACGCAAAAGTCGGCAGTCCTTTAAAGTTGACCTCATATGCTAATATACTTAGCGAGCTAGCAATGAAACTTCCTCATATTGAGGAATCGCTTAAAGCCATTATGACGTTAAGAGGAAAAATTGAATCAAACGTCAACACCGGCTTATTAATCAATCACGTACTCAACGTGATTACGAAGGAGACTATATGACAGAAGAAAAACAATACTTCGTTGGAATTAGATTCCAAGGATCCGGAAAATCTTATTACTTCTCGACCGTGTTCGATGATTTGAAGGTCGGCGATTTAGTTGTTGTCGACACAATCAACGGAAATGAAGTTGCCATCGTTTGTTCCAATCCAATGAGTATGGATGCTTATAAGAGCAATCTCGCGCTTAAGCCGATTACCCGCAAGCCGACTTATCAAGACCTTCGCAATTACGAAATGGGGCTTGAGGAAAGCAAACACGCGATGGAAATCGCCAGAAAAGAAATCGAAAACCTCGGCCTTCCAATGAATCTTTTGGAAGCTAGCTACACCCTAGACGGCACCAAAGTGACAATCACATACACCGCCGATAACAGGGTCGATTTCCGCGAATTACTTCGTAACCTCGCTCCTTTGCTTCACTGCCGTATCGAACTCCGCCAAATCGCCTCGCGCGATAAGGCCAAAATGATTGGTGGCATCGGACTATGTGGGCTTCCTCTTTGCTGTTCCACGTTCCTCGACCAATTCGAAGGCATTTCCATTGGAAAAGCGAAGAATCAGATGCTCACCCTCAACATTCCTAAGTTATCTGGACCGTGCGGCAAACTCATGTGTTGCCTTAATTTCGAAGACGACCTTTATACAGAAGGTAAGAAAGACTTCCCAAAGATCGGATCCATCGTCCATTTGGAAGATGGCGATTACACAATCGTCGGCATGAACATTCTCAACAAGCAGCTTAAGCTCTCCGGCAATCAATCGATCATCTTCAAATCGCTAGAAGAAATTAACCAAGCAAACGCCCAAACCAACAAGAAATACGAGAGGCAGAACGACAACAGGCAGGCTCAGCAAAATCAGCAACGTAACGATAAACCGCAAAACCAAAACAACGGCCAAAACGGTAATCAACAAAGAGGAAACAATCCTCACTTCAATAAGCACAACAATCGCGATCGTAACGCCGACCGCCGCCAAGGACGCCCAAATGACAAAAAGGGAGCTTAATTTCGAGGGTACGTCCCCTCTCTTATACCTCGTTGCCACTCCGATAGGCAATCTTTCAGAGATGACCCCTCGAGCAATCGAAGTCCTCAAAGAGATGGATTACCTATCCGCGGAAGACTCGAGGAACTCTGGCCAATTGATGGCTCATTTTGGCATCAACAAGCCATTTATTTCCTGTCACGAGCATAACGAAGAAGAAGCCTCGTCAAAAATCGTATCGCTTCTTCTATCAGGCAAAAAAGTGGCTTATATGTCAGACGCCGGCTATCCGACATGCTCCGACCCCGGAGAAAGGTTGGTCGCCAACTGTTTAGAGCACGGAATTAAAGTGTCGTGCTTATCAGGGCCAAACGCGGCGTTAAATGCTTTGGCAGCTTCTGGACTAGATTCAAGCCATTTCTATTTCCAAGGGTTCTTATCACCAAAAGACAAAGCTAGGAAAGATGAACTCGAAGAACTTGCCAGCAGAAAAGAGACAATCATCTTCTATGAATCTCCGCATAGAATCTCAAAAACCATCAATGCGATGTACGAAGTCCTAGGTAATAGGCGCGCCGTTATCGCAAGAGAGTTGACTAAGTCCCACGAGGAATTCATCCGCGGCACATTGGAAGAACTTGCCGCTATCGAAGAGGATACCTTACGCGGCGAAATGGTCGTTGTAGTGGAAGGCTGCAAGACCATCCAAAAAGAATATAGCGACGAGGAAATTCTCAAAATGCTTCAAGTAGAAATTAAAAGCGGAACGTCTTCGAAAGACGCGATACGCAAAATATCGACCGACTTGGATCTGCCGAAAAAAAGGGTTTACGCGATTAGCCTTTTATTAAAATAAATAGCCCTCAAACGAGGGCTATTTTTTATTGAAGAGATAATTCGTCTTTTACCCTTTTGCGGGTCTTGATGAAGTCATATCCGAGATAACTCATATAGATCGTTAATCCACAAGTCATCAAAGCAGTTATTTCCTTATGGAACGGAGTCTTATAGGACATCTCATATTGAGTCTCGCCAGAGGGAGCCAAGAAGCCGACAAAACCACCATCTAAGCGATACGTATCGATTGTTTTGCCGTTTGCCTTAACTTCCCAGCCCTTATCGTAGCCAAGTTGCGTAACGACGAACTTGCTTTCGCCATAGTTGGTGGAGAAGGAATAGGAATTGGTGCTGGTCTTCTTTACATTCTTGAGCTCATTGCTCTTTAGATATTGGGTTCTGCCATCAATATAAGAACGATCCTGCATGTGCAATGTAGTCATCGTGCTGAAGGTAGGATCAACGCCGCCGGTAGCGCATAAAACCACATGTTTGATTTTGCCTTTGGCATACATTCCAAAGACCATGTTGTTTGAGCAATTCCTTAAGACGTCATAGCAACGATATTCATAAGAGAGGACCTGGTCAGTGGCTGTGACATTTCCCATCTCGTCCAAAGTATCGCCGATCATATAAATTCGAGTGGCTCTATTCGTAGCGCCAAGGTTGATGTCGAAATAAGCGCCGGTCGAGGAAAGATCGTTATTGAAATATAAACCAGTCTTGGGAGACAAAACGACTTTGTCGAAATCGCCTTTGTAAGTGAATGATCCGGTTTTGTTGACACCCGTATAATGATGCAAGAAATAGGCTGGCCCTTCATTCGCATAGCTTTCGTTGCCCGGTAAATAGCGGTCATTGCCAGTAGTGCTATAAAGAGTCACGTTCATATTGGACATGCTCCATGTCTTCCTGCTTTGAGTGTTCAAATTAAAGGAAGGCAAATTATCGGCTGTGAATCCTTCTGGCAATTTTACGTCATCATCGATAATCGCCGAATCGATGAACGCCTGCTCAATCCACTGAGGTTTTGTTCCGGTATAGCCCGTATAGAAGTTGTTATACCTATAGTCATCGTCCGTCTCTGGATCGAGTTTCTTTCCAAGCCTATACAAATTGGTAGATTCGACCGCATGGCCAAGAGTCGGAATATCGTCGTTAACAAAGACTCGATACTGTTTGGTCTCCAACTCTTTTATTTCGGTCGCGCCAAATGGAACGTTTGCGTATTCCCATTTGCCGTATCCGCCTTTTTCGATGACATAATACTTAACGCCTAAATGAGAATCGGTTCCATACCTCTTATTGTTATAGAAACCGCTCCAAGAAGCGTTCACGTATGTCGTGTTATCGTAAGCGTGGGCGACGGTTGGGCCTCCTGAAATATTCATCATTACGGCATAATCGTACACATCAAAATTCATTAAAGAATGGAATGTCGACGAACCGTTAGTGCCTACGGCGTTGGCAAAATTCTTCTCACCGGAAGAGGCGCCTCCTCCGTTAGCTTTCTTTCCGCCGACCTCATCCCAATAAGTCCTGAAGAAGGAATAGTCCGATGAATTTATCTCTTTAGCGATATTGGTTGTGGTGGCAAGTCTATCTATGCCTCCGTTGAAATACTCAAGGTCCCACGAAGAGCCATAGACGAAAGACATATTGCCCATAACGGCCGCTTCAATAGCGACGAAGCCCAGTAATATCTTCCAAGTGAATTCTTTCTTATTAAGAACGATGAAGATGACGCCTTCTATCACTAAGAGGGCCATTTCGTAATAAACGTACCAGATGAGTTTAAGTGGCATCTCGTTAACAGCGGTCGTCTCAAAAGCAACGTAGTAGTTCTCGACGAAATATCCGTCAACTAAAACATCGGAAATGCCAGGCCCTAATTCAAACGTTTTGCCTTGAAGGGTTAAGACGGTGATGAAGAAGGTAAACAAAGCACCAACTAACGCCATGCTGGTTCCGGCAATTGGGAACCAACGCGGTTGTTCTTTCCTGTCGTCATAAGCCCAGCATCCGTAATAGATGATTTCAGGCACAAGCACGATCAACCAACGGCCATATCCGTTTCCGGTGAAAGCGTAGAAGAAGTAATAAGCGAAATTGGTAAAAACCAAATATGTGCATAAAGCCAAAGCGATGAGATGGCTGATTTTCTTTTTGCGAATCGAATTCATCAAAGCCACGAAGAAGAGGATGATGAACGGAGTGTAACAGAATATCGAAGCGGTCCAGGCATCGTAGCGATAAGAAGCAGTAGAGACGGCAAGAGGCAGATACAAGTAGCCAGAAGTAGGATAGAAGAAGGAAATTAAGCCCATTTCTTCACGACCGGGGTTTTCGCCGACCTGTTGGAACATAAGAGAGAAGAATCTCTTCGGATCAGCGTTGATCAAAGAGTTTTTAATCGCGGTCAAATAGGCGCTTCCAATTGAAGAAGTACGTCCTGACAAAGCTGATTCCCTAAGGGACGGGATTAGAGAGAATGAGCATAGACATAGACCGACGGCGAAACACGCGATACCCATTACGATGGTCGAGATATTTTCTTTGACGTTTCTTTGTTTGATGGTCCAGAAATAACGCCACAAAGCATAGAGGACGCCCCAGATGCAGAAGACGACAAGGAAGAAGAAAGAGGTTATTCCTTCAAGGAACAAGCCCCAAATCAAAATGTACGGCTTTCTCTCTTTGATTACTTTCTCAATTCCAAGGAGAATCATCGGGAGCCATGTAACGGCCGCTACGGTGGTTGGGAAGCCAACCATGAAGTTCATATATCCCGAGAAGGCATAAGCAAGGGCGCCAAGCCTAGCTGTTCCTTCGGAAATTCCCATATAACGCAAATAAGCCCTCATCGTGATGGCTGCAAAAGCCAATTTGGCGAAAGTCATAATGACGGTCATCTGCGGAATCCAAGATCTCGGGAAGATAATCATGGCCACGACGAAGGGGTCGAATAATCCGTAGTAGGAGTTAGAACCAATATTGTCGCTCCCTAAGAAAGTCTGCCCGTTATAAAGAGGGAAGGCTCCAGTTTTAAAGAACGTGTGCCAGCAATCGTAGAAGTCATAATAGAAAGTCACATATTGCGAGGAGTAATCCCATCCATAAAGTTGGGTAAAATGATTGAATAGGAGTGAATAGCCGCACCATAAGGACGCAACGCCAACTACGATTAAGACGTAATAGAAAAGGGAATTCCAATTAGCCAAAAAAGGCATATTGGCCTTTATCCAATTGGATACCAAAGTCCTTTTTGATGTATAGCTAGAAATGCCTTTTGATTTAACTTTCTTCGGTTTGGCCTTGTACTCTTTGATGAATTTAACAAGTTTATAAACACCAAGGGCAATAAGCGGAGAAAACCCGACAACCAAAATAACGATGCCAACCGCTAAAGAAGCAAATAAACCCGCCAATAAAGAAGCCAAGAGAACGCCACTTCCGTAAAGAAGAGCAATTACCCCAAACCAATTATTCTTTTTAGGCTTTTGCAATGGGGAGGCCGTTTCTTCGGGCTGTCCCTCTTTCTCTTCCTCTATCTTAGTTTCTTCCGCCTTAACTTCTTGAGGCGCAGACGAAAGAAGCTCATCGAGCGTGAGCAATTCTTCGCTTTCTTTAATTTCTTCTTTAGTGTCTACCATAATACGCGCCTTTAACGATACATTAGTGTCGTTAATAGGCAAAGAAAAAACTCCGCTTAAGAAATTTTATTTCTTGCGGAATTTTTTGTATTGGGTCTTTTTCTTCTTAGGGATTTCTCTTTCAAAAGAATCGTTTTGGCGGGGGCGTCTAGGCTTTTTCGCCTTCACGTCGTCCTCGGTTTTCTTTTTAGTAAAGAACATATCCTTAAATTGCTGAGGCATCGGAGCCACAAATTTATGCTCCACGCCAGTAAGCGGGGAAACTAGGGATAATTCGTATGAGTGGAGTCCTAGCCTCTTAAGCGGATTGGACGGATCGCCATATTTGTCGTCGCCGATAACATAATGGCCGCGTTCCCCAAGCTGAACACGAATTTGGTTCTTTCGACCAGTTTCGATGTTTATGTCGAGAAGTGAGTAACCGTTCTTGTAGGCGATGACTTTATAGTTGGTAATAGCTTCTTTTCCGAATTTCTTGTTTCTAGTTCTATGAACAAGATGGGTTGTCTCGTCATCGACGAGATAATCGACAAGACGATCTTCCGCCTTTTCCATTTCTCCCTCGACGATCGCGTAATAACCGCGTTTACGGACAATTTCATTCCAAACCTTTTGATAAGAGTCCCTAACTTCCGCTTTTTTCGAGAAGATCAAAACTCCGGAAGTATCTTCGTCCAAACGGTGGGTAATGAATATACGTCCCTTCGGATTTTTCTGAGTCCAGTAATCGGAAACAAGGCGATACGCCGTCCTTCCTTTTTCGCGATCGGAAGCAACGCTTAATAAACCGGAAGGTTTGTTGATGGCGATTATGTCATCATCTTCATAGATAATCGGAAGATCTTTTCGCTCATGTTTGGCGATTCTATTTTTCGAAACGATTACTTCATCCTCTGGATAGAGTTTGAAATTATATTGGCTCACCGGCGCTCCGCCGACAGAGACTTGATGATTAGTCAAAACATGCTTGATGTTCTTTTTGCTTTGAGGCGCCATGACCTCGTAAAGGAACTGAAGAAGTTCGCATTCGTGACGAACAATGAAAACACGGATTGCTTTCGGATCCACAAAACCTTTTTTTCTTGTGTCTTTTGTGTCGTTCTTGTTCATATTTCCATGAATTCCTTTAGCTTGCTGAGTGCTTCTTTTGCGGACTCAGTGCCCATATCATACGCTTCTTTGAGTTTCTTTTTACTTAAAGTAATTCTTCCGATGGGGAGTGCTCTTTGCGGTTCGATGATAAAAGCCTTTCCTTCTTTTTCCAAAAGTTCCAAATCTTCCATATCGCGATTATAAATTTCGCCTTCTTTTGGATACGATTCGACGAACGAAGGATAGTCTTTATACATCTTTTTCACTCTTCTTATGCTCTTGGCACTATGTGCCCCTTTTCTAAACCCTCTGGGCCTAGTTGTGACAACGACTATTCTTTCCATTCCGTCTTCAAGCGGTTTTCTAAAAGGAACATTGGCGAATGTGCCGCCATCAATACACGGATGTCCTTCAACCATAACAGGCTTCTTTGTTAGAAGAGGCAAAGAGGAAGAAGCGGCAACCGCTTTGTCAAAAGACTTACACACGCCTTTTTCAAAATACCTGGCCTCGCCAGTTTCTAAATCGCTTGTCGCAGCGATGAATCGAATCGGGCTTTCTTGATACGCCTTCCTGTTAAAAGGAATTTTTTTCTTCGGCACATCGATAAATAGATATGGAAAATTAAAGAACGAGCCCTTAAACAAAAAATTATGAAGCGAGGCAAAGCGGGGATCGGTCATTAGTTCGGTTACAACCAAATAACTTCTTCCTTTATCTCCAGAAAGAAGATTTATGGCGCTTAAAGCTCCAGCGGAAGTCCCAATGACATACGGGAAAGATATCCCTTCCTCCATAAGTACGTCTAGAACACCGGCGGTAAAGGCGCTTCTAGTACCTCCGCCCTGTAACACAATGGCAATTTTTTCACTCATCTAATGCTAATTTTATTAGCGTTAGAGTCCGTATGCTATTATTTAAATATGAAAAAGATCAAATTCGCGTTTCTCGCTTCAACTTTGGCGGTTATTTTGTGTTCTTGTGGATACAAAGCTCCGACAAGTTCCTCAAGAAGGCCAAGTAGCAGCAGCTCTACTAACACTTCAAGCGTTTCAGTCGAAGAGGGGGACGAGATATTCAACGTCTATTCAATCAACGATTTCCACGGGTCGATATTGGAAAGAACGATCGACGGCAAATTTGAAGGTGGCCTCCTAAAAATTGGAGGATATCTAAAAGCTCAAAAAGAAGCCGATCCAGAGCACACGATAATTTTGTCTAGCGGCGATATGTGGCAAGGGTCATTGGAAAGCAACTACAACCATGGCTATTTGGTCACTGAAGCCATGAATTACATCGGATTCGACGCAATGACATTAGGCAACCACGATTTCGATTACGGCCAAGATTGGTTGTTAAAGAACAAAGAGTTGGCGGACTTCCCATTTCTAGCCGCCAACATCAATATGTGGGACAAGACGATGAGACGCCCAACGGCAACTCGTTGGGACAAAACCGACGATTCGGTCGTTCTTGAAAGAGGCGGCAAGAAAATCGGCGTTGTCGGTGTCATCGGATATGGTCAAACAACTTCAATCACCTCACCGAATGTCTCTGATTTATATTTTTCCGATCCGAAGATGTATGCGCAAAATGAGGCAGTTAGGCTCAGAAACCAAGGGTGTGACGCCGTCATTCTTTCAATTCACAGCAGCGTTTCCGTAGTTTCCGGTTGGGGCGGGGCCAAAAAATATTTCGACGCAGTATTTGGCGGTCATACCCATTATGAAGAAAACAGCAAAACAGCAGACGGGGTCCCAATGCTTCAAGCCGCATGCAACGGAGAATACATTTCTCACTTTGAGATTAAGTTCTCGAAAGATAATGTCGTTACAGTCACCGACGCCGAGAACATAGAAGCCAGCAGCAGATGGAACAGGGACAAAGGCATCAACTCCATCATGAACAAATATCTCGACACCGAAGAATTCAACACGATGTCGAACAGGGAATGCGGAACCCTTAATGGAAAGCTGACAAAATACACAGTCGCAAATGCTGGATGCAAAGCCATATACGAGAAGTATAAAAACGAGTTCCCGGATTTAGCTCTTGCTATGGAGAATTCCCAAAGATCCTCAATCAATGCCGGTAAATTCACATATAGCGATTTGTACAAAGCCACCCCATTCATGAACAACATAGTCATCGCGAAACTCAAAGGGGAAGATATTCTTCAAGAAGCCAAAATGACATATACGTATACTGGCGATATCGCTAAATTCGGAACATTAAAGAGTAATGAGTACTATACGATAGCGGTGATCGACTACCTCGCGTATCACCAAGATTACAACAAGAGTTATGACTATTTCCCGAGCTTCAAAGAAGAAAATGTGCTAGCGGTGAAGGAGACTTATCCAGTCGATCTAACCTATGACTATTTCAAGTCAATCGGCCCAAATATAAACTCCTACGATTTTAGCGGAGCAGACAAAGGGTTCGGAATCTACAACTAAAAAGAGGAGACAGCTGAGCTCCTCTTTTCTTTGATTGTTCTTAGAACGGAATGTAATGATCTAACACGATCCAAACGGCAAGGATAAGCAATATGCTTCCGCCGATAATCGCGGTGATTTCGTATTTTCCTTTTAGGAGTTTCTCTATTTTGTTTCCAAGGAAAACGCCGGCAAGCGAAATCAAGAATGTGCAAACCATGATTATGGTGACGTGAAGGAATATTGTGCCGTTATTTGATAAACCTGAATGGAGGGCGACGCCAGTCCCCAAAGCGTCAATCGCGGTAGCGACTCCAAAGAATAAAACTTCTTTGACGGAGAATTTTTTGGCTTCTCTTTCTTCAGCCGGCTTTTTGGTATCACGTATGCCTTCAATTAACATCTTTCCACCGATGAAAACAAGGAGAGCGAAAGCAATCCAGGTAACGACGGTAGCCATTATGTTTCCGGCTTGTTCTCCGGAAGCGGCCCCAACGATTGTTTGGACTAATTCAACAAGCCAATATCCAACAAGCGGCATCAAGGCCTGCATGACACCAAAAACGATGGCGATGAAAAAACAACGCCTCTTGTTGATGTCTACATAAGTCAAACCATCGGTGATGGACACAGCAAAAGCGTCCATCGATAAAGCGATTCCTAAAAGGAATATTTGAATAAGTATTTCTGCTGTCATATTTCTTACTTCGCCGAATATTTACAAATATCGCCGTATAAATCGATGCGGCGGTCTCTGAACGATCCCCAATCCACTCTTTCTTTGTCTATTTCGTCTAAATCGAAGGAGGCAATAAGGAGTCCATCTCCTTCGCGGCCGAGTTCTTTCACGAAGCAGCCATGCTGGTCGGATATGAAACTAGAGCCAAAGAATTTCATTTGGCTGCCTTGAGCTTCTTCGACACCATATCGATTGGCGGCCAACACGGGAAGAATATTGGCGGCGGCATGCCCGCGCATAACGTTCTGCCAATGATCCTTTGAGTCCTTTGGAAGAACGGGCTCGCTTCCTATGGCCGTTGGATAGCAAATCAATTGAGCTCCCTTGAGGGTCAATATCCTTGCGCATTCAGGGAACCATTGGTCCCAGCAAATGCCAATTCCGATGCGTCCGGCTTTAGTGCTAAAAACCATGAATCCTGTATCGCCTGGGGTGAAATAGAATTTTTCTTCGTAGCATTGTCCGGTTGGAATATGAGACTTTCTATAAATTCCTAGGAGCGTGCCATCAGCATCGATCATAGCTAGTGAGTTGAAATAGCATGTTCCGTCCTTTTCGAAGAATGAAACAGGGAGGACGATGCTGTGTTTTTTGGCCATTTCCTGAAAATGCTTAATGGTTTTTGAGGTAGTGACATCTTCGGCCAAATCGAATTTTTGGTAATCTTCAACTTGGCAAAAATATAGATTCTCAAATAGCTCAGGCAAAAGAAGCAAGGAAGCGCCTTGCGATGATGCCTCCTCGATAAAACGATCGGCTTTAGCAATGTTTTCTTCGTAGATTGAAGTCATGCTGAACTGAGCTAATGCATATTTCTTTTCCATATCATTTGTCCTCCGGAATTTGCATCGTTATGCAGTGGATGTTTCCTCCACCGAGAAGGATCTCACGAGAATAGATTTGGTGAATCTTCTTATTGGGGAATAAGGCTTTTATCTTTTCGTAAGCCTCTTTGTCTTCTTTTACGTTGAAGGAAGGCATTACGACGAAGTCTTTTCCCTGATAGAAATTGATATAGCTTGCCGCTAAACGGTTGCCACTGAAACGAGAAACCGCATCGAACTTCCCTTTTTGAATGGAAGCGGCCTCTTCTTTCGTCATAAACAAGTATGGGCTCGGGACGTTAATTTTATGGATGACGAGCTTTCTCCCCTTCGCGTCCTCGGATTCAACAAGAGCCTTGTAAGTCTGCTGGCAATAATCGTATTGACGGTCATTTTTATCATCTGACCACGCCATGACGACTTCGCCAGGTTTAACAAACGCCACCATATTATCGATGTGCTCATCGGTCTCGTCGTTATAAATGCCATGCGGGACCCAAATGACTTTATCAACGGACAAATAGCTCTTTAGAGTTTCCTCAATCTCTTCTTTTGTGAGGTTAGGATTTCTTCCAGGAGAGAGTAGACACGCCTCCGTTACTATGCACGTACCTTCTCCATCGCAGGCAACGGCTCCGCCTTCGAATATGAATGACGGGTGATAATATTCCGTCATTTTTAATCTCTTCGCCAAGATAGATCCAAGCTTATCGTCATTTCTCCAATTGCTATATAAGCCATCGTAAGTTCCACCCCAAGCGTTGAAGCGGAAATTGACCGCTCGAACGTTCTTTCCGTTATTTAGGAATATGGCGGTGTTGTCTCTAGCCCATGAATCGTTATAGGCGACTTTCATAATCGAAACGTTGTCGATATTAGAGAATTCGCTTACGACGTCAGAACTAATGGACGGATGAATTCCAACAATAACCTTTTCGTGCTCGGCAATAGCGAGAACAACTTGCTTAAACTCAGCTAAAGCCGGCTTTGCGCCTTTTCTCCAAGTGTCGCGGCGGAAAGGCAAAAGAATAAACGTCGCCTGATGGGCGTCGCCTTCGAAAGGAAGCCTATATCCATCGGAGGAAGGCGTAGTAGTTCTAGATTCGTAATAATCCTCGAGCTTCTTTTGGTAGAAAGAATATCTTTTCCAATTCTTCAAATCGACAACCTCGAATCCATTTGGATACGCTTTATGAATGGCAAAACCGTTCTCTTGATAATAAGAAACTCGGCTAATCAATTTTTTGGTCCAAACTTCACCGGGGCAAATAATCGGGATTCCAGGCGGATAGATCATTACCTGTTCCTTAGAAATGGCTCCGTCGCATTCCTCAATCGGAACAACTTTCCCAGCTGCGTGGAAAGCCGCCCTGGGACGAATAAGCATATAAGGGAATTTTTGATCAAAGTGATGGTCTTCGTATTCGATTTCGGGATGGAAGTGCTCTTTAGAAATGCCTTTTAAAGATTCAACCAAATGATCGATATGCTCCTTCTTACTCCCGATAGCAAGAATGCCAAGGAAAGCATAGGTTTCGCCAAGCTCCATCTGAGTTTGGTATTTTGTTTTGAGCAATGTGTAAATTTGATGCCCGTCCAAGTCTAATCGATCAACGCCGATGACTAGTTTAGTTTCGTCGTAATCGAAGCATCCGTGTTCAAGGAAGTGCTCTTTCGTAATAACTTTGAAGCCAGGGATATTCGAAATCTCTTTTCGGGCATATTTGGCCAATTTATATGTTTCTTCCATAGCCTTTTTGCCTTCATCACTAGCCATGTACGCTCTAGCGGCATCGATGGATCCGATAAGAATCGGGGAAGGAGACGTGGAGTTCAAAATATTAAGAGATTTTTGGACATCATAACGAGTGAAGAGTCCCTTCTTCAGAAGAAGAACGGAGCTTTGGGTTAAAGATCCGGCGGTCTTATGGAATGAGGCGCTAGACATATCGGCGCCGGCCTCCATCGCAGATATAGGCGCGCCCTTGACGCCAAAATAGTAGTGAGCGCCGTGGGCTTCATCAACCAAGACGGCCATATTGCGTTCATGAGCGAATCTAACGATTTCTTTTAAATCAAGGACGCCGCCAAAATAAGTTGGGTTAATGACAAAGACAGCCTTGGCGGATGGATAACGAAGCATGGCTTTTTTATAGTCTTCAACGCTTGGCTGATTGGCGATTTCTAAGTCGCTATCAATCTCCGGCATTATGTATTCTGGAACGGCACCAGAAAGAACTAGAGCATTAATAACAGATTTATGGATGTTTCTAGGGAGAATGATTTTATCAGTGGCCTTACAAGCAGTCATGATCATGGCGATGATTCCGCTAGAAGTTCCATTTATCAAAAAGAAAGCTTCATCGGCTCCGCAAGCCTTTGCCAAAAGATTTTCGGCCTCAAGAATGACTCCAGATGGCTTAGCGAGATTATCGAGACCGACCGGCGCATTGACGTCGCATTGATAGACCGCGCGTCCGAAAAGAGATGTCGCATCATTCTCGATATTCCCCATGTGATGTCCTGGGACATCGAAAGGGGAAATACCTTCGCTTACATATTCCTTGATGGCTTCGACAAACGGGGTTTTGCTTTGCTCGTTATCACTCATGAAAATTAGTCTATATTCAGAAACATTTATCTACAATAAAGAAAAAGCCCCTTTTGGGGCTGTTGCAATATTAGTTATTAATGGTCTAAAAACCTTTAGTCTTCAAATTTCAGCTTTGCATTTATTTCCTTCATTACGGAAGGATCGACTTTAACCACTTCTCGGTCGTAAGTGACCAATCCATTCAGTTCATCTTCGACGTCGCTTAGCTGAGTGTAGACAGTCATGGAAAGACCCTCTTTTATAAGCGGCACAATCTGCTTTTCGTATAAGTTTTTAATTCCTTCGTTTAAGGCCTCTTTGTTTTTATATCCCTTATAGCCAAATTTCTTCGCGCTGAAAGTATGACCCCTTAGTCCAAGGGCATAACCTCCGAACTCGCTTAAATAAAGAATTCTTTTCCCATCATTCTTCATTTTGGCTTTTTTGAAATATATGTGCCTGGAACAATAATCTCCAATCTCTTGGTCGTACCATCCAGAATTGGCGTCAAAAAGCCTCGTATTGTCCATTACACGGCATACGGTTAGGCATTTTTGGGTTTCAAACTGTCCCCACCCTTCGTTAAAGATGGTCCAGGAATAAATACATGGGCAATTATACAAATGATCAATGGTGCCACTCATATCGGCGAAGAAACGAGAACGGGAATCCTTGTTTCCACGCCCCAACTTTTTCATGACGTTTGGTTCCGTGTCGTCGAAGTTGAAATTCAAGAACGGCCTCAAAGCGATATATAAGAATTTGTATGGAGCACCGCCAGATACGAAATCTTGCATGACGAGCATTCCCATCTTGTCGCAATGGTAGTACCACCTCATGGGCTCGATCTTTATATGCTTCCTGATCATGTTAAACCCAAGATCTTTCACCATTTTTATATCGTTGATCATGGCTTGGTCGCTTGGCTGAGTAAGGCCTCCATCTGGATAGTATCCTTGGTCCAAAACGCCGGATAAAAATAAGGGTTTGTTATTGAGGGCGAAAACTTTATGACCATGTAGCTCGAAAGAAGAGCATTTGCGCATCGCAAAATAGGAATGAACAACGTCTTCGTTTATCTTGATATCCAAATCGTAAAGGAAAGGATCTTCTGGGCACCATGGATGAAACGAATTATCGAGTTTTAGCAAACAAGACCCACGTCCATCGACATTCCCGACCGCGACCACTTCTCCTTCGGCATAAGCAACCACCGAACTAAATTTGATTTGGCCATCGAATTTAACTTCGACTGAGACAGTTTTTTCATCAAATTCTGGAGTAATCCTAATTGCCTTGATTGCTTCATTTGGAATTCTTTCCATCCAGACGCTTTGCCAAATACCAGAGGTGGGTGTATACCAAATCCCTCCCCTTTTGTTCATTTGTTTCCCGCGTGGGAAAATCTCGCTGTCTGTATCGTCTGTCACCACTACCTGGAGAACGTTTTTTCCTGATACCAAGCCAATCGCGTCCAAAGCAAAGGGCAAATAGCCGCCCTCATGATGGCCAATCTTCACTCCGTTTAGGAAAACATCGCAAACTTGATCAACGGCTTCAAAATGAAGCAGCACTCTGGAATTGCAAAATTCAGAGGGGGCTGAAAACTCTAACTTATAGTGAAGGAAATCGTCTTTCCCCACTTTTGAAAAAACGCCAGAAAGTGGGGTTTCCACAGCAAAAGGAACCACTATTGTTTTGTCATAGACCACTGGAAAATCCGCACTCTTAGTGATGGCAAAATCCCAAACTCCATTTAGCGAGAAAAAGGAATCCCTCCTAAATTGTGGAGTCGGATAATCCGGGAGCGGACTCTTTGTATCGACTTTCTTTCCTTCTGCGGTGAATAGCATTTTATTTTGCGGCAATTGAAACAAAAGTCTTGCCGACCGATTCAACGGCTTCTTTGATAGCGGCTTCGCTTAATTCGGTTTTAGCAACCACGTGGATGGTTTTTGTCTCTAAAGATCCCTTTGCGGTTTTAACTCCATCGACTTTTGCTATAGCCTCTTCGACATGGGCGAGGCAATGAACGCACTTCATTCCTTCGACAACCACATCGTATTCATATTTCTTTCCTAATCCGAACATAAGCATTCCTCCTGATATTATTTTAGCTTCTTATGAAATAACCTTAATCTCAAAGCGTTCAAGACAACCGTAATTGAGCTCAACGACATAGCGATTGAGGCAAAAGTCGGCGTTAACGCAATCTCTTTCAGCGGGAAAAGAGCACCGGCGGCAATTGGGATAAGTATTAAGTTATAGAAAAAGGCCCAGATCAAATTCTCTTTGATGTTTTTCGAAACCTTTTTTGATAGACGCATCGCGGTGGCGACATCAGTCGGGTCGCTATGTACCAAAACTATATCGGCCGAATCAATCGCGACATCGCTTCCTGCCCCAATAGCAATACCGACATCGGCTTGAATCAATGATGGGGCATCATTAACGCCATCCCCGACATAGGCGACTTTATGCCCTTCTTTTTGAAGCGACTCTATTACATCTTTTTTCTCAGATGGTTTCACCTGGCTGATTATCTCTTTTATGCCAAGGGATTCGCCCACGTGAGAAGCTGCCTCTTTGTTATCTCCGGTAAGCAAAACGACTCTTTTATTCTGAGCAAAAAGATCAGAAATGGCGTCTTTGGATGTTTCTTTTTCGGTATCCCCGACGGCAAACATGGCGATCAGGTTGCCCCCCTTTGCCAAATAAAGCACGGTCATTCCGATAAAAGAGAAGGATAAGTAGTCATTGTTGGCGAACGACACATCAACGCCAAGGGACTCCATGTATTCTCGATTTCCGATCGCGGAATCTTTTCCTTTTACTCCCAGTCCGGGGTCATAAACGAAGTCTTTAATCTTGGAGACCTTTACACCCATTTCGTTAGCTTTGGATATGATCGCTTTTGCTAAGGGGTGTTCTGAGCAACTTTCTAAGGAAGAAGCCAAAGCAATAGCCGATTTTTCTTTGCCAGAATAGATCTTGTATTGCTGAACCTTCATCTCCGCTTTCGTCAAAGTACCGGTCTTATCAAAAACGACGGTGTCGACTTTATTTAAGGTTTCAAAGGCTTGAGCCGATTTAATCAATATTCCGTTTTCCGCGCCTTTTCCTGTACCGGCCATAATAGCTAACGGGGTCGCCAATCCAAGCGCACACGGACATGAAACAACGAGGACGGATATGCCCATTCTAAAAGCGTTCGGCATTCTTGAAGCATAGAATCCTACGCCCAAAGAATCGCCAAATCCAAATAAAGCCCAGCACAAGAAAACAATAACCGAGATTGAGATAACGGTTGGTACGAAAAAGAGAGAAATGCGATCAGCAAGACGAGCAAGCGGAGCTTTGCTATCAGAAGCCTCTTGAACCAAATCAATGATTTTTGAAATGGTGCTGTCCTTGCCAACTGCGGCAACCTTGACAAGCGCGTAACCGTCTTTGTTGATCGAACCACCAATTACCTTCGCTTCGCTAGTCTTATAGACAGGAAGCGATTCCCCTGTGATAAGAGACTCATCGACATTCAAATACCCCTCAAGAATGAATCCATCAGAAGGAATTGCCTCACCGGGTTTTACTTCGATAACATCGCCGATTTGTAATTCATCGGTAGAAACATCGATAAACGTACCATCTTCTTTTCTAAGAGAAGCCGTGTCTGGAACAAGGGAAACGAGATTGGCTATAGAAGATATCGCCTTCGACGTCGCTCTATTCTCTAAGAACTTTCCTAACGAAACGAAAACGATGACAGACCCAGATCCTTCGATATAAACATTCATGGAATTCTGCATGACCGAGTGATAATCGCCACCAGCGTAGGAAACGATCATCACGCCGAAGATATAAAGACCGTATCCGAGCGCGACAGTCGACCCGAGCGCGACAAGACTTTCCATATTTGGGTGAGCTTTGAACAAGGCCTTATATCCAGATGTGAAGAAATGGAAATTTATGGCGATGATTGGGATGACGAGAAGAATTTGAGCGGCGACTTCAACAAGCATTATCAAAGCGCCCATATTCGTCCCCATTTGGGCTTCTGTCGGGAAGATCTTGGCATCATGCAGCCACATTCCGCCCATGGATACGCTCATAAGCAAGACGAGAAGGACAATTGACGCTATTAGCCTTGTTAGTCTTTCTTTAATATCCTTTTTCTTCTTGGCTTCGATCTCTTTAATAGATTGGTTTACATAAAGCTCGGCAGAATAACCGGCAGAATTTACGGCAGCACAAATCCTTTTCGAATCGATCTTTGACTCTTCAAAATCAACGATCATGCTCTTGGACAAAAGGGAGACATTAACAAAGTTAACGCCTTCTAATTTATTTACGGTACGCTCAACGGTGGCTTGACATGAAGCGCACATCATCCCATCTACGTTAAACTTCTTTTTCATAGGCAAAAATAATTATCCAATTTTTTACGAAAACGACAAATAAAACGATAAGAAAAAGAGACATCTTTCGATGTCCCTTTAACGTTTTGCCGTTGAGGAGGGTTAATCAATGGCAATCGAGCATTTAGCTTCTTTTTCTTCCGGATTCTCTTTCGGGAAGGTGATGGCGAGGACGCCGTCCTTATAGGCGGCTTTGATGTCTTTCTGCTCAACATCTCCGACATAGTAGCTCCTAGAGGAGACTCCGGAGAAGCGCTCGCGGTGGAGGAAGCGGCCGTTCTTGCCTTTTTCTTCTTCTACGCGATTCACCTTAGCGGTGACGGTGAGGTATCCGCTCTCGAGTTTGAGAGAGATGTCTTTCTTGTCGAAACCAGGAATCTCAATGGCGAGTTCGTAGCCTTTTTCGTTTTCCTTGATGTCGGTCTTCATTGGAAGAACGCCATAGTTTTTATTTTGGTAGTTTTCTCCGAAGAAAGCGTCGAAGAATGGATCGAAGAAGCTAAGTTCTTCTCTTCTGTTGGTGATTGGATTCATAATACATGTCCTCCTTTGAACATTGTCGTTTGGCACTCCCTATTGCCGAGTGCTAACTATATGATAATCACCTTTTTAGCACTGTCAACACTAGAGTGCTAAATATTTTTTTATTTATCAAAGATAAATACTTTTTTCACGCTTTTGCGTAATCTGGTGTTTTCGTCTCTTTAGTATCGTTTAAAGAGACATTCACAAGATCCCTTATTGAGGAGACTGCTGGTGTTTTTACGAAGCAACTAGAAGCTTTCTTTGCCGCCGCCTTCGCTAACAAGCTTATTACCGCGCATGCATACCTATTTATTGGATCAGAGCCTAACGTTTCGTAGAACCATTTAATGTTCTCAAACGAACCTTCTTCCCAGAATAACGAACTAATCAAAATCTTGTTCAGCTCAATTCCTTTTATCTTGAGATATAACGCGCACGTAAATATGCAGTTCCAATATAGGAAATTGTTATCTATCGGATATTCGCTTCTACGCGTGTATAGAGGTAGGCACAATTCGTGTAGCCCTTTATTCATTTTGTCCATGAATGCATTGATTGCTCGATTGTATATAACTATGTCCATACTAATCTATTGGCAAAAAGTCCAAGAAAAGGGCAGAAAAAAGCAAATAAAAAAGGCCCGTTGTCCTTCGGGCCTAATTTTT
>JAKSUL010000029.1 GCA_024409055.1 Bacilli bacterium
ATCAACGTCTGCATCCCTGTTTCTTTAAACGATTTGGCCTTCCAACTTTATTGGTACGGATACCGCATCGACATCCAAAATATCTTTGAAAGCGAAGTTCCAGTCGAAGAACTTCCACAAGATCAGCATCACCAAATTGGAACTCATCCAAATACCGAAGATATAAAGGCGATCAGAGAAACCGAAATCGCAAAAGGCCTCTCGGTAAATATGTTCGAGGAGTACCGCGATTATCACACTCTCACCATGGGACTTAGGAAATAGTTATGGCGAATCCAGATTTCAAAGATCAAGAAGTCATTGTTAACGTTGAGCATTTGACTAAAGACTACGGCTTTGGCCGTGGCGTTTTCGACGTTTCAATCCAAGTCCACAAAGGCGAATGCTATGGATACCTCGGCCCGAATGGCGCTGGAAAATCCACCACCATCCGCCACATCATGGGATTCAGCAAATCCTCAACCGGCAAAGTCGAAATCTTTGGACAGCCGTCTTTTGGCAATTCCGACAAGATCTTAGGCAGAGTCGGCTATCTCCCTGGCGAACCCGCCATCCCACAAGGATTAAACGGATGGGGGTTCATCAAAATGATGCAAGGCATGCGTGGTGAAGCTAACGAAGAATATTTGCAGTACTTGCTTAAAAAATTCGCCTTTGACCCTTCACCGGACGTCAAAGAAATGTCTTTGGGCGATAAGCGTAAACTCGCCGTCGTCACCGCCTTCATGAACGATCCGGATGTCCTCATCCTTGACGAACCGACTTCCGGTCTAGACCCTGTAATGCAGAAAGTCTTCATCGACTTCATTGTCGACGAGAAGAAACGTGGAAAGACGATTCTTCTTTCCTCGCACATCTTCTCCGAAGTCGACGCCACCTGCGATACCATTTCCATCATCAAGGACGGAAAGCACGTTTCGACATTTAACGCCAAGGACGTCAAAAACGCACCTGACGCTATCTTTGTTTTGAGATTCCGTAATAAGGAGAATCTTGAGAAATACCTCGCCAACACCAAATACGAGGTCATCGATAAGGCCATGCACTCAGGTCTTGCCGTCGTTAAATTCCCGAAAACCGAATATAAGGAATTCCTCCACGGATTAATCGGCTACAAACTCAACTCCATGGAAGAGAGAAGCTTCTCGCTCCAGGATTACTTCATGTCCTTCTACAAAGAACAGAAAGAATTCGGAGGTCTTGGCGGAGTCGTCGGAAACGGAACTCAGCCAAAGGAAAAGGCAGAAGAAAAGAAACCAAAGAGCGAAGGAAGGAAAAATGCGACCGCCGCTTTCTGGGTCATTTACGGCATCGTCGTTTTAGCCCTTGCCGTTTTCGGAACCGTATTCCATTCTCTTGTCATCTTCCAAGCCGACGCCGCTATCGCCGCCCCAGGAATCATTTACTGGTTATTTAAACTGATCGATTGGGGCGAGGCGAGAATGCCGAAAAAGAAGAAAAGGAAGGGGGCTAAATAATGAGTGATTTGAAAGCACGTTATCCCCATTCAGGCTCCTTGTTCGATACTCCGGAAGATAAAATCGCCGTCAAAATCGAAGGCCTAACCAAAGATTATGGAAAAGGCCGCGGCATATTCGACATCAACTTCGTGGTCCCGGAAGGAAAAACGTTCGGTTACTGCGGCACCAACGGTGCAGGCAAAACCACTACCCTCCGCCACATAATGGGATTCCTCAAGCCTCAGAAAGGCAAAGTTACGGTGTATGGATTAGACGCCTGGAAAGACGCCGAAGCCATCAAACCATACGTAGGTTATCTCCCTGGTGAAATCGCCTTCCCACCTCTAGAAACCGGAACCGACTTCCTTAAGCTCCAAGCCGAAATGCTCGGGCTCGAGGATATGTCTAAAGCCGAAAAATTCATCAACGCTCTCCAGCTTGACCCAACAGCCAACCTCAAGAGAATGTCGAAAGGCATGAAGCAGAAGACCGCGATGGTCGCCGCCTTCATGGCCAGCCCAAAGATCTTAATTCTCGATGAGCCAACCACTGGTTTGGATCCTCTTATGAGAGAGGCATTCATCGAAATGATCAGAGCCGAGAAAGCTGCCGGCACAACCATCATCATGTCCAACCACATGTTCGATGAGTTGGAAGAGACTTGCGACTACGTCGGCTTCATCAAGGACGGAAAGCTTGTCGACATTGTCGACATGGACACCATCCGCGAAAGAGACTCCCGCAACTACGCGATTCGTTTCAAGAAAAAGGAAGAATTCGAAGCGGCCGATTCCTCTCAGATCAAAATCATGTTGAAGGACCCAAAAAACCTCACTTACATCTTCGAGATCGAAAATTACAAAATCGACGGAATGATTCGAGAGCTCAGCAAATACGACATCGTATCCATCCACGAAATTCCTTACACCTTAGAGCGTTACTTCACCGAAAAAGTCATCAAAGGAGAAACCAATGGAAAATAGCACCAAGAAAAAGAAGGGAAATCCACTGTTCTCAGCTTCCCTCTTCAAACAATCCTTGAAGTCAAACTGGGTCTTATGGCTCATCATGACCCTTGGATCCGCCGCCATCTTCGTCGTCATCAACATCGTTGTCGGTTCTAGAAACCTCTTCACCAACATCGATATGACCAAAGTCAGCGCCTACGTCAAAGACGAAGAGATGTCTTGGCTTCAGGTCTTAGGACTTCTCGAAACCATGGGATTCAAACTCGAGAGAATCCAAACGATGTCACAAATCGACCTCAACGCCATTCTTAACGACTTAGTCTACAAGATCGCCGGCGTCCTTCTCCCGATGATCTACGTCATGATCACGGCCAACAAGCTCATCGCCGGACAGGTCAGCGATGGTTCAATGGCCTATGTCTTGTCCACTCCGACCAACAGAAAGAAAGTTATCGCCACTCAGCTTAACTTCTTGATGCTCTCCGTCATCGCCATGTACGTCGTCATCACCGCTGCAGCCTTGGGCTCAGAAGCCTTAGCCGGACTTATCATGAAGTTACAGACCGGATCACAAGTCCAAAAGCTTTATTTCCGTTCCTTCCTCTATTGCGTCGCTTCCGCTTGCTCGATGATCGGCCTTGCCGGCATCTGCTTCGGCGCTAGCGCCTTCTTCAACAAATCCAACCAGTCCATCGCTGTCGGCGGTGGCGTCTGCGTCATTTCCTTCATCGCCTGTATCATGGGCTTGTTCGGAAGCAAAGTCTTCGTCTCCGTCGGCGTTGGCGTTGCCGCAATGTCTAGCTTCAACTACGCTTCCATCTTCACCCTTATCGATACCGAATCCATGGGCAACTTCGCCAAGCACTTCGTCTATAACATGGATGCTCCGGCTTCATTTGCCTGGATTTGGAAAGACGTCGTTCTTCTTGCTATCGGTGCCGTCGGTGCATCCATTGGTTCCATCAAGTTCAACCACAAGGATTTGCCACTATAATCTAAAGCGCAATAAAAGCGGACCGATCAGTCCGCTTTTTTGTTTTATATATCCTTATATTAATATACGCGTCACTTATTTCTTTTATTCCACCGGAGTTTTTACTTCGCTTCTAACGTGGAAACTTCCGCACATCGTGGGATTTAAAGCCATCAAGCAAGCGTTAGGCTCTCCGCCGTTAGTTTCGATCCTATAGGCGTTGAGACGGATGCTTTCTTTAGAACAACCAAGTTCAGACAAAGGAATAGAAATAAAGGCATCATAGCCAAGATCGGTTTTGGTGATTGTCGATGCAAATATATCCTTGTTAATCAAAGTGAGCTTTGGGCTTCTATCCTTGTTTTCGATATCTCCAACGAAATGAGCGTTATTCGGAGATAGTTCGATTTCGAAATAATGATCTTTAATGCCGGTGTAGATGAATAATTCAACTACATCGCCGTTATATAGATTGTCATTAAAGTTGTTTCCTGCACTATACATGGAGGAATGATGGCAGACGAAATTGGCTTTTAGACATCCGTTTTCTACGCCTAGTTCAACACTGGTGAAATATGGAGATTCACCACCAGTTTTATTATCTTTGAGAATGTATTTTTTCATGCTTTTATTGTCCTCTTTGAAACACATTTTTTGTATTGTTTTCGTAGCTGATCGACTCATTTTTCACGAAGTCGGTGCAATATCTTTCTAAAAGTCAAATTTTTCTAAAATTCATTCACCTAACCCTTTTTATAAAAAAGGGAGGATTCAAAAAGTGAATTAATTGACTAAAAAGAGAGCATTTTTTTAATAAAAAATTAAAGGATCGATTTTTTGAAAAAGCACAACTATTACTATGTAATAAAACAAAAAGGACAAAAAATTATTATTTTTTTGCCCAATTTGGAAAAATTGACATATTTCTTCTCACCTCAATAAAATGCATTCAAACATTCGTTTCATACGAAAATTCAAATAGGAGATCATTCATGAAAAAGATTCTTCCAATCGTCTCGTCTTGCGCGGCCGTTGCATTATGCGGCGCTGCCATGATGTCCCCGAAGGCAAATACGGCTGAAGTTAAGGCCACCGCCTCCCAAAGGAAAATCCACTACTACAACTCGCTCGACTATTTAGGAACAACCAACAAAATCGGCGATTACAACATTGCCGGTGGCTGTGCCATGTTTAGCGGCGCTGCCGGCTACACCAGCAACTTAATCGATGACATTGAGGAAACCTTAACCACCGATTGGGTCGCCTCCGTCGATCATGGTTGGGGTTTTGCTCCTGACTGGTCCAAAACTAATTGGGTCATCGGTTTCGATAATGGTCAGCAATTAGTCGTCAACTTCCAAAGAAACGGCGGAGAAAATGGTCCTTTCTACTGCTGGATCAACAACTTCGGCGACGGAAACGCCGATAGCTGGGAACAAGGCGGATATTGGGTTGGACCTGTCGATAACTATCTCGGATCCTGGCACAACTTCAAAATCGCCCTCCATGGCGGAAATCGTATCACCGCTTACGTCGACAACATGGCTTGCTTCGATACTGACTATGCTCACGCCGGAATAACCGGCGGAAACGTAACCACCCTTAAGTTCGGCGGTGACGCCATCAATAGCGCGGGATCTTATATCGATAACATCCTCGTCGAGGATTATGCCGTCGGCGGAGGATATGAAGCCGCATTCGACTTCGTCCCAGCTGGATGGACTGATCGTGGGGACGGTTCTTATATTGCCGAATCCTATAACAACCAGTACATCAGGCACCTCGGAAGAAACCACTCCATCAGATACGAAGCGGAAATCGTCTTCGGAACTAACTTCATGTTCGACATGATGTCTTACGATATCGTCGATTCCCCTGTTGCCGAGGGATGTGACCATTCAATCGCCGTCAGGCTCGGATACGACGGAATCAATGAACGCTACTACGCCTCAACCGTCTATGCCACGACCGCCGGTTGGCAAAGCCAATACTACGCGATGGAAGGACAGCTTCAGGCCTACACCTACAACAAAATTGCCGTCACTTACTTAAGCAGCGGAATGAACGTCGCCATCAACGACAATGTAGTATGGTCAGCCACTTGGAATGAGTTGGGTCTCCACAAAGCCATCAACACTGGCACCATCCACTACGTCAACTTCGACGGCTCCACAGTCGCCATGAAGAACTGCAAGCAGATCGAGCTTTATGAAGGCGCCGACTCTGCTCTCTTAGACAGCACCGTTAAAAATGAAGTTTCAACCTTCATGACCGATTACATGACCAACCGCGCCGTCAAAGGCGGGGTCTACTCCATCTGCGATGCGATCGCCGACAACACCACCGCTCAGGCCATCGTCAATAAATACGATGCCTTAAGCGCGGAAGCCAAAGCCGTTGTCTCTGCCGCTTATGACGGAAACGGAATCACCGTTGGCGACACCATCACCTACATCCGCAATAGGCTTGCCGGAAATTCTTCCGCCATGTTCCTCGGTGCGTTCGATAATAACGACGGAGCCATCTGGGCTATCGGTTCAATCGGGCTCATCGCCATTGGATTATCGGCCGCTCTTCTCTACAAGCGTTCCAAAAAAGCCAACTAAAGGTATTTGAAAACCCGAGTTTATAAGCTCGGGTTTTTTCTTGCTTTATTAAGGTTTTTTGATGATGCGCGAACGATAGTTGCTCAAAGAGGTTCCGGTTTCCATCTTGAATAAACGATTGAAGTAATACTTATCGTTATAAGAAACCATTCTGCCTATATCGTCTAAATCGTTTTCTTCGTTAGCGAGAAGCTCTTTTGCCTTATCAATTCTTTTTTCTATTACGTAACGTTTTAGAGTCACCCCAAAATAATCTTTGAAGCATCTGCACAAATAGAATTCGGATAAGCCATACTTCTTTCCAATCTCGTCGATATGGATGTTGTTGCAATAATTTTGATCGACGTAGTCTTTGACTTTATGAATTGTCGAAGACACTCCGTCGTTTGATTCCGCTTTAGTGGAAAGAGCCTTATCGATGAGGGCTAGAAGCAAAGCCGCGGCAGCCGAGGCGGCTTCTTGGCTATGGTTGGCTTCCGCGTTTTGAGAACAATTGATAAGAACATCGAAAGTTTTGACGAAATTCATGTAGTCGTTTCCGGTTTTGCCGATTCTTATTTCTTTCCCAAACACAGATTCGAGGTTCTTATTGCTTTTTACCGCGAAAAAATTGGCGGTCATGCCTGTCTTCGAATGGGCTTTTTCGATATGCATTGTGTGAGGCGGATAAATGGCAATATCTCCTTTAGATAATTCCAAAGTACCGTTAGATGTCTTCATTGTGCCGGTACCTGAAGTGATAAGAAGAAACTCATAAAACGGGTGTTCATGCATATCTTCGAAACGTTTTACGGCATTGAATAAGCCAGAATAGAGGAGTTGGCCGTCAATATGTCTTGTCGTCTTATTGACAACATAATGGCGTCGAATATCAGAGTTTTCCAAGTGTATTTTCATGTTTTAACTATAGCAAATTGATATAAAAGCTGTGTTATATTTTTTTGTTATTTGTGAAAAATTGCTTATCAATTTTAGCAAGTTCAGTCATTTACTAAATGTAGTTGTTAAATTAAATTTAAATCACATAAAAAGAGGACGATTTATGAATAGGGAAAATCTATTTGTTTTGGATGAATCGATTAAGTCTTTTTCCATTTCCCCGGAAAATCCAACCGGAAAAAAGGGAATGGGAGGCATGGCTGAAGTTCCGGCCGGAGAAGAAAACACACACCCGGCGAGGGAATTAGGCAAGGGATGGAAGGTTCGTCCTAATGTCACTATTCACCCAGGCGAAACATACGTGATGGGCGAAATAGCAGGAGAGGGCATGATCAACCATATCTGGATGACCAATTCCTTCGTTGGATGCAACAAGCTCCTCCTCAAGATTTATTTCGATGGATGCAAATACCCGTCCGTTGACGTTCCAGCTTCCGACTTCTTCTTCAATGGTTGGAACAAGGAACACATGATCAACAGCGAATTCGTCAGCGTCGCTCCAGCCAAAGGCTATAACTGCTATTGGCCGATGCCGTTTAAGAAATCATGCCGCGTCACCATGACCAACGTCTATGACGTCGACATCATTCTTTACTATCAAATCGACTATCAACTAGGGCCGGTCGATAAAAACGCCGGATATTTCCACGCTTTGTTCCGCCGTGTCAAAGAACTTCCAGACGGAGAGGATTTCACCGTCTTACCAAAGGTCGAAGGAAAGGGAACTTTCGTCGCTATGCAGCTCTCTTATGGATCCCACTACCTCGGATGGTGGGGCGAAGGAGAGGTCAAGATGTTCATTGACGGCGATGATGAATATCCGACTTACTGCGGAACCGGAACCGAAGACTATTTCGGCGGAGCTTGGAACTTCGAGGATTTCGAATTCCACCGCTACATGAATTTCACCCATCTCTACAGCGGTTTCCATTTGACCACTTATGCTCCGAATCCGCGTTTCTCGATGTATAGGATCCACTCAAAGGACCCAGTTAGGTTTAGCAAAGACATCAAAGTCACCATTCAAAGCATTGGATGGAAGCAAGGCGTTCAGCCAATGGTGTTCAACGTTCAGCACGATGACTTGTCCGCGGTCGCCTATTTCTATTTGGACCACCCGTTGGTCCACGAATCGACATTCACCGTCGAAGATTTGAATTTCTAAAAGGAGGGTTATGGGCTTTTTCTTCAAATTCAGCGTAATCCTAAGCTTGATTTCGGGAGTCCTTCTCGCTTTTCAAAGCGTCGGCACGTCTGGATTTTATCTTTGCCTTATAACTCTGGGATGCTCGTTGCTCGTATTGATCGGCAGCGTCATCGCATTAATCCATAACAGGAGGAAAGAAAGTATATGAAAACAAAAGGAAAGGCTTTGGTTTTAGTCTCATCCGCTTTAATGACACTAACCGCGTGCGGTGGCGGAGGAGGAAAGAAAGAATCGCTATTCAGATTAGCGAAAACCTGGGATAAAACCGGAATCCGTTACCACTATAACTCCGGTTCCAACATCGGAGCTTTGTCATGGTTTGCCACCGAAGGTCTCATCCAATACGTCAGGACTACCGACGAATACTTTTTCCAATTAGCCGAATCGATCGATCACGCTAATGACCACACCTCCACAATTCACTTGAGAACAAACGCCAAGTGGCATGATGGTTCTTCCTTCACTGCCGACGACGTTCTCGCTTATTACGGAATGATCTACACGACCGTCTCTAACCACCTTATTTCGTTCCCGAAAAAAATCGACGATTACACCGTCAAACTCGAATGGAAACCATGGATGGAGCCTGAGTCCAGCGAAACAAAGAACCTCATGATCGCCCAAGACAAAGTCGGCACCGTCAAATATTCCATTTTCAAGCAATACGTCGATACAGCCCAAAACATTCTTAGATACCAAGACGACTGCACCGAAAAGTTCGTCAACTACATGGGTTGGGCCCCATATGGCAAGATCAATGACGCCGAAGCCGACGCTTTATATAACGACAACTTCAAAAGGTTCCAGGCCGTCAATCCAGATGTTTTCTGCGGAACTGGCCCATATAAGTTAGCTAACCTCACGCAGACACAAATGCTTTTGACCAAAAACGAAGATTACTATCTAGCGGATAAGATTCCATTCAACCGCATTTTGGCTGAAAACATCTCCGATTTATCCACCACCTATTCCAAGCTCAAAACCGGCGAGCTCGATTATCAGGACGGCTTTGCCCCGAACGCCACTTTGGACGAGATCATCTCCTCCAACCAAGACATGGTTCACATCAAGGCCTATGACCCCGCCAGCGTCGGTATCTTGTTCAATTTCAAAAACTCCAAATGGACCGACGGAGTCAGGAAAGCCTTCCAATACATCTTCGATAGAGAAGAGGTCAAAAACGCTTCTAACAAATACGCCGTCGCCAACTACTATGGCTTAAGTGGGGTCGTTTCCACCGAAGCCAAAAAGTTCCTTAGCGAGGAAGATTTCAATAACCTTCCGACCTATAGACACGACGAAGCCGAGGCCACAAGACTTCTTCAAGAAGCCGGTTGGACCAAATCCGGAAATCAATGGAATCTCCCAGGCGGAGAAAAAGCTTCCTTCACCCTTGGATACGACGGAAGCAACTCCATCATGTCCTCCACCGCTGAAGCCGTCCAAGGCGCTTTGAACTCCTTCGGCATCGAAGTAAGACTCAGCAGGGCCTCCGATTGGGGCACCTGGTATCAAAAGGCCTCCAGCGAAACCATGAACTATGATTTCGTCGTCAACTGGACTGAACTCGGCTTATCCTTTGCCCATCCAAAAGGATGCTACGACTTCTTCTTCAATGACCAAAACGGACCTATCATCCACTTCCCACGCATCACCATGCAAGACGTCGAAGCCGGCTACTGCCAAGGATACGAAGTTGGTGGAATCAAATTGGATTTGCCAAAGCATAACGGAGAAGGAACGTTCAAAGCCTACGAATATCTCGAAAAACTTTACTGTTTGAATAACACCGAACTTAAAGAAGCCACCGCCGACTTGATCTATGGTGTCGCCTCTTTGAACTCAGGCGTCGCCCTCTTTAGGAACGTCTCTGGTGGATTCTATTCCAAGAAAGCCATCCCGAACCTCCCACAAAGCGAATACTGGAAGAACGGCAACAGGAACGTGACCGTTATCCCGGAAGTCGGAACCACCGCTTATTTCGATTGCGCTCGCATTTCCGTTGAATTCGCTAACGAAGCCGCTCTCCTTTACGGATACGGCGAACAAGCCAAATAAAGAAAGATCAATACATGGAAGAAACGACGAAGAAAACCAATAAATTCACATCCTTCTTCAAGAAGATTGGTTTTTTCCTGTCCGAAATCTTTATCAAATATAGATTCTTCTTCTCGAGGTTAGGAATATCGTTAGTCACCTTAGCCCTCGCCATTATCTTTGGATTCTTGGTCGTCAAGCTCATGCCTGGCGACGTCGTTCAGATGTACGCCAAGCAGCTCGCCGACGCCAGAAAGATCCCTTATGAAGAAGCCTATAGGCAAGCCGTTCAGTTATTAAACTACGACCCAAGCCTCAACCTTTGGCAGCAATTAGGGCAATATCTATCCGGTATCTTCAAAGGGAACTTCGGCGTTTCTATGTTCAATAGCGACGTCACTACTTTGACCATTATCCGTGATTTCTTGCCGTGGACCCTTTTCTTATCGGGCGCTTCGCTTCTAATCTCATTCGTGCTAGGCATTGCCTTAGGATCGAAGATGGCCTCGAAGCGAAAAGGATTTGGCCATGCGGCCGCAAACACTTATATCGTCGTAAGTGGTTCTATCCCCGATTATCTTTTCGGTTTGATTCTTATCTTGATATTCGCCGTCGGACTCCGTTGGTTCCCGATTTCCGGCAACTACGACATCCTTCTTGAAATGGATGGATGGCCATGGATCCTCAACGTCTTATATCACGCCTTCTTACCAATCGTGGCTTACTCATTCGTCCAAATCGGCGTCTGGGCTATCTCGATGCGCGGAAGCGCAATCGGAACTTTAGGCGAAGACTACATCTACGCCGCTAGAGTCAGAGGTTTAAGAGAAAGAACGATCAGGGCCAAGTACCTACGCCGCAACTCCATGCTCCCGCTAATCACCTCATTAGCCGTTAGCTTCGGAGCTATCTTCGGCGGCTCTCCGCTTATGGAAAATATCTTCAACTACCCTGGGTTTGGCGCTGAATTCAACAACAGGATCGGCTTAAGGGATTATTTCATCATCCAAGGTCTTATCGTCTTCATGTCGCTAATGATCATCTTGGCTAACTTCGTCGCCGATTCTTTGTACTCGATAATCGATCCACGAATCAGGAGGGGCAACTGATATGAAAAAGTTCTTCTCCTCGTTAGGCTCTTTCTTGCTCAAGGTTTGGAAGACGATATGCGCCAACAAAAAGACGCTTGTCGGGTTCTTTATCTTCGTCTTCTTCATCCTCATTGCCATATTCGGACCGATGATTTTCCCATACGACCCCAGCACTCACGGTCTTAATTATTTCGAAGCCCCATCTTGGGATCACCCGTTAGGAACAGACGAAGCCGGGCGTGATATTTTCAGGCAACTCATCGACGGCACAAGAGACATTCTTAGCATCGCCTTGTTAACCAGTGCGATCGCCGTAACGTTTGGAACGTTATTAGGCGTCATCTCTGGATACGCCGGCGGATGGCTAGACCGCATCATCCAAATCGTCTCCAACCTCTTCTTATCCATTCCCTCGCTTCCGGTTTTGTTGATGCTATCCGCCATATTCAATATCTCGAATAGTTTCTTCTTTGCCCTTACTTTGGCAGCTTTCTCGTGGGCTGGATTATGCCGTGCGGTCAGAAGTCAAATCATGTCCTTAAAGGAAAGAGACTTCATCTTGATTTGCAAAGTTATGAACGTCAGCAAGATGAAGATCATCATGACTGAACTCATCCCAAATATCGCCTCTTACATCTTGATCAACTTCATAGTCATCATCAGGAACGCGATTATCGGAAGCGTCGGCATCATGATGCTTGGACTTGCCGATTTCCAGCCAAGCAATTGGGGTGCGATGTTATTTAGAGCCAAGGCCAACATCACATCGATAAAGGCTTTGTCACTATTCTTATCACCCGCCGTCTGCATCGCCTTAATCCAAACGGGTTCGATTCTTTTGTCGAACGGATTGGACGAAACGCTCAACCCAAAACTCAAAAAGAACTAAAGGAGCACTATGGAAAAGGATTACATCTTCGAATTAAAAGACGTGACCATCGATTACAAGATGAAGATGTTTTCGTTGCGCGCCAACGACCAAGTCTCCATCAATTTAGAGCGTGGAAAGATCACGGCGTTAGTCGGAGAGTCCGGGTCTGGCAAAACCACATTGGCCACCAGTCTTTTGAACTGCGTTTCCGAACCAGGAGAAATAACGGGCGGTAACGTGTTATTCCACTCAAAAGACGGTACCACTTTAGATGTCGCTAAGCTTAGCGGAGAAGATCTCCGTTTATTCCGTTGGGCCAAAGTATCCATGGTCTTCCAGGGTTCCCAAAGCGCCCTCAACCCCGTCATGACAATCGGAGCCCAATTCGCCGAAACGATGAAAGAACACGATAGGCGTTTCACCAAAGAACAAATAAAAGCGAAATCCGAAGAAGTCCTCGGCATCGTTAACTTAGACCCAGACCGCGTCTTATCAATGTATCCTCACGAGCTTTCAGGAGGCATGAAACAAAGGGTTATGATCGCTTTCTCTTTGCTATTAGACCCTGAATTCATAATCCTCGATGAACCGACCACCGCATTAGACGTCATCACCCAAGATTACATTTTCAATATCCTCAAAGACATCAACGTTAAGAGGGGCATTTCCATGCTTCTTCTCACCCACGATATCGCCATCGTCAGCAAATACGCTGATTATATCGGCGTCATGTATGGCGGAAAGCTCATGGAGTTTGGCGACGTTTATTCAGTCTTCGAGAAAAAATCACACCCATACACCGAAGGTCTTATCAAGGCGACTCCGTCTTTAATTTGCGATATCTCCGAAATCGAATCCATCCCCGGTCATTCGCCGAGCTTTATGGAAAAGGTATCCGGATGCTTATTCAATCCAAGATGCAAATACGCAAAAGAAGAATGTTCAAAAGAAGTCCCCGAAATGTATGAGATTTCTTCTGATCACTGCGCTAGATGCTTCCGCGCGAAAAAGAAAGGAGAAAGCCATGGCGAATAGACTTTTGGAATTACAAAAAGTGAACGTCGTTTTCTCTAAGCGCGGCGAATTCATGAAAGGCGACCATAAGTTCCACGTCCTAAAAGACGTTGATTTCCATATCGATGAAGGCGAGATCGTCGCCGTCGTCGGAGAGTCAGGATGCGGCAAAACCACGATGGGCAAAGTCATCACGGGACTACAAGCCCCCACTTCCGGCAAAGTCATCTTCCAAGGCGTAGACATCACTAAGGCTTTCAGCAACAAAAAGGAATATAGGAACGCCGTTCAATTCATTCAGCAAGATAGCTACGCCGCATTAAACCCCGTCAAAACTATTTACGGATCTCTTTCCACTGCCATCTTGGCCGCTAATAAGAAAGTGAAAAGAGACGAGATGGAAGAACTCATGCGCGGATATTTATCCGACGTTGGATTAAAGCCAGCCGAACTATATCTATACAAATACCCACATCAGTTAAGCGGCGGGCAACGTCAAAGGATACTTATGGCCAGAGCCTTAGCGCTTAATCCGAAAATCATCGTTGCCGATGAGCCAGTTTCCATGATCGACGTTTCGCTTAGGGTTTCGATTCTCTCCCTTATGGCGAAGCTTAACAAAGAAAAGAAGATTTCTTTCGTCTACATAACTCATGACTTAGCGACAGCGAGGTTCATCGCCAATCAAGGAAGGATCTCGGTCATGTACTTAGGGCAGATCATGGAAGAAGGACCGGTGGAAACATTGATCTCCAGTCCAGAACACCCATACACCAAAGCCTTGATCGCCGCCGTTCCGATTCCAGATCCAAAGAAGAGCAGAAACAGCAAGCCAATCCCCATCAGAAACATGAAGCTGATGTCATTGGAACACAGAAAAGATTGCTGCCCATTCTACGATAGATGCCCCCACTTCCACGACGAATGCCTTGCAGGAGACATCGAATACCAGCAAAAAGGCGACGTAAAAATCAAATGTAACCTCGACTTAGATAACGAGGGAAAGGAGTAAACCATGGACAAGAAAATCAAAATATTAGGTTCATCCATTTTGACTCTAGGGCTCGTTTCTTGCGGGAATAACCAAGGAACAAGTTCTTCTTTAAAGCCAAGCACACCGGAATCAACCCCAACCTCCACTCCCTCAATCACGTCTAGCCAAAGCTCCGAAAAAGAAAGAGAAGACAAGACATATTTCGAATGGTCTTGGGATAATCTCAATGTCGGGGAAGATGTCCCTCTCACTGGAATCGACGTCACAGATGGCGGTGGATACATTGCCTCCAGCAAAGACGATGATGGCCACGTTTGGATTCGTCAAAAAGAAGTTTTGACCGGAAGCATGTGGGGCTTTTGCTCTTCTACGGTCAAAGACGCCAAAGGGGATCAAATCCCTTTGACCGATTGGTCCGTTGAATTCACAACCAGACTCCCATACGAAGAAGCCGATCATCCTAGCGATGGTGGCATCACCTTCATGGCCAGTAACCTCATCGGTCGCTATGATTTAGCTCTTTATTATTCTCCTTCTTTCCCAGGCACTAATAGCGCGGCCAATCTTTGGATGGCGCACGCGCCAGACGGCCTTCCAAAAGCCAGCACCCAGATAATCGAAGAATGGGGCGACCAAGGAAGCAAAATCACCAACTTCGGCATTTATCCAGGTGAAGAATACAAAGTAACGGTCGCTATGAAGAGGACCGGAAAGAACGAACGCCAAGAAGACGTCGCCACAATGTACGTCTTCTTCGACGATGTTTTGGCTATCCGCAAAGAAGGAATCAACTATTGGCAAGGTGGATTCGGTCTCCGTGGCTATCAATCCTCTTGGGAATACGGAAACTTCAAAGTCGGAAATTTCCCGAAGATTTGCCCAGATGGACTAGATCACTTCAATGACACCACCGATCCAGAAGCCATCGAATTAGATACTTTAGCGACCCCGGTCTTAAATAAAGAAGGACGAAAAGTGACTTGGGACGCCGTTCCGAACGCCGATCATTATGAAGTCTTCAATAACTACGGTAACTACGTCACTACAGTCACCGACTGCGAGTTAGACACTTCCTTGTATTTCTCCGGAAAAGGCACCCTTAAAATCCAAGCCGCCAACAAGAAATTCGGATATCTTAGAAGCGACGCCGCCACAATCGACTACGATTTGCCGAACGCTTTAATCGCCCCTACCCTCCAAGTTAAAAACGTCACCGTTTTGACTTGGAACCAAATCGTTGGAGCGTCCGGATATGAATTGTTCTACGAAGGCGAGGCTTTCAAGACTTTCTCCGCGAGTCAAAGCGAATGGGACGCCGTCGGATATGAAGGAGGCTTCCAAATTAGGGCTTTAGGCGACGGTGAGTTGTTCCTTAATTCTCCATTATCCAATGTTGTCTACCCGGCAACTCCGCTTCTAGCCACCCCGAATCTCCACTACGACGGAAATAAGCTTTACTGGGATGAAGACGAAGATGCCAGCTCATACGAGCTATATCAAGCCGGTGCCCTCATCGAGACTTTGACCGTTCCATATTACGAGACCACCACTTATGGCTCCTATTCCGTCAAGGCCCTTGCCAGTGATCCAACCAAACACAAAAACAGCGAACTCTCCAACGTCTTCGTCATCAGACAAGTCGATAGAACTTATTTCTCCAAGAACTTCGAAGGAGTCACCGGAGGAACAGTCATCGATCTTTCTGGCGAAGGATGGGGCATCTATTACAACGATGGCCGCGTCTGGGAAACGAAGAAAGAATATAAGGACGGCGCGATGTGGATTGGCGTTACCGACCCATATCCAAGGAGCATGAATCCGGATGTTGGCAAACAGTGGTCTGCCACATATTTCCCGGCCACCAACGCCGGCGCTTATTTGACCTCATATTGCTTTGAGGCAGACCTCCTCCTTGAATCGGAAGGACCTGATGGCTACGAATTCTTCCAGCATATCTTCGCCACTCAAAAAACCGGCGGAAGATACGCCTTAGACTTCAAGGTCTACAATACAGAAAGCAAAGCCACCATCGGCTTATACGACAACTACAACTGCTATGCCTACGTCGAAAACGTCAATTTCGAATACGACGTGGCCCATAACGTCAAAGTCTTCTATAACCTCCATAGCGACAAGACCGCGAGGATCTCTGTCTATTTGGATACCTTATGCGTATTCGATGAATCCGGCCTCCCTGCCGGCATCGGAGACTTTGGATTCTCCACGATTTCCGGCAATCCGATGTGGACCAACATCAAGGTTACCGACATGCCATATTACGGCCCCGATGGAGTGGATAGGTATTGATTATGAATAATGCAAAACTAAGAAAAATCATCCCTATTTCGATCGTCGGTTTGTTATCCTTCCTCACCGCTTGCGGCGGGAAAGAAGAACCGAAACCATCTTTTTACGACACCATCTATAAAGAAGATAAAACGCTAAGAAAGGCTCCTAGCGCGGATAGCGATCTATTCAAAGCCAGCGATTATTACCGTCTTTCTTCCTCCTATTGGCGTTACGTCGCTAAAGAAGGAGGAGCTTTGCTCACCATCGACAAAAAGGAAGGAAAGACTTCTTGGAACGGCTGCGAGTTCAACGCCAACGTCTTATCTATCAAAGAGAAGACAATCGGATATCTTTATAAGTCCCCTCGCTCTGGAGAGGCCCATATCAAAGGCAACCTAAAATCCGTCAATGGATCAAAAAATCCATCCACGCTCACCATTGTTTCTCCTAGTGGCGAAACCTTATACGAGAAAAACGTCGCCGAAAGCGATTTCGACGGAGTTTATTTTGATGTTCCGGTGACGCTAAATAACAATGACGAAGTCGCCATCTTGGTTACCTCGAAAGAAGGAAAAGTGTCAATCAATCCTCGCGTCGAATTCGAAGGATATAAAGAAGTCTTATACCAGAAGCCCGATTGGGGTTTTTATGGCGACGTCCACCCCTTCTACCATAACGGAAGGATGTATATGTATAACCTCGAAGGTCACTTGGAGACCCCAGAGGACGAAAGACTAACTTGGAGGCTTCACGTCTCGGACGACCTCTTCAACTATAGAGAAACAGACTACGAGGTCTTTGACTTTGTCAAAAACCACTATAACGCCACTCTCGATGTTTATGAGTCTTTGTTCGATAAGGTGACATTCCCATATGGATCAAGGGATATGTTCCTTTTCTTCGACTCCATCGCTCAGCGTTACGTTTACTTCGGCCTTTGCTATTACCAAGACATGTCTTCTTGCCTTGGATATAGGATCAGCGATGACGATACGGGAATGAAATGGTCTGGACCGATGAAATCGATGAAGGATTACGCCTTCGCTAACGACCCAGAATGCAACCAAGCCATGCTCATCAACAACAGATGGTATCTCCTCACTTCTCTTTGGGGCGAATCAATCCACTCCGTCGGTAAGATGACTTATTACATCGGCGAAGAAGGAAAAGCCTTCATGGAAAACGATTGGGCCAACGCCGAACGCCACGAATTAGACGGCGAGGACCTCTGCGCGGGACAGCTCGTCGATGTTGGCGAAAACCACTTCCAACTTTATGGATGGATTCCAAAGACCAGTTATAACAACGACCAAGAAATCTACTTTAACGGAACAAGAGACCACGGCTTATGGGGCGGGAATATCAACATACCTCGAGAAGTCTATGCCGCTCCAAACGGAGAGTTGCGTTCTAAATTAGACGAAAGGGCGAGCTCCATTTTAGGAAGAGGCTCTTTAATCGATGTCAATCAATCGATAAGCGGATCGCTCGATTTAGAAAGCGAGCTCCCTTCTAGAGCCTATATAACCACGAAGTTAAAGCTAAACGGAGCATCCAAAGCCTCTCTCCTCCTCACCGCCGCGAACAAACACTACAAAGTAACGTTAAGCGAAGAGGGCAACATGGCAACGATGCAAATAGGGTGCGCCGAAGACACAGGTCACCCCATCGCAAGCAAAACAAGCTTCGTCAAAAACGAAAACGGCGAATACGACATCAAGCTAATCGCCGATCACAGCCAATTCGAATTCTTCGTTAATGACGAGCACACATTGACCGCCAGAACTTCGATGTTCGCTAACACCTTCAAATTCGGCTTCGAGTCAGATGGTTCAGCGACCACGTGGTCAAATACGAAAATACAGAAATTAGCGCATCAAGATGATGTCTATGACAACTGAAAGGAGAAAACATGAACAAAGCTAAAGCAATATTGCCATTAACACTACTAGCGATTGTCATGAGCGGATGCGGGCAAGGAACTTCCTCTTCAAGCGAAAAGAGCGTGCCATCCACCCCCTCTATTTCATCGGAAGAGCCAGTTAGCAAAAAGCTAAAGGTCTTAACGATCGGAAACTCCTTCGGGGAAGACACCATCAAATACGTGCCATCCATTTGCGAAGGATTGGGAGTCGAATACACCGTTGCCCATATGTTCATCGGCGGATGCTCTATGGCTCTACATAAGCAAAACTGCGACACCGATGCCGCCACATATCGCTACTACAAAAACTGGGGCGAAGGCTGGATGGAAAAACAAAACGTCGCCATCAGCACCGCTATCGCCGAAGAAGATTGGGATTACGTCTTATTTAACGGATTAAGCGGCGAAACAGACGTAGAAGGTGGATATAACGATTATCTCCTTAAATACGTTGGAGTAAGATCCAAAAACCCAAACGTCAAATTAGGATTCAACTTCACCTTCTCTTATAACCAAGACAACCCTCCAACCCTTGAATTCAACGAGTGGTTCTTTAACTACTACAAACGTTACGATTTCAATTCGGTCAAGATGTACAATGCCGGCTCAACCGCCATGAAGAACTATCTCGACACATCGAAACTGTGCGATTTCATTCTTCCGGTTGCGACCTCCGTCCAAAACGCAAAAACCATTTTCACCGAGAACGAAATTCACCGCGACTATATCCACATGAGCCACTTCTTGGGACGTTATATTTGCGGATTGACCTTCGTCTATTATTTCACCGGATTAACCGGCACAACCTTCTATCCCTCTTATGTGAGCAAAGAAGAAGCCGATATTGCGGAAACATGTGTTAAAGCCGCTTTAGAAAATCCGTGGACAATCACAACAATCGAAGGGAAATAAATTATGGAAATCAGTCAGATCAAACATTACATAGAGGAAGAAAAGAAAGGAATAGAGACCCTTCTTTCTTCGCTTGATGAAAAAGTTATCAAAGCTGCGTCTTTGATAGAAAAATGCGAAGGTAAAGTCATCTTCTTAGCGGTCGGCAAATCCGCCCACATCGGAAGGAAGTTGGCCGCTACCTTCTCTTCAACCGGAACCCCAAGCTTCTTCGTCCATGGAACCGAGGCTTGCCATGGTGATCTCGGAATGATCGAAAAGAAAGACGTCGTCATATTGATTTCGAATTCCGGATCGACCAAAGAAGTCACTCAAAACATCGCCCCGATCAAAGCGATTGGAGCTAAAACAATAGCCTTTACCAGCAAGGAGACTTCTCCTTTAGCGGAAGGATGCGATGAAGTGATTTTGATCCCATCTTTAAAAGAAGCCGATGCCTTAAACCTTGCCCCCACCACCTCCTCCACCATGACTTTGGTATTGGGAGACGCCATCGCCTGCGCTTTGAGTGAGAACAAAGGATTTACCCGCAAAGATTTCTATGGCTTCCATCCAAACGGAGCCTTGGGCGCCTCTTTGCAGAAGGAGAATTTGTAATATGAAGAAAAAGATTGTCGTCGTCGGAGCCTTCGTCACCGACTTAGTGGCTACGATGAAGGAATTCCCGGCCGCAGGAGAAAGCATCGTTGGCGAAACCCTCAACACCTATCTTGGCGGAAAGGGCGTCAACCAATGCGTCAGCGTCGCTCGCTTAGGCGGAGACGTTTCGATGATCGGCATGGTCGGAGACGATGCATACGGAAAGAAATTTCTCTCCTTCATGGATGAGGAAGGAATCGATCATAGAGGCGTTTTCGTCCACAAAGAGTTGCCCACTGGCTTAGCTCAAGTGCAAATCAACGCCAGCTCCCAAAACCGCATCTGCGTCATTCCTGGAGCCAATATGGGATTCGGCTTCGAAGAAGAAGAGAAAGTCAAACCGATTTTGGATAACGCCGACATCGTCATGTTCCAATTCGAAATGAGGCTTGACGTAATATTCGACATGATCCGTTATTGCCATAAAAAAGGCAAAACTGTTGTCTTAAATCCGGCCCCGGCCGCCCCGATTCCAGACGATATCCTCGCCGCGGTCGATTACTTGACTCCAAATGAAACGGAACTCGCTAAAATCAGCGGCATCTCTTCTTACGATACGCTTGAAGATATCGAGGAAGGGTGCAAAAGGCTTAAGGATAAAGGAGTCAAAACAATCGTCACTACTCTCGGAGATAGAGGTTGCTACATCTATAACGAAAAAGGCAATTTCTACAAGGGCTTCAAAGTTAAGGCCGTCGATACAGTCGCTGCCGGAGATTCCTTCAACGGCGCATTCACGGTTAAGCTGTCTGAAGGTTCTTCTTTAGAAGAGGCCGCTAGATACGCTAACGGCATGGGCGCGTTGACCGTTCAGACCAAAGGCGCAATTCCTTCGCTTAAAAACAGGGAATGCCTCGAAGCTTTCTTGGCTGAAAACAAATAAACTAGCCAAACTGATTTGTTTACGAAAAGGATGCCCACGCATTTTGCGAGGAGCGTCCTTTTTATTGTCTTGACCCAATTTTCGAAAAGAATTTTTAGTCAATGGCGCTAAACGGATAAAACAGCAGGTCCAAACCCCACATCGGGGAAAGGCCGTTCCTCGTATCCTCCGTAAAGTTTAGGACGTAAGAGCCGTCCTCCTTCTTCGAGAAGTAGCCAGTTTCGACGAAGCCCTCGAGCATCATGCGGTACGTCAATCCTGGAATTATACTTTCGTCGAGGTCCAACAATTCGAAATATTCCTGCTTGACCTTCCTTTCGTTTTCAATGAGATTATCTAGCGGGTCAATCGAATCGGAAACCGCCATATACCTTTCGTTGTATACCCTGGTCACAACGAA
>JAKSUL010000003.1 GCA_024409055.1 Bacilli bacterium
TTTTGTGGATCAATCGACCAAAAGCACAAAAAAGCACAATTTATTTAACAGAGCCGTTTTTCGTTGCCTCTTTACTCAGCGGTTTTGTTGGTCTCTTGTTTTTCTTCAAGAGGATCTTCAACCGTCCAGTCAGGGTGAAGTGTCTTTACCCTGGTTAAGCAATACCCGTATAGGGTCTTTTCGATTTCTTTGCCGCCAAGAATATCCTTTTTAAGGACTCTTTCGGCTTTGCCTAAGCCGTATTGGAATTCGTTTTCTGATCCTTCCAAAACGCCAGAGATAAGCAAGTAGCTACGAAGAGAAGGGGCATCGTTTAAAGAGGAGATTGTCTTTCTGATGTCATCAGGCACCGTATCATAGTAGCGAGCTCCGTCTTCCTTCTTTGTTGTCATAAGGACAATGGAGAGCTTCATAATTTCAGCGTAAGCCTTGGTGGCAAATGAGATGCCTTTATCAGCGTCAATTGTCTTTTGAACAATCTTCAAAGCGCCGACGTAATCTTTAGCGGCCAATTGTTTATAGACATTAATCATATTGATCTCGGCGGTGAATTCAGTGATCTCATCATAAACCGGCATATCGAAAATGGCGCTTTCGCCTTTCTCGTTTTTGATAATGAGGTATTGGTTATAAGCTAGCTTATTGGCCGGCTTAGAAAGAAGCATCATACGGTAACCGTCGGTATCTGTATCCAAGTGGGCAGGGAAGATGTTATAAACGGTAATCATGGCTCCCGTAGTCATAACGACGATGGAAGCAACATATAGCCAGCCTAAATCAGTTGGTTTGCTATAAGCGATGGCGCCAATTATGGCAACGGCGATAGCCTCAAGGACGATGAAGAGCATCGGGAAAAGGATATAGGCTGAGAATGAGGACTTTTCAGGATCCTTCGGGGTAACCTTGGTTTCACCAGTAAGTCCGTCGTATCCAGTTGCAACGAACCTGAATTTTCCGTTTTTGGCTTTGATTCCAAGACCGAAGATGACCCACATCTCAATCTTTAATTTTCCAGCCAAAGCGCCCAAAAGGTGGCCGACCTCAAGTAATACGGCATTGAGAACCAAACCAACGATCATCGAAACGATGACCACAATCCACGGATTGCTCAAATAATCACGGGAGAATGGGTTGATGACCAAAAAGCCGACTAAAGCGGCGATACCTAGCATCAGTAGATAAACAATGAATGTGGCTATTTCGTTCTTTTTCATAAAGCCCCTCCTTACAAGACGAGCGATTCAAAGATCGCTTGTACGTCTTTTTTATCCAGTGACTGGGGGTAACGACCAATCACACGTGTTCCGTTACCGCTTGCTATGGATACTAAGGCGTCGATGTCTTCTTTTCCGAGGCCGACATCGTTTAGGCTAGAAGGCATTCCCAATTCGTTGAAGAACTTCCTTAAGGAACGTATGCCAATTATAGCCGTTTTTTCATCATCAGTTCCAACAATATCGAATAAACGTCTCGCCATCTTGGCAAAACGGACGACATCTTTCTTATAAACGTACTCACACCACGCCGGGTATAAAAGGGCGATTCCGGCTCCGTGAGCTATATCGGTTTTATATCCGCTTAAGGCGTGTTCGATCGGGTGAACGATGAATGGGGCGTTCTTTCCTAACGAAGTTAAGCCGTTGTGGGATAAAGAAGAATCTAACATCATCGCGGCGCGAGCTTCGTAATCGTTAGGATTATCGAAGGCCTTCTTGCCGTTAACCATTACGTTCTTTATTACATCAAGAGCCAAATCGTCGGATAAAAGGCCAGGCTCAGACTGATTGAAATACCTTTCAAGGGAATGAGCCATGATGTCCACGATTCCACAAGCGGTTTGGTATTTGGACACGGAATAGGTCAATTCAGGGTTTTCGATGGCAAACAAAGGACGGATGACATCGGAGTTGAATCCGTATTTAATCTTGGTTTCGTCGTTTGAGATAACACAAGAATTGGACATCTCGCTGCCCGCGGCCGAAATAGTCAATATCACACCGATAGGGAGAGCTTTAGTAGGCGCTGCCTTATGAAGATTGAAATCGAAAGGGTCCCTCTCATAGTAGAAACCGGCAGCAATCGATTTTGCGGTGTCGATAACAGATCCGCCGCCAACGGCAAGAAGAAGGGTCGTTCCTTCTTTTTTAGCGATACGTATGCCTTCTTTTACTTTGGTTATTTCTGGATTTGGGCGAACGTCGGAAAGAAGGGAATACTTAATTCCTTCTTGGCTTAGTTTTTCTTCAACCAAGGAAAGAAGGCCGCTTCTTTTCACGGAGCCTTGTCCAATGATTATCAAAACGTTATCAAAGCCATAGTCTCTGACTATCTCACCAATTTTGTTTTCTTTCCCTTTTCCGAAGAAGATTTTAGTGGGAGCAATAAAATCAAAATCGATCATTTTTCCGCCTCTTTCGACATGTTAATGATGGACGGAAGGAGAATATCGACAGCCAAGGAGCTGAACTTCGTCATTTCTTTAACGAGTTTATTCGTGGACATATCGCCATCTTTGAAAATGAAACTGTACTCATCGGAAATGATTCTAGCGAAACGCCTAGCCGCGGTACGGCATCCTCCAAGCTTGATTCCAAGATTCTTTTTATCGGCGCTCAAAAGTTTGAAGATCTTCGTCGTTAATTTTGAAAAGATGAAATCATCCGGAAGATCGTGGGCGGCGGAGTTATAAGTGGCTTTTAAAAATTTGAAATTGTCTTTGACGTACATCAAGAAAGACTCCAATGAGGATTCAACCGTTTTGGCCCTCTCGAGTTCATCGAGGTCTTCATTAAGGAAGATGGCCGCGATCAAATCGTAAAGATCTTGATAGTGATAATAGAAAGTTTGCCTGTGGCAATCACATTTTTTGCATAGAGCCGTGACGTTGATGTCCTCAAGGGGAGTGGTGAGCATCATCTCCTTGAGTGCCAACTTAAACTTTGTTTCGGTTGTCATATTTATATCTCCTTACTTTCTTAGCTTTGAATAAGAGGACGCGATCATAGCGCCTAACTTAGCATTATTTACGACTAACTTGATATTGGTTTCGAGGGACTTCCCACCCGTTAACTCAACGATTCTCTTAAGAAGGAATGGGGTAGATTCTTTACCTTTGATACCGGCTTCCTCACATTCCTTAACGGCTTGGTCGACGATCTTGTCTATGTAATCGTGTGGAAGAGCGTATTCATCGGGGACTGGGTTTGAAATCAAAATGCCTCCGCTTAACTTTAGATCTCTTTTGGCTTTGACTATCGAAGCGGCTTCTTCTGGTGTTTTGAAAGCATAGTCGACGCGGTCATCACTAGAGACGCTGTAGAAATTCGCAAAGGTCTCGGCTTTGTTCGACAAAACCGTCACGCCTTTGGTTTCGAGGTATTCCAAGGTCTTCTTGATATCCAAAATAGCCTTAGCTCCAGAACAAATAACGGTGACGTCGGTATCGGCTAATTCATCTAAATCGCGTGATACGTCCCATGTGGTTTCGGCTCCGCGATGCACGCCGCCGATTCCTCCGGTAACAAAGAATTCAATGCCAGCCATCTTGGCCGATAGCATCGTAGCCGAAACAGTGGTGGCGCCCCACATCTTCTTGGCGACGACGATGGGAAGATCGCGCTTAGAAACCTTGACTATTCCCTTACGCTTGCCGAATTCTTCAATTTCTTCAGGTGTCATGCCAATAACGATTTCGCCGTCGATAACGCCAATTGTAGCGGGGGTCGCTCCGTTCTCACGAACGGTCTTCTCAACTAAAAGGGCCGTCTCGACATTCCTTGGATAAGGCATGCCATGGCTTATGATTGTGCTCTCTAACGCAACGACTGGTTTGCCTTCTTTTAGACAATCCAAAACTTCTTGGTTCGCTCTCATTTGATTTCCCCTTTCGTTAATTTTGAGGCAATTTTTTCTATGCCCCAGTTAATAAAGAAATAGATTCCGCCACAAGCAGCCGGGATAACTATAGCGGCTATTGCGAATCCGTAATTGAATCCATCCCAATTAAGCCTCATCAAATAACCTCTTCCATCGGACGCCCTTGCGAAGAAGTCGATGGAAAAGATCAAAACTGTCGCGGCGGCCATAGAGAAGAACACAACGGTGCGGTACTTATTTAAAGGCATGCAAACCTTAAGCAAGACTACAACGGAGACGCTGGAGAAAGAAATGACCGATAAAGTCACGAAGGCGAGCTCGTAAGCGGAGGCTCCATCATGGACCAAGAAATTTGGGAATAAGCTGACGCAAGCCAAACACATCAATACGGCAAGAACTTCCACAATTCCGGCCGGCAAAGCTTTGACCAAAATGTTTTTCAAGAAAGAAGATTTGAGTTTTTCGTGACTTGGTTGGAGAGCCAAGAAGAAGGCCGAAATACCAATCGTAATATATTCCCAAGCGAACATGTTGTTGGTCATGAACGGATACGAATCCCCTCCCGGAATTAAAGAGGAGATGAGGAAGATGAGACTAAGAGCGACGGCAAAGAAAGTTTTAGACAAGAAGAGCGAGCAAGTTCTTTGGAGGTTATTAATGACGCGACGTCCTTGATCAACGACATCAGGCAATCTTGAGAAGTCGTCATTTAAAGAAACCAAATGGCTGACGTTTTTAGCGGCATCAGATCCAGACGCCATCGCAATAGAACAATCAGCAGCTTTTAAGGCCAAGATGTCGTTAACGCCATCGCCTGTCATGCCAACCGTGTGGCCGGCTTCCTGCAAGGCTTTAACAATGATTTCTTTTTGCTCTGGGGTGACGCGACCGAATATCGAATGGGTTAGGGCTAGTTCCTTTAGTTCATCATTGCTCTTTCCTTCGCAAGAAACATAAAGATCAGGATTATCGAGACCAACCCTTTTGGCGATCGAAGAAACAGTCACTGGGGAATCGCCAGAAATGATCTTCACGGCAACGCCATTTCCCTTAAACCAGGCAATGTTCCTAGCGGCGTCTTCCTTGATATGGTCTTCAATAAGAACATAGCCAATCAAAGTGGATTTTCCTTGGATTTTCCCGTTCTTTAATTCATTGGGGTTTCTATAAACGCAGAGAACACGGTATCCGTTTTCCGAAGCATCTTTAATTCCGTTTTCGGCTTTAGCGACCTTGTTTGAATCAACAAAACCATAAGCGCCCAAGACATAAGTGCATCCATTTGTGGTGGCCGCCGAATATTTTGTCTCGCTATCAAAGGGTGAGGTTGCAAGAACTTCAAGTTCAGGGGCGCCCGGGAAACGATCTAACAAAGCTAAAGCGGTTGGGTTTTTATCTCCCGTTGCGTGGGTGACAAAAGAAGCAGCCAGATTCACCTCGTTTGGATCTCCAATCGGGATAATCGCGGATACGCTCATTCTTCCGTCGGTTAACGTGCCGGTCTTGTCTAAACACAAAACATCAACACGGGCCAACATCTCAATGCAATAAAGCTCTTGGACGAGCATCTTTTTCTTCGAAAGCATTATGACGCCGACCGCCAAAGTCAAAGAGGTAAGCAAATACAATCCGGCCGGAATCATGGAAACCATCGATCCAGACAACTTAGAAACAAATTTTGGGAACTCCAGATTATTCGGATCCGTGAATATGGTTTTATCATTCACAAACGTGGTAAGGAACCACGACACGACCATCATCAATCCGATGACAATCGAAGCAATGCCGGCGAAAGCGAAAATGCGGTTGATGCCGTTTTTGATTTCGCTCTTAGGCCTCTTGAAGAAAGAAGCCTGCTTTTGAAGTGTTTCGGCATAGTTATCCGAGCCAACCTTCTCAACCTTGACATAGCAATGGCCCTTGGTGAGGAAAGAAGCGGCGAAAAGATGATCGCCAATTGCCTTCTTAATCGGAACGGCTTCTCCAGTAAGCATCGACTCATCGCAAGAGCAGAACCCTTCAACAAGAATTGAATCGGCCGGTATTTGATCTCCAATATCGAGCTTAACGACGTCACCGAGAACTATTTCGTCGATATTGATTTGGGTTTCTTTGCCATCGCGAATAACTTTGGCCTTAGGTTCGGTGACAAGACGAAGCTTGTCCACCAAGATCCTGGCTCTAACATCTTGGATAAGGCCTATCAAGACATTGAGAATCAAAATGGCAAGGAACGCAAAAGAGGTAAATTTGATCGGGTTGGATTTACCAGGCCATCCGACCGCGGCCCAAATCATGATTCCGGCAATCACGAACAAAACGATGTTGAAGAAATTGAAAACGTTTCCGATGATGATTTCGGAATAGGTCTTCGTAACGTGTTTCTTCGTTTTGTTGGTTTTGCCTTCTTTTTTGAGCTTTTCAACTTCTTGTGAAGACAAACCAGACAACTCGATTTTGTTGTCGGGTTCTACCATTATTCACTCCTTAAGCAGATAACTGGGTCTTTCTTCGAAGCAATTCGAGCAGGGATAAATCCGCTGATGAAAGCAAGAGCAATGGAAATGACTATCAAGATGATCGCGTGAATCCAATTGAGATTAGCGATGTGGCTAAGGTTATTTCCGGGGAATTGGTGATCGACGATGAAGTTGATTGGGAAGCAAGCCACCCAAGAAACGGCAACGCCAATAATTCCGGCAACGCCACCGGTAATAATGCATTCAGATTCGAATATACGTCCTACGTCTTTCTTTCTGGCTCCGCAAGCGCGCATAATGCCGATTTCCTTGGTTCTTTCGATGACGGAAACATAAGTGATGATTGCCGTCATGACGCTAGAAACGACAAGCGAGACAGCGGCAAACACGACTAAGACGACGGAAATGACATCGATCATCGTTCCAATGGATGAGGTGAAAGTATCCATGACGTCGGTATAGATGATTTTATCGACATCAGCCTTCCCTTCGTTCCAAGCATCAAGATAATCCCTTAATTGCCCTTTGGTTGATAAAGCGGACGGGAAAACCAAAATGGATGTGATGTTCGCATAAGAGGAATAGAAGAAGATGTACTTTAGAGCTTTTTCAGAGAAGAAATTTGAGCTCGTGATGATGTCGAGCCAGCCGGATAAGTCAGATGGCCCAGCTTCAACTTCGACATTCGAGCCAACGTACATGCACAAAGCGACCATAGCGGTCGGATCGGTGAAATATCCAGGCTCCAATTCAACACCAGTGCCTTTGTTGAAATCATAAGCGAAATAGAATTTATAGACCTTGGCAAACAAGGCGGTGATCATTTCCTGCGACATCGCGGTGGTTTCTTGGGTTCCACCGGAAAGCGTCTCAATCAAAGACTGGATGTTCTTTTTCAAATTCTCAAAGCCGTCTTTATTGGGGTCGCTGTCTCTAGGAATGAAATAGTTGGTGCCTTGTGACTTGGCAAGTTCGTAAGCGTCTCCACCTTCGGACACATCTTCGGAAATAATGTCTTTAAGGCTCTTCACGCCTTCTCCAAGAGTGTTCGTCGCGTAGGCCAGCGAAGCCGGCATAACGCTTAATGGGCTTGTTCTTTTTGGACGAAGAACGCCGACGATTTTCAAATTGATAGGTTCATAGTTAACTTCGTCGTTATAAATTTCGCCGTAATACTCTTCGACCTCATTGTGTTTTTCTTTTCCGATGGTCCAACATTTAACTTGTTTGGTATCAGGGGTGGCGTTCCAATTAATGGCGCCGGTAATGGGGTTAATCGAATCGATGGAAATATCCCAGCAATCTTTTTCGATTGTTTGGAGGCTAGACGCATCTTTGGTTCGATAATAAACGCTTGGTTTATAGGCTTTGTAAGTCTTGTAACTGGTATCGCCTTCGCCTTCATAGATGATATCGGAGAAATCGATCGTATCTTTTTTGGTTGTTATTCCTAACCCGGAAAGAGTTCTTTCATCTATCTGGTTATAGGTGTCCAAAACCAGAACCAATTCATCGGTGTTCGTCGGGGTTCTTCCATAAATCGGCTCGTATTGTTCCATGCCGTAAAGTTCATGGATCCTGGTTGACGGCAACGAAGTAACGACGCCAATCATGGAACCCATTCCTCCAGCGGAAGAATATTGATTTACTTGGATGACTTTCCCTTCGTCTTCGCTCTCAGTCAATATATGGAAATCGAGTCCGTTCCTGTTGTACATGACCTGTGAGCAGATATCGGCATATTTCGGGTCCGTAGTTAGCTTATTCAAATACTCGATATAGTCTGTTTTGTAGTTGTTTCTATGGGCCACATATGTGCTTGTGTTGGTTTTTTGGATGTGGACTTTGTTGTCAGAGGGATACTGCTCGTTGTTGTTGACGACCATCTTCTCAAGATCGTAAACAGTAGGGGAAATGGTAATAGGCATGGATGAGGCCATGGAAGCCTCAACGTTTCCGATGTAATCCGTAAATCCGCTTCTAGTAGCTAAAACTAGAGCGACGCCGATAATGCCAATCGAGCAAGCTACGGCGGTGATGGTGGTCCTGCCTTTTTTCGTCATGACGTTTCTGCCTGACGACTTAAGAGCGGTGACGAAGGACATAGAGGTCTTCTTACCAATTTCTTTAACAGGTGTCTCTTCGTTATCGGCGGTGATAGAGGGTTTTGTGTCGGAGATAACCTCACCATCTTTCATCTCGATAATTCTGTCCGCATATTGTTCCGCCAATTCGCGGTTATGAGTGACCAAAATGACGCATGTTTCGTTGGAGATAGATTTCAAGATGTCCATGACTTGGACGGAGGTATTTGAGTCAAGGGCGCCGGTTGGTTCATCGGCCAAAACGATTTCAGGCTTGTTCACCAAAGCCCTAGCGATGGCGACGCGTTGCATTTGTCCGCCCGAAAGCTGGTTTGGTTTCTTCTTTAAAACGGTTCCAAGTCCGACTTTATCAAGAGCCTCTTGTGCTCTTTTCGCTCTTTCGGAATAAGAGACGCCGCTTAAAGTCATGGCAATCTCAACATTGCCCGCCACAGTCATGTGCGGAATTAGGTTATAGGACTGGAAGACAAAACCGACATGTCTATTGCGGTAAGCGTCCCATTCCTTGTCTTTGAAATCTTTGGTGGATTTGCCATTGATAAGCAAATCGCCGGAAGTGTAGTGGTCAAGACCACCGATTATGTTCAAAAGAGTGGTTTTGCCGCATCCGGAAGGCCCAAGAATCGCAACAACACCTTTGTCAGGAAATTCCAATGAAAGATCTTTGATCGCGGTGAATGGCTTTTTGTCCACCATGTAATCCTTGTGGATATGAACGAGTTTTAGCATAAAGACCCTCCTTTTAATAGCATATTAAAAGATACCAACTATGGGGCTTTTTGCAATCAATTTATACAGCGTATAATCGCGTTTGGACAATTGAAAAAGACGCAATTAAGCGTCTTATCTTTTATTTGAGAAGAAATCCTTCAGTATTTTGCCGCATTCTTCTTTGAGAACGCCTTTGCTAATTAGAGGGTGGCTTTCGGATTTTGGATCATCGAAGACATAATAATTCGACGTCACGGCCCCCTTCTTTTCATCGCTAGACCCGAACACGACCCTTTTAATTCGGCTCTGCATGATTGCGCCACTGCACATAAGACAAGGCTCAAGGGTTACATATAATGTGCAACCATCAAGCGTCCAGCGGCCCAAAGCCTTCTCGGCCATTTCAATCGCCTTTATTTCGGCGTGACCAGAAATTTCGTTATGGGTTTCTCTGGTGTTGTGAGCTTTGGCGATGACTTCATCATTCAAAACGACGATTGCACCAACAGGCACTTCGCCTTCAGCAAATGCGGTCTTGGCTTCTTCTAAGGCCATAGCCATATATTTTTCGTCGTTTATTCCCATAAATAATAAACCACCGCACAAAGGCAATAGACTTATGGCTGCTCGGTTCCCCGCCTGACCAGGTTCGTAAATCACCCCTTGCGATGGCGAATTAATTATATAAAGAAAGAAGAGGAAGGTAAAAATAAAAAGGAACTAAGATTGATGATTAGCAAACAAGAGGCCGTTTTCGAATAAAAACGAACCGAAAACCTCCGTTTATTTAGAGCGAAAAAACTTACTTTAAAAATATAATTTTTTAGCGTTTTTCTCCCTTAAGGGTTTTTAACCAACTTTAAAAACAAGGAAATTAATACAACTGCAGCGGTTAAGTGATAATATTCACTTAGGAGAAACGACATATGAATAAAAAATTGTTTTATTTTGCTTTAGCTGGCGTTTGCGCAACCGCTGTCGTAGGTACAGCCGTGTTGTCCAGCTCAATGTCTTTGGTCGGACCGACCGCCGGTGACACGGACTACAACCTCACGTTGAACGCATCACCAAGCGAAATCGGCGGGGACTATTCGAACTTCGCGACGACATACACCACTGAAAACGGAAATGGAATCGGTTTTGCTTTCAATCAAGCCAAAGCCGTTGCCAGCGGACTTTGCAACATCGCAGCCGGTGGATCGATCAAGAACACAACGGCATTGTCTGGCGTCAAATCCGTGACCGTTAAATTCGACGGAACCTTAACAATCAAAGGCAGCCTCGATAGCACAGTCGAATACGTTGATTTAGGAAGCGTCGCTAGCGAAACCAAGCTCACGTTTGATAAATCATATGATTACCTTGATTTAGTCGCCGGTGCCGAAACAACCATCACCAACATCAACTTTGAATACAGCTGCACATCCAGGGCTCAATCCTACGAAACCGTTCGTTATGAAGCCGAAGACGCATTGGTCAGGGTCGCGGATTGGAACTTCGACGGTGCGATCATATACGACGAAAGAGCCAGCGGCGGAACCATCATCGGCAACTTGTGGCAGGGCGTTACATTCCACATTAATCACTACGCTTATTTCCAGGGAAATCACACCATCAAAGTCCACTACGTTAACGGATTCAACAATCAGAAAGTCTGCTATGGTGTCAACGGCGGAAAGAACATGCTCGACGTTCCGGCTCAGGTCGAAGGATCTTGGGATTTCGCGAATGCGTCAGACGTTGAGTTAACCGTCAATCTCAGAGCGGGTTGGAACGATATCGTCTTCGGAATCACCGATGCCGGAGCCCAATACGACTACTTCGAAGTCGTCGGAAGTGAAAAGAAATACGATCCGGCCGACTACGAAATGGCGGTTTCCAACAAGATGTTCTACGCCGTCGAAGCCGCTCGCTTGGGCAACGCTAACCGCGCCAACGACTGGAATGGTCCTTACTTTGCCGGAAGCGGAATGGGCTTGACCAATGACGAAGGCAACGGTTTGGAATTGACCTTCACCAACATGAAAGCCGGAAACTACAACTTCAAGATGGTTTACGGAACAGGTGGCGCCTTCAATTTCAAAATGGTCGTCAATAACGGAACCGAAAGAAGCTTACAAACAACAGATTCCGGCGGATGGAACGTGCTTGGAAACAAGACCTTCCAGGTCACATTCAAAGACGGAACCAACACCATTAAGATTCTTAGGGACGGAACTTGGCTTAACTTCAACGCCTTCTTCGCCACCATCAAATAACGAACAACAAAAGAATCGCTTGTTCAGGCGGTTCTTTTTTTAATCGTTGGTCCTATATTTTCCAGATGCCACTTGCTTAGCGATATCGACGAGATCAGAAATCCTGTTATCAAAGAAATATTTATTCGCATTGCAAAGGAACGTTTTCGTCAACTGACCTTTATGTTCCCTCGCTCTTCTACAACCGCCTCGACACAGTTTTACGTATCGGCAAGAGCCGCAGTCGTAATCGAGTTCGAACGACTCACTTTCGAACGATTGAGCGACTTTGGACCGCTTCATATCCATAAAACCGTCTTCCTTAATGTTTCCTAATCTATATTTAGGTAGCACATAGAAATCGCAGGGGAAGACATCGCCGTTAGCTTCAACGACAAATTGGCTGGAACAATATCCGAACATGCCACAGTCATTAGGGCATTGGCCGAGAAGCATCGCAATTAGATTTTCAAAATAATTGATGTGAACAAACCTTTCGGTGCCAAGGGTGGATTTCCAAGCATCGAATAAATCGACTAGGAAGCGACCGTAATTATCTGGATCCAATGAGAAAGAGGAACTTCCAGGGCCCAAAGAAAGAGCGTCCAAGCATTCAAGAAGTTGAACGTGCCTAACACCCAAGCTTTGAATGTTATAAAAATATTCGTTCGGTCTTTTCGCTAGGTCGTTTGTGACTACGGTCAATACGTTATATCTAACCCCGTGTTTTTGAAGAAGCTTCAATGAATCGATAACTTTTCCAAAAGTTTTTTCTTTTTTATAACCGACCCTATACCTATCATGCACGTCTTCTATGCCATCTAGAGATAATCCGATCAAGAAATCATGCTCATGAAAAAAGGCGCACCATTCATCATCAAGAAGGATGCCGTTCGTTTGAAAGGCGTAGTGGACCTTAACGTTTTTGGTGTTGTGCTTCTTCACGAGGAGATCGAATTTTTCATAGAACTCCTTGCCAACCAAAGTCGGTTCACCACCTTGAAACGCGAAATATAGATTCTTCTCAGAGAATTCTAAAGCCTTCTTTATCAGTTCTTCGGCAATATCGAGACTGATGAAGTTTTGTTTGGATTCGCCTCCCAAAAGAGCCTTATAAAAACAATATGCGCAATCAATGTTGCACATCCCAGAGGAAGGTTTTATCAAAATACTTAAATCTGGCATTTGAGTTCTGATACGTATTCTACTTTAACATCATCGATTGCGACCCAAGCGCCCTTCTTTGCCTTGGTCACAAAGCCGATCTCAAGATCGCCACCATCATGCTTAAAAATCATGCGGTTCAAGGAATAGACACCGTTGTTGGCGATGTTCAAACGTTTTTCTTCTTGGCTCTTCGCAAAGAAATAATTCTCTTCAAATTGATTCACGTCCGTGTCCTTTTTGGCGTAGAAGTCTATCTGATAGTAGCCAGGTCTTAGCGAATGGAGCTTTTGGCACGTGGATGTTTCAAAATCGTAATCGGCGTAATGCGTTAATCTCCATTCGCCATTATTTGGTTCATAAGTTTCAACGAATTCGGCGTCCATGTTCTTTTCGTCTTCGGCATAGGAATACCATCCATCATGTTTTGCCAAATAGTTAGCGCTTCTTTCGAAATCGCCATTCACCAATAGGTTAGAGCCATATGTATTCTTGGTTGTTTTCGTCCAATTCAAATAGAGTTTTCTTAATGCTTCTGCGATGCCTGGATATTTATCGATGAGGTTATTGCATTCGGTTCCATCTTCTTTGATGTTATAAAGTTCCCAATCCCATCCCTTAACGCGGACAAGCTTCCAGTCTCCTTTGATAACACCCATGCAATCTTCGTGCTCATAGAAGAATTCGTCTCTTATCGGCTGATCCTCGTTGATGATCGGAAACAAAGAAGATCCAACATAAGGCAAGATATCAACTCCGTTTCTAGAAGTTGGATATGAGGCGCCTGTTGCTTCCAAGAAAGTCGGCATCAAATCAATTATCTGAGCCCTGCTCTTTCTAATAGAACCTTTTTCCATCGAAACAGGGGCATTGTTCCACTGCATGATGAAAGGACTGGCGATTCCGCCATTATGAACGAACTTTTTGAACATCTTAAAAGGTGCACACGATAAGGACGCCCAACCAGCTCCGGCCGAGTTATAAGATAGATCGGTTCCTAGCTCATCAAGATTGTAATTTTGGTTCTGTAATCCTTCGGCAGATGCGCCGTTATCAGACAAAAAGACTATCAACGTATCATCTAATTTGCCGGTTTCTCTAAGAGTACCCAAGATTCTTCCTATGCCCTGATCCATACAATCGATCATGGCGGCATAGATTTCCATGCACTTGGCTAAGTAATCTTTATTGCCACGAGTTTCCCATTTCTCAACGTTGGTGGAAGGATGCGCTCCAGCTAAACCCCATTCTTTATCAATGAGGCCCATCTCGATCATCTTCTTATATTTACGTTCGCGTAAAACGTCCCATCCTTCGTCGAATTTTCCATGGTACTTCTCGATGTCTTGCGGCTTAGCATGCAATGGATAATGAGGGGCTGTGTATGCAACATATCCAAAGAACGGCTCATCTCCTGAACCATTTTTAATGTATTCAACAGCCTTGTCGCTGATAGCGTCCGTGTAATAGAAGTTTGGGTCTTCTTTTATTTCGTCGTCTATTTTGCGTTCGTTGTCCCAAACGCTATAAGGGGTAAAGTAACTGCCACCACCCGGGATTGTTCCGTAGAAGTTATCAAAACCGCGTTTCAAGGGCCAGGAATCGCCGTGGTCCATAACATCGACGCCGATGTCTTTTGATAAGTGCCATTTGCCGGTCATGAAGGTGTTATACCCATCGTCTTTTAAGACTTCGGCAATAGTGACAACATCTTTGCCTAGATATCCGCCGTTTTGTCTAATGTCCCATTCGGGGAGATTGTATATTTCGGAATCATAGGGGTGCTGTCCAGTCAAAATGGAGGCCCTACTTGGTGAACAACGGGCAGTATTGGTGAATGAACGAAGTCTGGTTCCATTCTCGGCTAAACTATCAATATTCGGGGTATCGATCATTCCGCCAAAACAACCAATGTCGCTATATCCCATGTCGTCGGCCAATATCAAAAGGATGTTCGGTTTCTTTTTGGTGCCCTTATCAACAGGAAGGACATTTTCCTTCACTTCAAATGGAAGACCTTCCTTAACGGTCGGGACGCTTAAAGCGGCAATAGCGAGAAGTAATTGAACGTTTTTCTTTACGAACATAATGCTATTCCTCCATACCGACTATCGTTATTTGAGGGCTCGTCTGCTGACCCCATTTGCTCTCTGAATACTTGGTCACTGAATCCTTTGGAACATAAAGAACGAAGGACGGATCCACTCCATATAAAACGGAGTCATTGCCACATGTAGTTATTCCTTTGGAAACCGCACGGTGCAAAGTTCCCTTAGTCAAACTCGAATCCCCATAGAAAGAACCAGCTAAAACGGATTCTACGCTAGAGGGGATATCGAATTCCGTTAGCTTCGTGCATTCCCTGAAACATCTGGCAGCCAACTGAACTATGTTGTCGTTTAGCTCGATGGACTCAAGGGAAGAGCTTCCTCTAAATCCCTCTTGAGCAACGGAGATAACTTTCGTGTTGTCATGGTATTCTGGAATAACAAGTGCCGTTCCGGAGAAAGTGCCTTTAGAAACAGAAAGGCCAACGTTGCTGCCAATCGTAGCGGAAGCGAAAGAAAGGTTGCTGGACGCGCTCTTAAATACTGCTTCGATTTCGATATCGCCGCCGAACTCAAAGACTCCACTCATAGGGAATGGCTGACCGTCTTTGAAATATCCGACGAATATCGAATCGTTTTTGCCAGGTTTAATTAATTGATAGGCGTCTCCGTCACAAACGGATATCGTTTCTTCACCTTTTAGGAAGGCTCCGTTATAGTTGACCGAAATGGAGTAAGATTGCTCGAATCTAGCAAATAGAGAAATCTCTTTTTCCACGACATCCGTGGCGAAGTCAATTTTCTTGCCCCAGTCTTCGGCGGTTCCGTCTTTCGTGTACCATCCACAAAAAGATTTGCCTTCAGAAGAAGGAGCGGCTGGCTCAATGAATGGCTGACCCTGCGTAATGCTATAAGAGGCATATTGCGTGCCGCCAACAAAGTAAGTAACGGCGACTTCTTTGCATACAACCGTTTTGTTGGCGTTTTTGAACACCTGGGAATTTGTGTATTTGTTGGTCAAATAAGAGACAACGACATCCATCTGAGAGGTAAAGGCGTTTGAGTAAGTTTTTCCACCGTACGAAAAAGACTCGATACGTATAGCTTCTTCCGTCTGGAACGTAATTGAATTCACCTTTGATCCCAAGAAACAAGAAGCATTCAATGTCACGGCTTCCGTGCTAATGATTCTGGCGCCAGACAAATAGAAACAACCGGGTCCAAAGGCACAAACGTCCGAACCTAAGTTAAGGATTTCCTCTTCGGTTTTAACATCTAGCAAAGTTCCGTTCTTAATGTAAAGGCCGTCGGTATATTGATCGTTGGAGACGATGTAATCATCAGCGGTTTTCTTATCGTTCCAAGCATATTGAGTCGCAAACATTTCCTTGTATTGAGCAAGGGAGTCGGCGGGGCACTCGATAACAAATCCAGGATGGAGGTTCCTAAAATCGGCACGATTGGTAATGTTGGGTTTGGTGACAGATCCTTGTTCGGAAAGACTTCTTTTGAACACGGCTCTTTTCAAAGATGAGCATTCATTGAACGCCCCGCCTCTAAATTCAAGCAAAGAGGATGGAAACTCGACATATGAAAGGCTTGTACAAGAGAAGAACGACCTAAGGCCGATATACTCAATCCCTTCCTTGAAATCGATGGAGGACAAATTCTTGCAGGAGGCAAAAGCCTCTTCACCAATAATCAATAAGCTTGATGGGAGTTTGACCTCAGCCAACCCGGTGGCGTAAAAGGAACGCTTCCCGATATCCGTGATGCCTTCGCTGATCTCAAGTTTCGTTATGTTCGCATTCTCGGCGAAAGCCCCTTCGCTGATCTCTTTGACCTTTTTGCCGTCATGCCATTCCGGAATGAGAATTTCTCCAGTGGCGGATTTTGAGGAAATAACCTTTAAGAAAACTCCATTGTCGAAATAGGAAATATCGCCCTTCCCGTCTTTAAATTTGGCATGTAGGGCAATAGCGTCGCGATTCAAGATTCCTTCCAAAGGAAAAAGCTCTTCTTCAGGAGTGAACCACCCTAAGAAAGAAGCGTCATTTTTATAGGGCCTAGGAAGTTTATATGGCTCGCCTTTTGGGAGAGAGATAGACGCAGGGCCTATTTCGTGAGTCGCCTCACCATAATCCAAGGCAATTGAGGCCTTGTTAGACCACTTAGCTACGAATTCGTAATCTTTCTCAATTGGGGTTTGGAAATCGAAAACGTTCTCTTCTCCTTTAACGGTGTACCCGACAAAAAGGCGATCCTCTTTTTCCTCTGGGAGTATTGGGCCAATGAGAGAACCAGGAACGATATTTTCAATGGTTCCAACCAATTGATCCCCATCAAAGAAGGAAGCGTTGTAGCGGATATCTTTGATGAGCTTTGCATATAAGGTCAGACTCTCATAAATCTTCTCGTCGAAAGAGAAGCGATTGCCCCAGTCGTTATTTTCAAAGCCATCCTTAAGGAAAAAACCATAAAAAGAATACCCTTCAAGCAGAGGGGCGCCCGGATCGATAACCCGTTCTCCTGATTTGATAACTTGCGAGGAGAAAGAAGTACCGCCATAAGTCTCAAAAGAAACCACGACTTTATCATCCGTTTTCTCATTTGAGCCGCAGGAAAGAAGAGACGGCAAAAGCAGCAAGCAAAGGAGAGCGCGACAGTTCTTCATAAAACGATGCTCCCTTCTACCATATTTTCATTAACCACGTGGACTGTTTTTCCGAAAAAATCATATGAAACAATCTTTTCTTCGGTCAGCTTAGTAAGGATCAAAGTGTCTTCGACGATATCGGCCTTATACATATTATTTTCCAGGTCTTTGCAAACCACTCCGTAATTTGATGTTTGAATAGACTCCAGTCCTTTAACTTTGGATTTTATGGATAAGTTCAGATATTCCATTTCTCCAGTGGATTTGATCGCGAAAACACCTTTATCCGTAACGCCGGCTTCTTCGTATCCCCCATGCTGAGAAATAACAGTCAAAGGCAAATAATCACCCTCGTTTTTAGAGATGTTTCGGCCAGCATTATTTCCAGATGCATACACATAACCGTCATTATCGATGAAAACTGAATAATCGCTGCCGGCATGTACATATTTGAATTTTCTCTCTGACACTTTGCTCGGAGCGATTAGCTCGCTTCCACTTTGAAGCATATCGTTTCTGCCCCAGGTGTAGACATATCCTTCTTCTGAGATAGCAGCACAATGAAATGAGCCGGCGGAGACATAGGAAAACTTGAGATCTTTTAAAATTTCGGAAGGCTTTCCTTTGGAATCTTCACATCCCAGTTGCCCAAATTCATTTCCACCCCAAGTGTAGATCTTTCCTTTGTTGGTTAAGCCGACCATATAATCGACTCCGCAAGACACCTGCGAAAACGCGACTGGCAAGTCAACGACATCCGTGTCGGCGCCGTGACCTAATTGTCCGAAGGAATTATCACCAAAAGTGTGGATAACGCCATCCTCGTCAACATTAGCCCTATTAAGCTCATTTGAAGAGAAAAGAAGAGACTTTGGATCATTCAAATATCGGATTCCAAACGATGGATTTGACTTTTGCTCAGCGTTGGAGGCAACAACCCTCAACGTTGCGTATCCAGCGATATCAGCGTCCAAAAGGTTGAAAGACGGTTTATCGCCGCTCAATTTTTCAACCCCATTCACAAGGAGAGAATAAGAAGTGGCACTCTCAACTTCTGAGCATTTCAAAACATTGTTAAAAACGCTTAAGTCTTTCGGAGTCGACAAGCTAGGTTCGCTCGAATTTCCGCATGACGTTAAAAGAAGAATAAAGGGGATGAAAAATACTTTTTTCATATGCCAATACTCTACGCAAAAAACTAGGCGCTAGCAACGAACGAACTTTATTAAAGTTGAAAGAAATCCTATATATGTAGAAAAGACCTATTTTTCTAAATTTTTAAAGTAAGAAAAAGTGCCTTTAATAAGGCACTTATTGCTCTTACTCAGTGAGCGGGACCAATGTGATTGAATCGATGATAAACCAGCCAGCGGAGTTCGGAGAACGAGTAACGGAAACAAAGTTGAGAGAGCTATTGAAGCATTGAGCAGACACAACGACCTCACTCGTATTCGGAACGTTATATGCTTGACCTTCATAGGCCGGAAGCTCATATTCTCCAACTTCACCGTTCATGGTAACGTCGGCGACGTTTCCAGAACCTCCTTGAGCATAGGTGATCTTCACTCCGTAATGCCCTTCGACCGGGACCTTGAAGTAGATATCAACGCCATGACCCGCTTCGTTGATTTCTCCAACGGCGTAGTTTTCGCCCATGGTGTCGCACTGGAACGGGAGACCGCCGGTATGGAAGTTTCCGCGCTCGGCTTCAAGCACAATTTCAGAAACCGTGAAATCGAGCGATTCAACGTCGTAAGTGGCATTGGCGCCAACGATGTCGACATAGTCGATCTGAGCCCATCCACCATATTCTGGATTATCGGAAGCTCCGCCGTCCTTAACCAAGGAGATTTTGTTGTATCCCTTAACTAAATCGACCGAAACGGTAACGATTGCAGGGCCCGTGACTCCATCGGCCCATCCATTGGCTTCCGCATAAACTGCATCACCAACTTTGGTGCCATTTAGATAAACGCCATGTTTGGAGTTAGCTGCTCCAGTCCAATAGGCGACATTCAACTCATGAATGCCAGCGACCGGGGCATAATGGATCCATTCAAGACCTTGTCCACAATCGTTGATATCAGCGGCCATAAGACCACCCGAAGCGGCCGGATTATCGCTTCTCTTGGCCCTTGTTCCGTCAAGAACACCAGCTTCAGCTTCTAAACGGAAATCGTGGTCAACTCCGTTATAAAGCGGATCTGGATCCGGCTGAGTGTCAGAGGAAGTAACCGTCGATTCCTCGCTTTCCGAGGAGATAAAGGTCGACATTGATGTCTCTTCGCTTTCCGAAGTAACGGACGGCTGAGACGTCTCTTCTGATTTCGAAGTCGGGGTGCTAGTTGCTTCGGATTTTTCAGAGAAAGCAGTGGATTGACTGCTTGGCTGTTGTCCTCCGCAAGAAGCGAGCAGCATCGTTAATGATGCCGGAACAAGAAGTAGTAACGTCTTTTTCATATCATTCTCCTTTATCTGAATTGATAAGACACCTTTTTAATAACGTCTATTTCGCCAAACGCGATCTTAAGACCATCAAAAGACAGCTTCACGTAGTCCGTGCTTTTCTCAAAAACATAAGGGACGTCGATATAAGACGACAAAGTCGTCAAAGAATAGCCGGTGTTGGAAGCCAAGACGGAACCGTATAACGCGTTATTGCGATAAACACCGACGGTAACTGTTCCGCCTGTCTTTTGGGCAAACTTAAAACGAAGAACGACTTCTTCTCCTTCCCTATAGTTGGAAGGCATAGCAATCGGCTTTGTTATTGATCCAGTGGCCATAGGCATGGTCGAACTTTCGACCTTAGAAAGAACCGTATAGTCAATTTCCTCAACGAAGAAATCGTCGAAGTAGAGGGTATCGCCGTTTTTCGATGTTAGCCCGAATTTGAAACCGACATCCATTGAATTGGAGGTGGCTTTGAAAATGAATTCTTTGTTTAAAAGATTGCTGCAATTAGCAAAACTCATCGTCTGTTCTGGGTTTGTTCCATCGTTGGCATAGATAAGCACAACCGCTTCAGGGTTTGTCTTCACATAAGTGGAGACACGGTAGTAAGAGCCAGCACGTAGATTATTGAAGTGGTGGAAGGCGCTTGTTTGACCGCCATTGACCAACTTAAAGCCAAACGATCCGGCATGAATGTTATCCAAAACCGTATCTTCGATATTTGTGAAGGTGCCGTTTCCATTGGTCTGCCAGTTCTCGAGGTTTCTGTTTTCCCCATCGTTATTCGGGAAACTCACGGAGGAATCCTCTTTTAAGTCGGACACAGGAACGTAGTAGTTATTGTCATCCATGGTACCGCCATTCATGGCCAGCAACGTTTCAAAGTTCTTCACATAAAGATCGACGATATCATCAAGTTTTATGTGGAGGCCATACTTCTCGACGTTTCCGATGCGAGTCGTATAGTTTTGGTCGTTATAGTAGGTTCCTTCGCCATCGTGGTAGAAAGAATCATTAATCGTTTGGTATTCCGGGTTTCCTTTTTTGAAACCATTGATGATTCCAAGAATGCTAGTGACAGTAGCGGCAGTGCAGTCGCCATCAAATCCCATAAGCGAGGAATATTTGCAGGCATTCATGTAATTGTTGCCGGCATAAAGAAGCGAGAGGATGGCAAAGCCGCCATTTACACTCGGGTCGCACTGAATGTTGTCTAGGCGATAAAGATTCCTCCTAGCGTTAACAACGGTCCAAGCGGCCGTCTCCATATCATGCGGATTATCTTCGTAAGCTTTTTTGGCAATATCGAACATCTGTCTCGGCCAAGATCCTTTCGGCATTGCTTTCTTCGCTTTTTCGATAATCGAATATACGTCGTTATCAAAATAAGCTATCGAATAACAAGCGGAATAGAATTTCGCCCAAATAATTGAGTCGTAATATCCGACGTTGCTTGCAAAGGTATCGGTCAAATTGACGGCAACATTTGGCATGCCGCCCGCATCCATGCCGAGGGTCTCGTTTTCAATATAAGCCTCCGTGCACCATCCATAGCGATTGCCGGATTCGATTTTTCCAGTATATGGGGCCAGCATCCTATTTTTATTAATAAGAGCCATGGCGTCGTTGCCACCGCCCCAGTCATAGACCTTATAGTCGTACCAAGCGTCGGTTATAGCCTTTGAGGTAAAACCGTACTCGTTCATAATCGTCTGCGCGAAAATATCTAAGTGGTAGTCATCGTCTGATGCCACTTCTTTTTCACCTTTAAGACCGGTATTCTTCAATCGATTGTACGGGTTTGTTTCAGCGGGTCCTCCACCTGGATCATAATTCTCGAAATTTCCGGCATAGGGGCCATAGCAAAACTTAAACCATGAGTCAGGCATCATTATGCGCGGCATCGGTCCATCCCAAACGAATTCATATCCGGAAAGGAAACCGGCCATATGACCCAAAAGTCCGCCTAATGTCTTATTTCTATATTCGTCTTTGGATATAGAAACTAACTCAACAGGGACGGAATCCATCGAAGTTGAAGGAGCGGGGATGGTTTCGGTGTATCCAGAAGCATTGGAAGAGCCGTTCGATCCACACGAAACAAGAAGCAAGGTGGACAAAACGAGTAAAGGAATTCTCTTCGTCATAGTTTTCCTTCCATTCCCTTAATCATCGTTTCCTGCATGAAATCGACGAATTCATTGGAGGTTATGCCGCCAGTAATCCATGTCGACATTTTTTGGTTAATACGCTGGTCAACCTGATTGTAGTAAGTGCTATACGGAACACCGACGGTCTTATTCTTTCCGTTAGAAATGACATCAACGTAGTCGACGATTTTGGTTTCTCTGAGTGTATCAAGGTATGTTTCTTGAACTTCTTTGCAAATCGGGAATCCACCAACAGACTTTTCGGCTAAAGCCTTAATGGATTCGGCTTTCATCAAATACTTAAGAGCAGTTTGGTCCGCTTTGGAATGAGACGATGTTTTAACGGCGAAGAAACAATCTTTGAAATTTGTGCTGTAAGAGCTATATCCATCGGCCTTGACCGGAATGGCGGCGACACCGACATTGAATTCAGTGTAGTTAACAATTTCGTGAAGTTGCCATATTCCATCAACGAACATAGCGATATTGCCGCTCAAGAATCTGTTGATAGCGGTCGAGACTTGGGTATCGCTCGTATTCGGCATGGACTTATCGACTTTAAGCATCTTGTCGAACCAAGAGTAAACATCATAGAAAGGCTGGGTGTTGATCTTTGGCTGTCCAGCTTCGTCAAAGATATTCACGCCGCCGCTATTTTTGGAGTACATACCGGCATATGAAAGGTATGGTCCAGCTGAGAGACCGAATTTTTTCGCCGCACCTTCTCCGCTAGTGAGTTTCTTTGCAGTTTCGGCGATTTCTTCGAAAGTGGAGGCATGTTCCCAATCTCCAGACGGATATTCGATCTTGTCGGAGTGGCTATTGTTGTAGCTATCGATGATGTCTTTGTTGTAATAAAGAACCATGTGTTGGGTGCCAGAGGGAAGGCCATAGTATTTCCCGTCTTTTTTAGCAACGCCTTCAAAGGATTCGTTAACGTATTTATCGCTCGATTTCAAATCGTCAACAATAGAGGTCAAATCCTGAAGTTGTCCCTTTTGGACCATGTTAGGAATGTGCGATTCGGCGATACGGCCAATTGTTCCACCGGTTCTTCCGGCAATATTCGCGGCCACCTTGGTGTAATACTCATCCCAGGAGTCAGTCTTGATAACTTCCTTCTCGATGGTGATATCGATGCCATCAGCCTTCATAAGTTCGTTGGCCTTTTCGATTTGAGCGTCCCAACCAGGCCTTTCGTTATTCGAATTCATGATGGAGAACTTAACAACGCCAGAGCCGGTGTCTCCGCCACCAGATCCTCCGCAGCTGACTAAGGCAGCAGCCGCCAAAGCTAACATAGATAATTGTTTTTTCATAACCGTGTACCTCCTTATTTAAGTCCGGTTGTTGCAATTCCCTGCACAAAGTATTTTTGGCAGAAAAGATAAACCACAGCAAATGGGATGACAGAGAGAGTGCTCGCCGCCATAACGCGGCCCCATTCGACACCCGTCATATTCGACTCCTTCAAAGATGCGATGAGAAGCGGGATGGTAGTCAGATCCTCGCTGCTCAAATAAATGAACTGTCCAAAATAATTGTTCCACGAACCAATAAACGAGAACAAGCCGAGCGTAATAAGAGCCGGTTTGCATAAAGGCAAAATTACGTGGAAATACTGCCTTAACGTTCCACATCCATCGACTTTGGATGCGGCGATCAAATCATCGGGGATAGAAACGATGAACGACCTAAGCATGAAGACGCCGTAAGTGTTGATCAAACAGCCGGGAATAATAAGAGGCAAGAAAGTGTTTACCCAGCCGATTTTAGCGAAGATGACATATAGAGGAAGCAAAGTGACTTGTCCAGGAATCATCAAAGTGGCGATGAAGATGGAATAGATCAATTTGTTTCCACGGAACTTTAATTTGGCAAATGCGAATGCCGCCAAAGAAGAAGTGAACAATGTGCCTATCGTTGAAGTAACGGCGATGAATAACGAGTTGGCGTAAGCTCTCCAAATAATTCCGTTTTCGTATTTGAAGACGGCGGCGAAGGAGTCCCAAGTCAAATTGAACGTAAAGAAATCTGTTGGAACTTTGAAGATTATCGAAGGGTTCTTAAAGGAGTTGAGGATCATCCAATAGAACGGGAACATCGATAATAGCGCGGTGACCACCAAAAGGATGCTGAAAACGATGACACGTATTCTTTCGTCTCTATGAAGTTTGGTTTTCATTCGTACACCACCTTCTTTTTAACAAAGAACTCGATCGCGGTGATTATTCCAACGAGCATGAACAAGACCCAGCTCGCAACCGCCGCGCGTCCCATATCCGATTGATTGAACGCGTAATAGAAGATATACATCGATAATGTGAAGGTGGAATAGTTAGGACCACCAGCGGTCATGATGTAAACCTCATTGAACATGTTGAATACGTCGATAAAAAGCATAACTACGACGAAGAAGGTTACCGAAGAAAGCATCGGCAATGTAATCTTTAGGAACTTTTGCCACCAATTGGCGCCTTCAACATCAGCAGCTTCGTACAAATCCTTTGGAATATTCTTCAATCCTGCGTCAAAGATGATGTAGTAATATCCAACTTTTAACCAAGTAGAGACAATCGCTACAGCGATCCTTGCCAACACTTCGTTATTAAACCAGTCCAAAGCGTTTACGCCAAAGAAGCCCAGGATCGTATTCAAAACGCCTCCGTTTGTTTGGAAGATGAAGGCCCAAACAGTGCCGATTGCAATCGTCGATGTGACCATCGGTAAGAAGAAAGCCGCCCTATAGATTTTTTTCATAGGGAGTTTCCTATTGGTCATCATGGCCAGCGTTAACGAAAGAACCAATGTTGAAGGAACGACTAGACCGATATAGATCAAAGTATTAAGAATCGACCTCCAGAAAACATCGTCATTAAAGCATCTTTCGAAGTTCTTAAGGCCAACGGGGGTCGGCATATCGATGTAGTTCCATTCGCAGAAGCAAAGGATGATGGAGAAAACTAGCGGGAAGGCAACGAACGCCAAAAAGCCAAGGACTTGTGGGCTTATCAAAGCCCATCCAGCTAATTCTTCCCTCCTTTTTCTCGTAAGTTTAGTCATCAAGGAATTCCTCCTTGTATTTCACTGCATCATCAATAACTTCTTTGACTTTGCCAAAGCTCTTCTCGATTGTTCCATCAACCAAACAAAGAGTTGGAATGATACTCTTTCTATATGGGGCCTTCGTGGTTGGGTTTATGCCCAATTCGTGAGTGCCTGTTGATAAGCGTGAGAAATCACCCAAGCAAAGATGAGAGAACTCCCTCGAGTAATCTCCAAACATATTTTCGTCCGGCCTATCGTGATAATGCATATCGCCATCGGTATGCCCGCTTTGAAAAAGTGGCATAGCTTTGGCGCAGCCGTCGTAATATCCTTCGCCAGAAACAAGGAAATCTTTCTTGATCGTGCGAAGTCGCGCGCAAAGTTCAATCAAGCCGTCGTAATGTTTGCGGTTTCTATCGTTGACGTGGCAAGCGGCGATATCGAGGAAAGCGGCATCGAATCCATATTTATCGGTGGCCGTTTTGATCTGATTAAACAAATAGTCTTGGTATTCCTTCACGCCAACATTCAATTGATACATGAAAGAATCGTCGTAGTGGTGAGCGCCTTCCCAGTCAACGGAACCGGAATGGAAGTGGCCTCCGCCGCAAGTATAGAACTCGGCCGGTTTGCCCCATTTTTCGTATCCGTATGTGTTGTTATTGACGATGGTCATGCCATACATCGCCATGACTCGCACTCCTTTTTCGTGCAGCGAGTTCACCATATCAAGAAGGCCCTCTTCTCCGCCAAGCCTATCGTCAGGGGTGTAGTTTCCGTATTTGAAGTAATAACGGCCCTCCCATCCTGGTAAATAAACCAAAATGTGTTTCCCGTCGATATGCTCAGTCAATTTAAGGATGTCTTCCTTTGCTTTTTGATAAGTGTGGAAGACTTTTCCTGTGTAGGCTTCCATATGACAAATAACGACCAAAGAGACATCTCTAAACCAAGCGGGGACATCCTCGCGTTTTTCATATTTGACCAAATCGTAAGTTTTTCTGATGTATTCGTTTTGTTCCTCGTAAACGTTCTTGAGATTGTCTGTGAAATAAACCTCGATGTCCGGGGACGCAATTTTATTCGAAACAGCCGTGGCGTCTTCTTCGTAAACAACGTCGACGCGCATCTTGCCTTCTTTGGCCCTCATGTAGAAGATGTGGGTCTTAACCTTATCCGCTAAAGAACGAATGACTAAATAACGGCCGTTGCAATCGAAAACTAGTAAAGGAGTTTGAAGTCCTCTCCAGCCTTCTGGGTAGGTCAATTGAAGTCCGTTTTCGTCGATTTGCTTATCAAAGTCGATGGTGGACAAAAGCTTCCCAATCGGAAGACCGTCTATTCTGAGTTTTATAGACCTAACGTTTTGTTCTAATTCACCAGAAACAGACAATACGTGTTTGCCGTTTTCTTTTTTATGGGAAAGCGAAACGTTCCCTTTAACGAACTCCTCATCGCCCCAAACAATCCTGTTGGACGTTAGGGTGTTTCCTTTTTTCTCATAAGATCCTTTGACTGGGAAATATAAGTTTTCGAAGGAAAAGACCTCGACGGAAGCTTGAAAATCTTCAAAGTCGATGTGGTCAGTTTGGATTGGGTATGAAAGTTCCTGCATTCTCATTGTTATTCACCAATGTACTTAATGTCGACATAGTCGATTTGATAAATGTGTTCGCCTTGAGCGTCAGAAGCGGCCATATTGACGCAATAAATGTAGTTCTTGTCGAACTCCAAATTGATTGTGCATTTCGCAGTCGCCACCTCAACGCGATCCCAACCAGAGGTCATCGGGAGAGCGATTGTGCTTCCTTCCATCCTCTTGAAATCAGCTGAGTGAGCTAAATCAATCGGTTCCATAGAAGTGGTGAAGAAGGAGGCAACGCATCCGCTCATAGCTGTCGCATAAGCGATCGTTACTTCATATTTGCCGGCCTTCTTGGCGTTGAATTGCCATTCGACTCCGTCATAATTCGAGTCGAGGTTTCCCATCAAATATCCATTTGAGAATTTAAAGTCGTCATGAGCTTTAATGCATGGGTTTTTGCACTCGAAGACGTTGTTGTCTTTGTTCTTGTGACGCGGAGATCCCATCTCGGCCTCAAGTCTCCAACGGGCTGGCTCATCTCCATATTCCTTCAAGTCGGTCGGATTATAGGTTTTGCCATTTCCTTTTAAAACGAAGTAGTCCATCTCGACGAATGAACCATAGTTGTCGTAAGCGTCTCCCTCTTTGCAGACCATGATCGTGTTCCAGCCTTTAACAAGATTGATATAAACCTTGGAAAGGTCGGGGTTGAACATGCCTTCTCCGCCATATCCTGTATTCTTCGTGCATACGAATTTCGTTTGGAATTCGCCGTTCACATAAACAGCCAAATGGCCAGGAACTTGTTCAGCTAAGTAATAAAGATCAAATTCAAATCTATCAGTCATTGGGCAGAGGTAATTGATGAACACGCCCTGTCCACAATCATCGATTCCACCGACGTAAGCTCCGCCATGAGCAAGCGGGTTATTTCTGAAGTTGGAATTATTGCCTTTTCCGGTTCCGAAGTTAGCTAAGTAATCTTCGGCTTCGAACAAAACGTCCTCCATAACGACGTCTAGAACAAACTCGATAGAAGACGGCTCGCCACGTCTAGAACCAATGAATCCGTATACTGAAACCTTAATTTCACCAGATAGCCCGAGGTCGTTGACATCGATTTCGGTCTCGGTGATGTTGGCGTCAACGGCTAACTCCCCGTTCATATAGAAAGAGACGTGATATCCATCGACCCCTTCAATGGGACTATAGGAAACTATTCCAGTTTCCTCATTGAAAGCGAGGTTTTGGATCTTTCCGATTCCTTGGTCATAGGATGAAGTTCCGGGATTAGAGGAACCTCCGCTTTGCTGAGATGAGCCATTGCCTCCGCATGACACCATGGTCAATGCAGCAAGCGCCGGAGCTAAGAATTTTAGGAATTTTTTCATATACGTCTCCTTTTATTTAATTAAATGAACTTCGTATTTAGTTTTTACGCATTCAAATTCGTCATCTTCTTTTTTTATTAGTTCGACAATCAAATCGATCGCATCACTAACCATTTTTTCGTAATCCCCAGATATAGAAGGGAACAATGTGTATTCAATCGGCATGAACGGGAATTGACCGATTCCGTTAAACCCAACAACATCAACTCCTTCATTCGGGTGAGCCCACCTTACTCTAGAAGCTAATTGGTCGTCGAAGGCAAACACCCCTTTATATCCTTTTTTAAGAAGCGCCGTGAATTCAGGGTCGAAGTCATCGGTATTGATCGTTTCGTATTGAAGGCCATGCTCATCACAATATTTGGCAAAGCCGCCAAGTCTATATTTATTAACTTCGTCAATCCCACCAGCCACATAAACCAGTTTTTCATGGCCTTGTTCGTGGAGATATTTAGCGGCTATGTATCCGCCTTGAACGTCATCTGTATAAATAACGTTGATGTTTTTGTTATCGCATCCTCTTCCGAATAGAAGGATTGGCCTTGAGGAAATGGCCGCCGTTTCGATAGCGTCGACTTTAGGAATTGGGAACGTGATGATTCCGGCAACGCCAGCGGCCAACGCGGCTTTGACATCCTCTTTTTCGGTATAAACGTGGTCGATTGGAATTAAGGAAAGGGTGAACCCTTTTTCTTTGATTCTCCTAGCCATCATTTCGACGACAAGGGAGAAATAGGGAGAAACCAAAGAGTCGACGAAAATAGCAATGATATTGGAGCGGCCGGTAGACAAAGACTTTGCAAATTGGTTAGGAGTGTATTTAAGCTCAATGGCTTTTTGTCTAACTTTCGCTTTTAAAGCCTCCCCAATATCGGGTGCGTCGTTCAAAGCCCTCGAAACGGTCGTCAAAGAGACGCCTAGTTCGATGGCTATATGCTTTAGCCCTACTTGGTTTTTCACATTTTTAATTATCATTAAAGAAACAAAAAATGCAAAATTTACTTTAGCGTTAAAGTAACAAAATGTTTCGATAACATCGCATGTTTTGTTATGCCTTAGAAATAATAAAAGTAACTTTAGCGCTTATGTGAATATTAATAATTCACTTTTAATTCGATGAAACCTAAGATTTTGTTCAAAAAACTACATAAAGACACCAAAAAATAATCAGGCGTCAAAAATGTCATGAGAAAACTCATTTTCAACCGTAGTTAGACTCAATGGTTCTTCTTTGTCTGATACGTAATCTTGATTCCTTGCGGATAATCTCCGAACTTCGGTCCGAAAAGGTTGATGCCACCAGGATATGTGCAGTCCCGTTTATTGCCAATTTTCAAAACTGGATTAGGCCTTTTTAAATCCAAATCCTTTATTGTGACTTTCGCGTTGACCAAAACACCGTTTCGATAAACGCCTCTTTCGTTGACATGGATAGTGTTGAGTTCTCCAAACTGTGTGTAAAAAGAAATATACCAATCAGGATTAAGCAAACCATGACGTCCGCCGAAATCCCCCGGGCATCTATATGTCAACAATTCCAAATCATTAATAAAAACAGATATATCGGACTTGTATTCGTTATCATAAGCCGAAGTTTCGCTGCAAGCCTCGAACGAAATCACAATTGATTCCAATTCAGCTTCTTCGTTTCTTAATGGATACGAAATTAGCCCTCTCCTAGTGGATATTAGCTGCGCTTTTGATTTATCAAAATCATAGAGATTCTTGACGTTAATATTAAGTTCTTCTCTCTCGGAAAAAGCATGGAATGAATCTAATAAATATTCGATCTTTGTATATGCACCAACGGGTATCTCGTAGTCCAATTTGTTGACTATTACCGTATTCTGCAAATCGTTCCTGAAGAACACCAGATTAATCTCGTTAAGGGTGGGGTGAAATTTCAAAGAGCTGGACAGATGCTCACTGTAAATCAACCCTGCTTCTTCCAATATTTTTGCGTGAAAAATGACGTTTGAATTCGGTATATTCAATTTCTTCGCCAAGGTCGTTACCGAATTAATCCCATCATGAATGGCAGAAAGCATGTCTATTCTTTTCTCGTTCGACAAAGCTAAACCAATGTTTTGGAGACGCCTTTTATTGTCATCTGAAAGGATTAAATTCCTGCTGTTTTCATACGATTCCATACTAGTATTGGATATTATACCAACTCACTAAACAAATACAGGTTTTTATACTTAGAACTCAATACAATGAAATTGAGGTATCTTCATGAGAAAAGAATTATTTGTACTTCTCCCTATTTCCTTGCTGTCAGTGGGATTAGTGGGTGTTTTTGCTGGGCTATCCGCCAAAGACGAAACATTGGCCGCCAGCGGCGATAGTTATTCGCTAACAATCAATTATCTGAAAAGGAGCGACGGAAGCGTTGCCGCACCTCAATACGTCAAAACGTTGAGGGAAGGAGCCAAATATAGTGTCGCTTCGCCAACCGTTTCAGGATTAATCCCAGTTCAAGAATCCGTGAAAGGAAGAATTTACGAGAGTCTAAATGTTAACGTCTACTACGATACATATGATACGTGGGACGGAACTTCTTCCGCTTCCTTGGCAGGCAACGGAACCGCAGAATCGCCATACTTAATACAAAGTGCGGAAGATCTCGCATACGTATCATCGAATAGCGCCTCGAAAACAGCATTTCAGGGTCAATATTTCAAAATGACAACCTCCGTTGATATGAGCGGACACGAATGGGAGGCTATAGCTACCGGCAACCATGGAAAAGGAGTTGGTTCATTCGTCTCCTGGTTCTGTGGAAATTTCGACGGGGACAATCACGCGATTGCAAACCTAACAATTAACGCAACCTCAACAATTCACGGTTTGTTTTCTGGTGTCAAAGATTCAACCATCGAAAATCTATATCTATCGGGAAGCGTAACAGGGGCCAGCAGAATAGGCTCGGTCGCTTATGTCGTTAATGGCAATTCCACCATCAGAAACGTCCATTCAACCATGTCATTGACAACAACGAACGCAACAGACGGTTTAAGTGGTGGTATTTTTGGAATCACATATACGGCCACTGGTACGGTGCTTGCCGACAATTGTTCATATAGCGGAACTATCACGGCAGGCGGAACATACATTGGCGGAATCGCGGGCGGACACAACAACAAAGGCTTTACAGTCAAAAATTGCATCAATAACGGCAAAGTCACAGCCAAAGGAACCTGTGGCGGAATCGTCGGTGGCAGCAGTAAATCAGTCATCATAGAAAACTCCCAAAATTATGGGGACATAAAAGGAACAACGGCCGATAACACCAGCTATGTCGGTGGCATCGTTGGTTATTTAAGTGCCGACCTCGGAAGCGCTACTGACGTCAGCAATTATGGTGATGTTTTCGGTGTCGGGTGCCTTGGTGGAATCATCGGAAGCGGCAATAACAAAAACCACACATTGGCCAATGCGATAAATAAAGGCGACATCACAGGCACTGGCTCCAAAGTTGCCGGCATCGCTGGAGCAGGCGGCGGAATGACCGTCAGCACGGCCACCAACTACGGCAGTATCAAAGGCACCAGTAGCGTTGGAGGCATATCTGGAGAGATCAACAACAGCGCCGTTTATTCTGACTTAAATAATTACGGAAACTTAGACGCAATAAACTCCGGGGCTTATAACGGATTAATCACCGGTTATCATGGCATTGGTTCAACAATTGCCATCAACCCAAACAACGTTATAAAAGGAACTTTGCTTGTAAATGGTGTCCAATCGACAAGGGCCTTTGGCTACACAAACTGCGTCGAGATCGCCAAATACTACAACGGAAAGATTGTTGGATATGAAGCTGTCCAGCCCGGGGAAACATACACCCCGACGCCAATCACGCCTGACGTAGAAAGCGGATATCAGGTTTCACCTTGGTTTATGGAAAGTAGCTTAGAGAATAAGTATGCCCCAAGCGCATATGGCACAGCCGGCACCAACGGGCAGAACAAACTTCTCATCAGCATCTACTCTCGATCAACAAGGACATATTCGAAACTCTTGTCCGATTTAGAAACAGCTGATACGTGCACAGAATATAACTTAGTCGATGGTTTCAGAGCCGACATCTCTTTACTTAGCGATGCAGAGCAAACAAGTATACTTCAGGAAACCGTTGACGAGTCTTGCACAGTGGAAGAGAAACTCAATTATATGGATTATCTAAAATCGTTAAACTCGGCCAAATATTCAAATTCGATTCTTCCTTTGGCGAGTGAAAACAGCACTCTCATCATCGAATCATTGATGATCGGAGCGGCCATTATCGCAAGTGTGATCGCCTTTGTCGTTTACACCAATGTCAAACATGAAAAATAAATTGGTGTTATTGGGCTTGATGGCCGTCCTCCTCGTTCCGGATTCCTTTACCCCAACCCACAAATCATTCAACAAAAATTTGGTGAAAACGCCAGAAATATGGTTCCCGGAAATTAAGAATTTTGATGATATCGAGCCCGATTTGCAGTCAGTTGACCCAGATATCTACAACTTTCAAATGTGGACGACAAAAAACGGCATTTATATTTATGCCGTTCAAACAACCGACACATTGAAAACCGACGATTCAGAACGATGGAAAAACACCCATTTCGAATGCGAAATATGGAACAATGATTTCGGATACGGATGGGAAGGAACCTACGTCGCTTTGTTTCTAGACGATACCTTTTATTTAAATAATTGGGATAACGTTCGCGGCATTTATTATTTGAAATCAACATCGACCACGGAAAACGTGACGACCATCAAATACTATTTTTATGTCGAGTTTCCCAACAACGCATTAAACAAAGATCCGTCATACGCGTACATAAAACCATATCAATTTATGCCGGGCGTCATCCCAACTAATTCCAGCGTAATAACAAGAGACGATCGTGTGCTCATAACTGGAGACGAGAAATCGTTTCAAGTCCACGAAACGATTGATAAATACATGACGGAGTGATTTATGAAAAGGAAATTATTATCTTTAGTGGTCACTTTGGTCTCCGTAACATCTTGTGGAGGAGCCGCCAATATTGAGGCCGGAAAAATGCAGGCCGAAGAAGAGGAAAGAGAAAATTCCTTCGTTTTCGATGCCAACTATAACGGTGCAGATTTTTCTAATGGGGAATTGGCTTTTGTCCTCGATAAAGCCTTCGATGAAAGCATCGAAACTTTTGAAGCCTCAATCAAGTTAAGAAAAGATGCAAATGAAAGATCAATCATCTTTGGAAACTATTGTTACTACAACGATGTGTCCACAAGCAAAAACACGCAAAATTACGAGATAAATTCCGATGGAAATTTAAGAGTTTATTGGTGTGGTGCCAGCATAGTTTTCGATGAAATAGATTTTAGAACAGGCGAATGGATGCATATCACCGTTACGAGGAACAAAATCAGCAGTACTTCATCTGATATTTCTTTGTATGTAAATGATGAATTGATGTCTACAAAAAACACATCTTTGAACGACGTCAAGCCAAACGGGTGGCGTCATCGTATAGGCGGAGACGCTAGGGAAAACTCAACCAAATATCCTTTCTTAGGGGAAATCGCATCCATAACTTGCTACAACGTTGCTTTGGATGATTCGACCATTTTTGAGGATTTCGAAAACCCATATTCAATAAGCCATTTAAATAGAGGCGAAAATTTATTGTTTCATACAATCATCTCGCCGCTAAACGACATTTTAATCGATACGTCCATTCATTCTAATTATGCAAGGGCCATGACTAATGACCTCTTTTACAATGAGCCGATGTATGAAACGGAGGATTATTCATTTGGTTTGGTCGGCGATACTCAAATCCTCGCTCAATGGGCACCAGAAAACATCGATTGCTACAGCAATTGGGCAATAAATAACAAAGAGGAAAGGAAACTCCAAGCGATGCTTTATCTTGGCGATTTAAGCAACGGAAGAGGAGACACCGAAACGGATGAGTGGAGGAGACAATGGGAAAATGCCTCTCGTTCAATGAGCCTTATGGACGGTAAGGTCCCTTATATATTTGTTCCCGGCAATCACGACTACTTAAAGGATTCGACTTACAGAAATTTAGATGAATTCAATTCCTTTTATCCTTATTCCAAATTCTCACAGACTCCTTATTTCGCAGGAGCATATTGCGAAGGGCAAATGCAAAACACATATTACGAGTTCGAAATCTGTGGAATCAAATACTTAATATTGGCAATGGAATTCGGACCAGATAATGATGTTTTGACATGGATGGATGACGTGATATACGACCATCCAGATTATAGAGTCATAGTTATGACCCACGGTTTCCTAGGTCCGAATGGTGAGCTATATAGCGATAAAAGTTATCTATCGGCATATTGGTATTTTTCGAGGCAGGGCATAGAGTGCAACAGTTCGAGTGACATGTGGAATCGCCATTTATGCAAACACCGTAATTTATTTATGGTTTTATGCGGACATTCCGTCACTGAAAGCGTGGCATGCAAGCTATTGGAAGGCGACAACGGAAACACCGTTATCTCATTAAGACTTGACCCAAGCTATCTAATAGCGGGCGTCGGAGTCGATCCGGTGCTTGGGTTGATGAACTTCAACGAAAGCGCACATGAGGTTACGTTAAATTACTTTTCGACTCAAAAAGGTCTTCTTTACAACATTCAAAACCAATACCGCATCAATTTCGAAACATATGAAATTCATACCGGGTCCTACTATTACCCAGGAAGGGAGATTTTAAGATGAAAAAATGCATCTCGCTTCTTTTGTGTTTAGTGTCTGCGTTACCGCTATTTTCTTGTTCGTCAATTAAGGGTGGTGAACGGAATCTTGAGCCTGCGAACGTCGTATTAAATGGCGAAGACTCCATCTATTCGCTAAGTATAAAAGACAACCCCTATGGAACTTTGCAGCTAAGTGCGTATGAGGCAAAAGCAGGATGGCCAATCGCCATTAATTATTTCCCGGCAGACAATTATGTGCTGGATCATTTCGAGGTAAACGGAAGCAGCATCGGCCTTTCCAAATCGTTCGTCATGCCGAACAAGGACACATGTGTTGAAGGCGTTTTCAAGAAAGCTATCGAAGACACGCCTTATGTCGTTTCCACAAAAGCGGTCAACGCCACCAGCAAAGGGCACTGGTATTTCAATTTCACCGATGAGTCTTTGGTAATCAAAACGAAAGTAACAGACCAATGCTTGGTGAATAACGAGGGCATAAAAATGGATGATTACTGCGAAGTCATCATCCAGCCAAAGGGAAACTCCCAATGGGTAAAAAATAAGACCATATCTTTCGGAATCAATAGCTTTGGTGAATGCTTTTATAGGACGGCCGTTAGTGGAACGATGATGTCCGATCCGCTATATGTCGAACAGACCGACGGAATCACTTATTCGTCCTCCCAAACATACACAAACAAAAGGGAAGGTTTTACAGGTTACATAACTACAATGGAAATTCCCTACAGCGTTTTCGAGTCGAACAAAAACACTTTTAAGAACCAATATTGTTTTAACTTCGGATTAAACAACGCTGAATCTTCGTTAATTTTTGGATGGAATTCTTATGTTCCATGGCTTTCTGTATCGCAATATATTTACTTATAACAACATAAATAAAAAACGTGCAGTCTTGCGCTAAGACAATAGCTGCACGTTTTTAAATAATTATTTCTCGTCCTTAAGGGTCGGGAAGAGAAGAACTTCGCGAACGGTCAAGGTATTGGCGAACATCATGACAAGACGGTCGATACCGACACCGATACCACCAGCCGGCGGCATGCCATAGCGGAGAGCGTCCAAGAAGTTGAGGTCCATATCGTTGCTGGCTTCCTCGTCTCCACGTTTCTTGGCTTCAAGCTGAGCCTGGAATCTTTCCTTCTGATCGAACGGGTTATTGAGCTCGCTGTAGGCATTGCCCATTTCCATTCCGTTGATGAAGAATTCGAATCTCTCGACGAATCTTGGATCTTTGCTCTTTTTGGTGAGCGGAGAAAGTTCGATCGGGTAAGTGTGGATGAATGTCGGCTGAATAAGGGTTGGTTCAACGAACTCGTCAAAGAAGGCGGCGATGATGTAGCCAACGCTGTTCCAGCTCTTTTCAAGGGTGACGTGGTGCTCTTTTGCAAGGGCGACAGCTTCTTCAAAGGTCATCTCTTTGTTGAAATCGACACCGGTAATTTCTTTGATGGAATCAACCATGGAAATCCATTTGAATGGTTTGGAGAAATCCATGACGTTATCGCCCCAGTGAATCTCAGTCGTGCCAAGAACATTGGTGGCAATGTCTTTGAAGAGGTTCTCAACCCAACTTCTCATATCGCTGAGATCGCCATAAGCCTGATAAAGCTCGATTGTGGTGAATTCAGGATTGTGCCTGGTGTCGATACCTTCGTTACGGAAGATACGACCGATTTCGTAAACTCTATCAATGCCGCCAACCATGCATTTCTTAAGGTTGAGCTCAGTGGCGATACGGAGATAGAAATCTTTGCCTAAAGCGTTGTGATGGGTGATGAACGGACGAGCATTGGCTCCGCCAAGAATTGGGGAAAGGACGCTGGTCTCGACTTCGACGAAGCCAAGGGAATCGCAGAAGCGGCGAATTTCTTTGACGATAGCCGGGCGGAGAAGGGCGATACGGCGAGATTCATCATTGATGATCATATCGACGTAACGGTGCCTATAACGATCCTCGGTATCGGTCAATCCGTGGAACTTCTCAGGGAGAGGTTTCAAACATTTGGTGATGTGGGTATAGGCGGTGACGCGGATGGTGAGTTCTCCGGTGTGGGAGAGCATCAAGGTTCCTTCGAGTCCAACGATATCGCCAAGGTCGGCGAGTTTGAAAACGTTGTAGGATTCTTCACCGATAACGTCACGTCCAAGCCAAGCCTGGATAACGCCGTTTTGGTCCTTAAGGTTGACGAAAGAGGCTTTTCCCATGCGGCGGATAGCCATTAAACGTCCGGCAACCTTGACGGTGATCGGATTGGCGGCTAGCTCTTCCGCGGTCTTTCCTTCGACAGCCTTGCGGATATCGACAATCCTATCTTTCCAGTCGTAGCGGGAACCGAAGGGATCGATTCCGAGTTCTTCGTATTTGGCAAGCTTATCGAAACGGGCTTGCTCTTGATCGTTAAGTTTTTCTTCCATGGGGTATACCTCCAAGCGTTAGGTAGTCTACTCTAAAGTTCTTTCTTTAGGAAGAACTAGGATGACTTTTTTCCGTTATATAATTCGCGATATTTTCCTTTCTGAGCCAAAAGTTGTTCGTGATTACCACGTTCTATGATGGTTCCGTTTTGGAGAACCATGATAACGTCGCTGTTTTGAATCGTTGATAAGCGGTGGGCAATTACAAAGACCGTGCGACCTTTCATAATGGCATCCATACCGGCCTGTACCAAAGCTTCTGTTCTAGAGTCGATTGAGGATGTGGCTTCATCAAGAATCATTACCGGCGGGTTGGCAACTGCGCATCTAGCGATAGATAGAAGCTGCCTTTGTCCTTGCGACAAAGAAGCGCCGCCATTTTCCAAAACCGTGTCATATCCATTCGGCAAATTACGAATGAATAAATCAGCGTTGGAGAGTTTGGCCGCCTCTATGACTTCTTCGTCCGTGGCATCAAGATTTCCATAACGGATATTCTCTTTGACCGTTCCGGTAAAGAGTTTGGTATCCTGCAAGACAATTCCCAAGGAGCGTCTTAGATCACTCTTTTTGATCTTGGTGATGTTTATGCCGTCATAACGGACCTTGCCATCTTCGATGTCGTAGAAACGATTGATGAGGTTGGTGATGGTGGTTTTGCCAGCACCAGTCGGACCGACGAACGCGACCTTTTGGCCACGACGGGCCCATAAAGTGATGTTATGCAAAACCGTTTTTCCAGGGATATACGCAAAGTCGACATCGTTGAAAGTGATATCGCCGTTAAGCCATGTGTATGTAGTGGCGGCCCCATTCGTATGCGGATGCTTCCACGCCCATCTTCCGGTACGTTCAACACATTCAACCGGGTTTCCGTTTTCGTCTTCTTTCGCGTTAACTAGCTCCACGTATCCTTCGTCTATTTCCGACGGAGCATCCGTCATTTCGAAAATACGAGATGCACCGGCTAAAGCGAGGGCGACAACGTTCAACTGCTGAGAGACTTGTCCAATAGGCTGAACGAAAGATTTAGAGAACATCAAGAAAGAAACGATAGTTCCGATCTGGAAGGCCGTTCCCCCGGACCAGACATTCAAGATGTTGTAGTTTTGGAATCCAGTGGCGATAAATGTGGCGCCGACCAAAGCGATAACAACATATTGAAGGTTTCCTAACTGATTGACGACAGGCATCAAAACGTTGGCGAACCTATTGGCTTTTGTGGTGTTTTGGAACAAGGCCTCATTATGCTCATCGAAGTGAATGAGGTTTCTATCCTCGTAATTGAAAACTTTAACAACCTTTTGACCATTGGTTAGCTCTTCGATGTAGGCGTTAGTACGGCCTAGTTCGATCTGCATCTTCACGAAATAGTGACTCGATTGTTTTACGAAGTAACGAGTGAAGAAGAATATGATTGCCGCGAAGGCCAAAACAACCAACATAAGAACCATATCGGTGAACAGCATCATGAAGAAGCAAACTATCATCGTGAAGATGGAAGTCGTGACCATCGGAAGGGCTCTTGAAAGCATTTCTCTTAAGGCGTCGATATCGTTGGTGTAAACCGACATGATGTCGCCATGACCTCTTCTATCAAAATAAGAGATCGGAAGGCTTTGCATGTGTTCGAATAATTCGTCCCTGATTCTCTTTTGGACGCCTTGTCCAATGATGGACATAAGGACGTTATAGGAGTAAGCACAGATCAAAGACAAAACATAGATGCTGGCCAAAATGACAACAGCGGTCGTGAAGTTAAACGGCATGTCGCTCGGCTGATAGGTGAAAATATTGACATCCGTGCCTCCTAATTTAAGAGACAAGGCTGGACTTATGAACTTATTGACGAAAATAGATCCGACGAAATAAGAACCGACTGAACCGGCCGCGGAGTTAATCAACAAACACACCATAACGATGGCGAATTGCCATCCATAGTATTTGAATACATAGCCTAAAAGGCGTTTGACGGAATTAAGTTTGGCTTCTTTGGAAACGGGAGCCATATTCCTTCTTCCTGACATCTTAGGAGCGGGCATCAAAATCACCTCCTCCCAACTGAGAGTAATAGAGTTCTTTATAAACAACGCAGCTATTTAGCAATTCTTCGCTGGTTCCTTGAGCAACGACTTCCCCTTCGTTCATGACGATGATGGTGTCGCAGTCTTTAACGGAAAGGACGCGCTGAGCGATTATGAATTTAGTGACGTCTTTTCTATTGGAAGCAAGGGCCGCTCTAATTGAGGCGTCCGTTGCGGTATCACAAGCGGAAGTCGAATCGTCGAGAAGAAGAATTTTCGGATTCTTCAATAAAGCTCTAGCAATGCAAATCCTTTGTTTTTGGCCACCAGATACGTTGGTTCCGCCTTGGTCGAGTTTTGTATTGATGCCGTCAGGTAGACGTTCAAGGAACGGGGTAACTTGCGCGGCATCGCAAGCGGCTTTGATTTCTTCATCTGTCGCCGATTCATTTCCCCACAAAAGGTTCTCGCGAATCGTGCCGCTAAAAAGAACGTTCTTCTGAAGAACGACGGCAACCGAGTTACGAAGCGCCTTTATGTCATACTCCTTAACATCATGGCCACCAACTCTCACCGCTCCTTCAGTGACGTCATAAAGCCTAGCAATAAGGCTTATCAACGTCGTTTTGCCCGAGCCGGTGGATCCAAGGATTCCTATGGTTTCACCGCTTTTGAAATTCAAATCAATATGTTTCAAAACGTATTTATCGGCGTGATAGGCGAAATTAACGTTTTCAAATTGAACGGATCCATTCGGAATTTCCATGATGGCGTTTTCCGGAGAAACGATGTCAGGCTCTTCCACGATTATTTCGACGATACGGTTAGCGGAGTTTCTAGCGATGATGATCATTACGTAAATCATGGAGACCATCATTAAGGAGGTCATGATCATCATGACGTATGTGATCAAAGTCGAATAACCCGGAATGTCTAAGTCGGTTCCACCTGAACTAACGATGATGTTGGCACCCAACAAAGATAAAAGAATGATGGATGTGAAAACCGCGAAATTAAGAGCAGGCCCGTTTAAAGCAACTCTTCTTTCCGCTTTTGTGAAGTGGCTGTAGATGAAATCGGAAACCTTCTTAAACTTAGCGTTCTCTTCTGGTTCACGATCAAATGATTTAACGACGCGAATGCCATCCACATCTTCGAGAACAACTTTGTTTAGGTCGTCATATTTCATGAACACTTTCTCGAATATCGGGTGGGCCCAAGTTGCAATTAGAATTAGGGCCGCGAAGCAGAATGGAACGATAGCGACGAATACCCAAGCTAACTTTGAAGAGGTCCTAAAAGCCATGATTAAAGAGAAAATCATGATAGACGGGGCTCTTAAAACGGTTCTAACCGTCATCTGGAAAGCGTTCTGAACGTTCGTGACATCGGTGGTGGTTCTAGTGACAATTGAAGGCGTGGAGAATTTATCGATGTTTTTGAAGGAATACTTCTGAATTTTTTCAAACATCGCGCGGCGAAGGTTTTTACCAAAGCCGGCGGCAGCGCTCGAAGCAAAATATCCAGCAATGATTCCTGTCGCAATCGCGACCAAGGCGATGCCTGAGATAACGGCTGCCCAAACGGCAATCGGCTTCATTCCAGTACTTGGATCGTATTTTTGGATTGATTCCAAAAGGTCCTGCATAAAGTAGACAATCAAAACTTCTGCAACGGATTCAATCAAAACGAAAGCCCATGTCCAAATGGTGTCTTTCCAGTACTGTTTAAGAAATTTAAATAGGTACTTAAATGTTTTCATAATATCGCTCTTCCAGCAGTCAACCTCCTTTCGCCCTACAAAGATTTTCTCCTAGATATTCCATCCAAGAGTTTCCAAAGGTCATCCTTTGTTTCTATGAGAGTGGCTATTTGGCACCTGACCTTCTTATATCCGGGGAAACCGGAGAAAAAGTGAGGTATTAAGCCACGTAGCTCCCTAATGGCTATTTGTTCGCCTTTTTGCTCTATGAGCCTAGAAGCAAAGTCTTTGGCGTATTCGACTTGGGTCAACACATCAGGAGATGGATCGTATTTTCCCGTATCAAGAATTTGGTTTATTTGGGTGACCAAGAACGGATTCCCTAGTCCTCCTCTAGCCACCATAATCGCATCGCAGTTCGTTATTTCTTTCGCTCTTAAAGCATCTTCCGGTGTATAGATGTCTCCGGATACGATAAGTGGGATATTAAGCGTTTCTTTAAGGCCTCTGATAGCTTCGTAATCGGAAGTGCCCGCATATCCTTGTTTGCTGGTCCTACAATGAACAGAAATAGCTTTAACGCCGCATTCCTCAAGACCTTTGGCAACCTCGAACACATTAATGGAATTGCTGTCCCAACCTAACCTGATTTTTGCAGTAACGGGTTTATGGGAATGAGAGACGAATTCCTTCATGTAGGCGAACAGTTTCTTAGGATCTTTAAGCCATGCCGATCCGGCCCCTGTTTTCGTAACCTTATAAACAGGGCAACCAAGATTTATATCGAGAATGTCATATTCGGCGTTCTTTTCTAAATATTCGATGGCAGTTACGGCGTGTTTGATATCAAAACCGAATAATTGAAGACCAACGGGCCTATCAACATTAGATGTTTCGAGATATTCGATGGTTCTTTTGTTGCCATAGGATATTCCGCAATCGGAAATCATTTCGCTATAAGAAAGACCGACGCCAAAAGGCTTCATGAACTCGCGATAAGCAAGCGTGGTCACTCCAGCCATCGGGCCAAGAATAACATGTCCTTTAATTTCAATGTCTCCGATTTTCATCGGAGATAGTTTACACGCAATATGCGCAAATAGGGGCAGCAATTAGAAGATAGTGTTTACATCATCGGCAAAAAGCACTTTTCTCTAAGAAAGGTTTTTACGTCCTCGTTTATTCCGTCGTAATACTGAACCAATTTATTTTTATATTCTTTGTCCATCTCTGACGATATAGACAACAAGCCTCCACCGTTGCAGATCAAAAACAAATTAGCAAACACGAGTGCTGTTCTTTTGTTCCCATTTGTGAAAATCTGAGTTTTGCAAAGGTAGGCAACTAGATCGGCTGCCCTATCCAAAACATCCTTTGCATTATCGGTAATGATTGAGTCGATTTCTTTCCGGACCGTATCTCTATCCGGCAATGGAGGACGATATTTCGCCCCGGTTATGTAAACGTTGGTCGTCCTAATCTCATCTGGATATGAAATTTGCCTGTCGTTTATGAAACCAGCTATGTTGCAAAGAGCTCCGAAACACGGACCACGTTTAACAGTGTCTTCATCAAGAATGTATTGCCATGCGTTCTTAAGATTCAAAATGGTTAATGTGTCGTCGAAGCCGACGTTCAAAGAAGAGCCTCGTTCAAGGATCTCTTCGGTCTCTAAAAAAGTTGCCGAAACACCTTCGACAACAGCCTGTCCGAAAATTATCGTTTTCAGATTCGCTCTAGCAAAATCTAAATTTAAAAGTACATTAGGATCCAAAGGGGCGCACGAAACGCCAAGTTTGGCCAATTTAGTCTTAATTAGACGAGCCTTTGAATTGAGTTCTTTAACGGTCTTTGCCATTTCTTTCAAAGAAGCATATAAATCATCACTGTAAACGCCCGCGTAAACAGAAGAAAGTCGATCATACTGTTTGAACCTAAGGTAAATATACTTGTTTCCGTTTAGCGTCTTAACTTCCGGATATCCTTTAAAATGAGATTCTTTTATCTGCCATTCAATATCTTTTTTCTCTCTTAACAGTTCTTTGATAGTTTCTTCAGTATTATTCATAGGGTGATTTCTTCCTAATTCAATTATGCGCTTTTCACCCTATATTTCAAGATTCATAGGGTGATTTTCATTCATTAGAAATCACATTTTTCTCCCTATAGATTAATTCGTGAAGAACAGCAAAAGGATGATTAAGTAAATTAAAACCCATCCTCCTTTTCGGAAAGATGGGCATTAATTATTCGGCTTTGGTTTCTTTTTTCGCCTTGGAAGTTCTTGGCTTCTTCGGAGTGGCTGGCTTTTCAGCCTTGGCCTCCTCTTTGACTGGCTCTTCGGTCACGGCTGGAGCAGGAGTCGGTTCTTCAGTGCCTTTGCCCGGGAGCTTGCCGGTCTTGACCAAGGACTCGATTTCCTCAGCGGTGATCGTCTCTTGTTCTAAGAGAGTCTCAGCAACGAGAATGACCTGGTCTTTATGTTCTTCGAGAAGTTTTCTCGCATTGGCGTGAGCTTTCTCGATAATCTCGCGGACGGCCTTATCGATTTCGTAAGCAACCTGCGTGGAGAAGTTCTTCTGCGTGTTGGCGTAATCTCTGCCAAGGAACACGGAGCCAGTGTCGACTTCGTATTGAATCGGGCCAAGTTCAGACATACCGAACTCAGTAACCATAAGCCTGGCAAGGCGAGTGGCCTGCTGGATGTCGTTAGAAGCGCCAGAAGAAACATCATCGAAGAAAATTTCTTCGGAAGTACGTCCGCCGAGAAGTCCAGTGATACGGGCGATCAATTCATTCTTGGTGAGTAAGAAACGATCGTCTTCCGGAGTCATGAGAACATGGCCACCGGTCTGTCCCCTTGGAATAATGGTAATCTTTTGAACCTTGTCGCTATATGGGAGGTTAAGGCCGATAACGGCATGGCCAGCCTCATGGTAAGCGACTTGCTTTCTTTCCTTGGCATTCATGCCTTTCGAAGATTTGGCAGGTCCAGCGATACGGCGATCGATGGCTTCGTCGATATCTTTGGTATCAATGGCTTCCTTGTTCTCGCGGACGGCAAGAATTGCGGCTTCATTAAGAATGTTCTCAATGTCGGCGCCCGAGAAGCCGACCGTACGTTTGGCGATAGCGCCAAAATCAACGGCTGGATCAATCTTTTTATTACGGGCATGAACTTTGAAAATAGCTTCACGTCCCGCTTTATCTGGCAAAGAAACGGTGATGGAACGATCGAAACGCCCAGCACGGAGAAGGGCAGGGTCAAGAACGTCGCTGCGGTTTGTAGCGGCGATTACGAGAACACCTTTATTGGCTTCGAAACCATCCATTTCGACTAGCAATTGGTTTAGGGTCTGCTCACGTTCATCGTTGCCGCCTCCTAAGCCAGCGCCACGCTGACGACCGACGGCGTCGATTTCATCGATGAAGATAAGGCAAGGGGCAGTCTGCTTGGCCTTTTTGAAGAGGTCGCGGACACGGCCAGCGCCAACACCGACAAACATTTCGACGAAGTCAGAACCGGAAATGCTATAGAACGGAACGTTTGCTTCACCAGCGACGGCCTTAGCAAGGAGAGTCTTACCAGTGCCTGGCGGGCCCATAAGGAGAACGCCCTTCGGCAATTTGGCTCCGAATTTGGAATATTTCTTCGGATCTTTGAGGTATTCGACTAGCTCAACCATCTCGGCTTTTTCCTCGTCGCATCCAGCAACGTCGCTAAAGCGAACTTTGGAATTATCTTCTCTTCTAGCCGGAGACTTATTGAAATCCATGGCTTGTCTATTGGCACCGTTAACGGATCCATTAAGACGAGCGAAGAGGAATATGCAGAAGAGAACAGTCACACCGACGGTAATGACGGTTGGTCCCCAAGCGTCCCACCAAGAAGTTTCGAAGGCGTCGTTAACAATATATTTAGCGTCCTCTCTATCGGAGAAGCCGGCGTTGTTCTTATAAGCATCGACGGCCGAGATGAATAGATCGCTATAAGCGCTGTGGGTTTTGGATGTTCCATCGGCGGCAGTCACGGTGAACTGCTCGTTCCAACGGTCTTCTTCCATCTTCACGGTATAGGAATATTCGTTTCCTTGGGAGGTCCTATAAACACCATTAACGGTGACGGCTTTGTATCCTTGGGAAACGTTGGCTGTTTTGATGTAGTACTCAGGGCTAACCGTCTGCCCGGTCGAAACGTCATATCCGAGATACCCGTCGAGCTTGTCGACAGACCAAGTCGTAGCTCCGCCCATGAAATTGTTGAGAACGAAAGCGATAATGCCTCCAATCATGAGTGCCATGAGCAAGTATGGAAGGATGAAGCGGAATACACTTCTTTTCGGTTGCTGTCCGTCGTTCATATTTTTTCTCCTTTTTTACGATATTTAATCTCTGATTACCTAACTGGGTTAGCGTTCGTAATATACCCTATTGAGTTTATTTATCAATAAAAACGCACCATTCAATCTTAGTTTTTCTCTTTTCAAGAAACGACGTCGCTTAGTATTTCGTACATACCTGACGATTGTTCCTTGTTTGCAAAAGGCCTGACATCAAGAATTTTTGCCGTGATGGTGTGCCTTCCCATCTCAATAACGACTATGTCGTTTTCGTTGATTTCGGTCATCGGTTTAGCGATTTTGCCGTTTATTTTTACGTTGCCATGATCGCAAAGTTCTTTGGCAACTTCACGCCTCTTAATGAGGCGAGACACTTTCAAGAATTTATCCATTCTCATAATGACTATCCTATCACAAACGCTATTGTGTTTGTGTCGCGCGTAAATAAAGCTTGTGGATTATGATGAGGATCTCCTCCAAATCCTTTAGCCAGAAATCACGTTTAGTGACCCTAATGTCTAACTTCTTTTGAATGAAAGTTACCTTTACGATTTTTAGATAAGGGATAAGGGAACTGAACAAGGCTGCACCGATTCCGTTTATCTTAGAGAAGTTATCGGACAAGCGAATATCGACTCCGCCGGGGATTTCCTCTATGCCAGAGAATTCCTCTCCTTCCGCGAGGAGGTCGATGTTCTTTTTTTGAATCAAGGCTTTAGTTGTATCTGGAATTTTTCCATAGATGTCCTTCATCTTTTTGGAGTATTCCTTCAAACCCTCAAGATTTCTAACTGCATCCAAATCCTGGTATAAAGCAATCTTGTCAGGGCTAGACGCATAATCGCTTGGGATGTAAGCGTCGATCTTAAACATCTTCTTGGGAACGGGCGGTTTCACTACTTCGCCTTTTTGCTTGGCGTCAACCGCCTCATTGAGCATCTTCAAATACAAATCTAAGCCTATCGAATCTATGAAGCCCGCTTGCTCAGGGCCCAAAATGTCGCCAGCGCCGCGGATCATCAAATCGCGTTGGGCGATCTTATATCCGGAGCCGAGCTCGGTGAATTCCTGAATGGCGGCAAGTCTTTTTTGGGCATCTTCATTCAAGGACTTCCTTGGACGGTACATCAAATACGCATAAGCGATTCTCGATCCACGTCCCACGCGTCCTTTAATTTGGTAAAGCTGAGATAGGCCAAATTTATCGGCGTCCTCAACAAGCAGCATATTGGCATTAGGGACGTCGATTCCGTTTTCGATAATGGAAGTAGCCACCAAAACATTCAGCTCCCCATCGTAGAATTTCTCCATGACATCCTCGACTTCGTCTTTATCCATTCTGCCGTGGATAACTCCGATTTTGGCGTGGGGGCACATCGAAGCGATGGTGGAGGCGCGGTTATATATGGATTCAATGGAATTATGGACATAGAAAACTTGGCCATTCCTGTTGAGTTCACGAGAAACAAGCTCGGCAACGACATCGTCCTCGTAAGGGATGACGTAAGTTTGAATGGGCATTCTCATTTCCGGAGCTGTATTTATTTGAGAAAGAGGCCTGATGCCTACTAGCGACATTTGAAGCGTCCTTGGTATTGGGGTGGCCGAAAGAGTGAGGACGTCTACGTTCTTTTTGAATTCTTTTATTCTTTCTTTCTGCTCAACGCCGAACCTCTGCTCCTCGTCGATTATCAATAACCCTAGATCCTTAAACTGAAAGTCTTTGGAGAGGAGGCGATGGGTACCGATGACCAAATGAATCTTTCCCTCTTTGATTAGTTCTATGTTCTCCTTCTGTTCTTTGGGCGGCACCAATCTAGAAAAGGAGGCTATCTTGATTCCGAAAGAGGAAAACCTTTCTCTAGCGAGTTCGTAATGTTGTCTAGCCAAAAGGGTGGTCGGGCAAAGAATCGCGACTTGTTTGCCAGAGTTAATGGCTTTAAAGGCGCACCTAAAAGCGACTTCCGTTTTGCCGAATCCGACATCGCCGCACAAAAGACGGTCCATGATTTCAGGTTTCTCCATATCCGCTTTGATTTCGGCAAGAGAGGTAGCCTGATCTGGCGTTAGCGGGAAGGGAAACTCGTTTTCGAATTGAGCTTGGAACTCATCGTCTAATGGGAAAGCATAGCCCGCCAATTTGGTTCTATCTCCGTATAAAGCGATGAGCCTATCGGCGAGTTCGTTGACCCTTTCTTTGATTCGGGCTTTCTTTTTCTCCCATTCTCCCGATGAAAGATGGGAAATCTTTGGGACGCTTCCTTCTTTCCCGGCATATTTCCTAACCAATCTAAATTGTTCCAAAGGAACATAGAGGAATTCGTTGTTCGCATAAGCGATGTAAAGGTAATCCCTATGAACACCTTTTTGCTCAACTTCTTTAATTCCTAAAAATTGGCCGATGCCATGGAATTCGTGAACAACATAATCGCCAGGATGAAGCTCCTCATAACTCTTTAAGATGGTTGCTTCTTTGAATCTAGAAGAGAAACGAGACAACACGCTTCTTTTCCCGAATAAATCGTTGGCGGAAATATAGGCAACATTAAAGGATGGTATCTCAAAGCCTTCATTAAGGAACGTCTTGGTGATCGCTGCTTTTTTAGATGGGACGGAAAGGCCTTTGACGTTTTCGTATTCAATGTTGTTTTCCTTCAAAAGGCTGATAACCGTCTCTCGTTGATGATCGTCAGGGAGGCATAAAACCACTTTTCCCTTTCCGGATAAATACGTCGAAATGGTGGTGATAATGGAAGTGAGGCTGCGCCCAGTAGTGATAATGCCTCTTGCTTTGAATTGGATATCATCGGGAGAAGAGGCGAATGAACGGGCATTTAAAGTCACATCGCTCCTTAACGCGGATGTAAGCGGCATGTACTCTTCTAGGCCAGATATAATTTGGCACTTATTCCTCAACTCATATAGATAATCACGAGCTTCTTTATAAAGCATTCCATAAGACTTATCCAATTGGTCTCTATCGGCCACGAAAATCAGCTCAGGATCAAAATATGAGGTGATCGAAAAAGCCTTATTAAGCGCGAATCCGTAGTACTTATAAAGGTAGCCGCGATAATCGTGCATCACGAAATATTCGATGTCTTGGCCCACGTTTTGCGAAAGAAGATCAGCTTGGTCCGTAGGAAGATTCGCCTTGTCGCCTTCTAACCGTTCGTTCGCTCTTTTGGCAAATTCGCATAATTCTTCGTCGCTGAGGAAAATATCAGAAGCCGGAATAATCTTTGCGCTTCCCAAGCTTTCAATTGAGGTTTGTTCTCTTAAATTGAATATACGTATCGATTCAATTTGATCTCCGAAAAATTCAAAACGTATTGGGTTATCGGAAGAAACAGGAAACACGTCAAGAATATCGCCACGATTGGCGAATTCGAGAGAACGGTCAATTTTGTTGACGGACTGGTAACCCATGGAAACCAATCTCTCTTTGAACTTTCCTAAATCTATTGAGTCTCCAACTTTGATATTGAGGGTCTCTTCGTCGAAACGTTCAGGATTAGGCAAATATCTGAGCAAAGCAGCTGGATGGGTGATCAAAATCTTCTTGCCAGGTTCCCTGAGTTTAGCCATCGCATATAGCCTTTGGGCCATGATTTCTCGCCCACTAGCCAAAGTCTCGGCGCGGAGAAGTTCATCAGCCGGGAAAAAGACCAATTGATCCTCGCTTAAAAAATTTAAAAAGAATTCATAGGCCTTTTGGGCTGAGTACATATTCGAAGCCACGAATACCAAATTTCTGGCTTTTTCTTTATATAAAGAGGTTAAAAGTAGGGGTGCGCCATAAGTTTCGTCCACGACAAAATGCCCCGTTCTAGAAAGGAGGGGGGAGGTCAATTTTTCTTCCGATATTTTGTCTAACAGATTATCCGTGGCGCCCTCCTCCGTTATAAAGAGACATCGTTTTGTTGAAACCCATCTTTATGGCGTCTCTTATAGCTCTAGCGGCATTGGTGGTTCCCTCTTCGATTTTCTCCAAAGATTCACCACTAGGTTTGCCCAAGACCCAATCAATGGCCCCGTGAGCGGGTTCGCCTATGCCGATGCGTATTCTTTTTATTTTGTCGGTGCCCAATAAATCGATGATATTCTGCATTCCCTTTTGGCCGCCGCTTGAACCACCTTCACGGAGGCGGATTTGGCCTTCTTTCAAAGCCATATCGTCAAAAACGACGATCAAATCATCGGGGCTGATTTTGAAATAAGCCATGAATTGCTGGACGAATTCTCCTGAAAAATTCATGTAAGTTTCTGGTTTAGCAATTATTACGTCTTCTCCCAAAGAAGAGTTTTTGATCATTCCGTAGACGCCTTTGAACATCGAACGATCAAAAGATCCGTTCGCCATATCGGCAAACTTATCAATAGCCATGAACCCCATGTTATGGCGGGTTCCGGCATATTCACTTCCGGGATTTCCTAAACCAACTATTAATTTCATTGTTTTTCTTCCACTTGAGCCTCAAGGACGGAAAGTCCGTTAATGACGGTAACGATGCGATCAACTTTTTCCTGATCGTAGTACACGATTGGGTTGTTTTTGATGGTGGAAAGAGCTCTTTGATCGGCCGTGGCATTTTCGTCTTTGGCTATCATCCTGAGGGAATTATCCATGACCAATCTTAAGTAGAATGGGAGCTTGGAATAATCAAAATCACCCCTCAATTGGTAATACCTAATGTGGTACATATCGAGAACATTGGCGTCGATAATAGCCTGGCGTCCTTCTTTGGTCGGCATTGACATGCCAGAAGAGAAAACAATGACGTTTTTATCTTCCATACGATCGTATTCAGCCAAAAAGTCATTAAGACCCTGAATAACGTTGCCCATTACCCATCCACCAAAAACGATGGTGTCGTATTCGGCATATTTCTTCGCCTTAAATTTCTTAAGCGGGAAGACATCTCCGCCCACTCTTTTGGCGATATCTTCGGCGTACTTTTGAGCGGCGCCGGTTTTGCTCGTGTATAAGACTAGTGTTCGCATAGCGAAAAAAGTGTAGCACATGAAGATATCTAATTCCTCACTTTCCTAGTAATATGTATCCCATATGAAAGCAAAAGATTGGTTCTTAGATTTTTCTAGAGGCGCCGCCTTAGGCACAGGAGTGTTGCCAGGGGTGTCCGTCGGCACTATCGGATTAATAGTCAGCGTGTACGACAAATTGATTAACTCCATCAACGGTTTAAGGAAAAAATTCGTTCAAAGTTTTTTGACGCTGCTTCCTATTGCCTTAGGCTGCATAATAGCCGCCGTTATCCTGTTACTAGGATATAGCCGCCTAACGGCGTGGAGGCCACAAGCCATGTTCTGGGTCGTCGCCTGTTTTGCCGGCGTTATCATAGGTGGGCTTCCAATCGTAATTAAAGAAATAGATTGGAAATCTTTCTCTTGGAGAGATGGGCTAAATATCGGCATAGGATTTGTCATCGCCGCAGCGATTGGCGTAACTGTGGTCATCCTCTCCAGCAACGGGATTGCCATCAACGTTGAGAACGCATTTTTGGATCCTAACGCCAATTGGTGGGTATATCCTGTTACGTTTGTCGTCGGATTTATCGCCGCAGTGGCTTGTTTGCTACCAGGCATCTCCGGTTCTATGGTTCTATTCATATTCGGCGTGTACCAGCCAGTCGTTCATTTGCTCACTGGCGAAAATTCCATACTCCATAATGACGTAAATAGAATCTGGAGAATCCTTTTGCTCGTAATACTTTTCATCGGGGTCGTCAGCGGACTTTTCGCCACTTCGAAAGCCATGGGAAAAATGATGAAAGAGCATAGACGTGGTACTTATACAATGGTTTTAGGGTTCATTGGCGGTTCTCTCGTTTCAATGTTCATCAACCAAGATATGTGGGCTATATACCCAAGCTTAAAATGGTTCGATTTGCTCGTTGGCATTGCTCTATTAGTGATTGCCGTTATCTTAATTGGATTCTTGGTCCTTAAGAAAGCAAAAGGACCGGCCGAAAAACCGGAAAATTAACTTTTACTGAGGCAGATATCTATAAAAAACGGATAAAAAATCCGTTTTTCTTTTTCGTGGGTGCATTAGCGAATATGATATTTCCCGTATGGGAAAGCTGTTCAAATACTTAAAACCAATTTGGTGGAAGATTGTAATAGTCATCCTCCTTGTCGCCGTAGATGCCTATCTCGGTCTTTTGCTTCCCGCCTATATCTCGACCATAACGACCATAATGAAAAACCCTCACGGGTACTATCTAGGCGATAATGCGGTTACGTATTTAGTTCAGATTTTTGGCATCAATCTTTTCCCAACAAGCAAAAACGCCAATACAGATACATGGATAATCGGCGGTTTCATGACGGCCGTGTCGTGTTTTGCGATGCTTTTATCCTTCTTCTCTTCGGTAATGAATAGCCACGTTGGTGCTTATTTTGGCAGAACGCTCCGCCGCGAGGTATTCAATAAAGTCACCGGTCTATCGATGTCTGGGTATTCAAAGTTTGGAACAGCCACGCTGATAACCAGAACCACAAACGATATAGAGCAGTGCCAACAGTTGGTTCAAATGGGACTTAGGGTCTTGGTTAGAAGCCCTGTTTGCCTAATCGTCGCTATAGTTATGATTCTCACGACGAAACCGGATTTGGCTCTTATTCTCATTTTCTCCTTGGCCATCATCGTCGCCACGATGATAGTTTTGTTCGTTGTCGTGATTCCGTTATTCGAAAAATTCCAAAAGTCGTTTGATAACGTGACCTCGATCATGAGGGAAAGCATCACCGGAGTCCGCGTAGTAAGAGCCTTCAATCAAGAAGAACGTGAGAAGAATAGATTCGAAGAAGCTTCTTTATATTCGACGAAACTAACCGTCAAATTCACCAGAATCATGAGTTTTGGCATGCCGATTATTGGAATAACCTTCGATATTACCTACCTCACAACCTATTATTTCGGCTTTAAGAACGCAGCCGGGGATGGCAGCTATTTATACACGCAAATCCAAGTTGGTGATGTTATCGCTTCCGCAGAATACGCGATGATCCTGATGTTCAGCTTCATTATGTTCTCGATGCTTCTTATCACTATCCCAAGAGCCCAAACATCCGCGAAAAGGATCAATGAGGTTTTAGAAACCGTAAACGAGATCAGGGAATGCGAAAATCCAATAACGCCGGAAAGTCATGAAGGCGTAGTGGAATTCAAAAACGTTTCATTTGCCTATCCAGATAGCAAAGTCGACGCCATAAAAGGAATCAGCTTTAAAACAAAACCAGGCAGCACGACAGCAATAATCGGATCCACCGGCTCTGGAAAATCCAGCATCATCAATCTCATCCCTAGACTTCACGACGTCACTTCGGGGCAGATTTTAGTGGATGGAGTTGATATAAGGGATATGCCCAAAAAGGAACTTCGCGGAAGAATAGGATTTGTTCCTCAGCAGGCTCTTTTATTCACGGGAACAATCCGCTCGAATATGCTTTTTGGAAAACCAGACGCCACAGAAGAGGAAATCTTGAAAGCATTAGACGTCGCTCAGGCTACCCATTTCATTTCAAAGAAAGAAAAAGGCATCGAAAGTGAGGTCACTCACGGGGGAAAGAATTTCTCCGGTGGTCAAAGGCAAAGGATTTGCATTGCTATGGCCTTAGTTAAAAGACCAGAAATTTACATTTTCGACGATTCTTTCAGCGCTTTGGACTTCAGAACAGACACCAGACTGAGGATGGCTCTAAAAGACTACACAAAAGAATCATCAGTCATTATCGTAGCCCAGCGAGTCTCCACGATATTAGACGCCGACAACATCATCGTTTTAAGCGACGGCGAAATAGTGGGCCAAGGCAAACACGACTATCTTTTGAAGACATGCAAGGTCTACCAAGAGATCGTTTTCTCCCAACTAGATAAAGATGAGATCGAAAAGACCATTCAAATGGCCGATAAGATTGCAACGGAAGGAGGTGACGAGTAATGCCTATGGAAGATATGGGGCACCAAAAGCCCAAACACGCCAAAGCAACCTATCTCCGCTTAGTCAGAGACTTTAGGCCGCATACCATTGCGATCGTTTTCATTTCCTTGTTCATTGCCGTCAACGCAGTCTTATCCGTTATTAGCCCGACGTTAGTGTCGAATCTTATCAGCGGAATGATAAAAAACGTGGACGGGTATGCAATATTCCAAAACGAATACGCAATGAAGTGGATGCTTATCACGCTTATTTGCTACACGGCTTCCGCTATTGCAGCTTGGGGCGCTGATTGGATACTTCAAAAACTTATTGCTTATTATGGATATAGTTTAAGGTCTCGCATAAAGGCCAAGCTCGACAAGATGCCTCTATCCTATTTCGACGCGACAGAAACGGGAGAAATCTTAAGCAGAGGAACAAACGACGTAGATAACGTCGTGAGAAACTTACCATCCGTAATTACGTCATTAATCAAAAGCTTCATAATCGTAACCGGATGCATCGTTTCAATGCTTATCTTATGTTGGCAATTGGCGTTGGTGATTCTCGGAACATTGCCTTTTACTCTTTTGGTTGTCTACACAATTGGTTCTAAGAGCAACAAACAATTCAAAGCCTACAGAAAGAAATACGGCGTCCTTGAAGGACAAGTGGAAGAGGCTTATTCAGGGTTCTCGATTCTCAAACTTTTTGGTAGAGAAGAAGACGTCCAAAACAAATTCGAAAGCATCAATATCGAGATGACAGAGGCCGACAGAAAATCGCAATGGATATCTGGCTTTATCTATCCAATAATGCGTTTCATCTACAACATCGGCTTTGCCGGCGTTGCCCTTGTATCTGGATTAATCGAGACCGAACCTAGCATGGTCGTCGCTTTCATTATGTTCTTGAATATTTTCCAAAGCCCATTCGAGGAATTAGGACAATTAGTTGCGTCTATCCAATCAATCGGTGCCTGCTCTGAGCGCATCTTCGCGCTAGAAGACGGCCTCGAGCAAATCGAAAACGATTCCGATTGTGTCTCGTCTAACGAAAACATAAAAGGCGAAGTCATCTTTGAACACGTTTATTTTTCCTACGACGAGAACAAACCATTAATCGAAGACATGAACCTCCATACCAACCCAGGAGACATGATTGCAATAGTAGGTCCGACCGGGGCGGGAAAAACCACATTAGTTAACCTCCTCATGAGATTCTATGAAGTCGACAAAGGACGTATCGTCCTCGATGGAATAGATCTAAAACATTATTCAAGAGAGACTTTAAGAAAATCGATCGGCATGGTTTTACAAGACACGTGGCTCTTCCACGGAAGCATCATGGAGAATATCCGTTACGGAAGAAACGACGCAACAGATGAAGAAGTTAAAAACGCAGCTAAGGCAGCCCATGCCGACCATTTCATAGAATCTCTTCCTGGTGGTTATGACTTTGTTCTTAAAGAAGACGCCACCAATATCTCGCAAGGTCAAAGGCAGCTACTCACAATAGCGAGGGCCATGGTTAGCCAACCGAAGATCATGATTCTAGACGAAGCGACGTCATCCGTGGATACGAGAACCGAGCAAGCCATACAAGACGCGATGGAAAAGATGATGAAGGGAAGGACCTCATTCGTCATTGCCCATAGATTAAGCACCATCAAAAACGCCAAAGTTATTTTAGTCATGAAGAAAGGGTCGATCATTGAGATGGGGGCCCACAATGAATTGCTCCGCAAAAAGGGATTCTATGCTGAGTTATATAATTCTCAGTTCCTCGGACGTTCTCCGAACGAAGAATAAAGTAAAATTCGGCGTATAAAAAACGCCTTCATGGAAATTCCATAAAAGGCGTTGTTATAGATTAGGCAAGGCTATTAAAGATAATCTCGCAAGTTGATAAATATTGGGTTGATTTTGGCTCAAGCATATAAACTTTTTCGCATTGGCCAATCGGATCCAAATACATTGGATATTTTTCTAAGAAATCTTTTAGAGTGAGCGAATTCTCCGTGGTTTCATCGCCATAGTAATAGGCCCCGTTTTCAGCATCTTCGATATATTTTCCAACAACGGTTTTCAAAGTTGGGCTATAGCCGATGGCTTGGGCGTTTTGATACGCGTTATCGCCATCCATCATGAAGTTGACGAACTTGTTTGCGAGATCGTAATTTTGGCAAGTGGTGGGGATGACCATGGAATCGAAGAAAGCGCTGGTGACCTTAGGGATATTAACGTTGAACTTAATTTCGGCTCCTTTCGGCGATTCGTCATAAACCAAATACAAGGCATCGAAGAAATCACCAAGCTGGGTGTAGCACATATCAAGGGAGCCATTTGCGACATTGCGCTTCATGGAGTCGCTTCCGAACTCATCGAAGTTGGCGGACTTAAGTTTATTGACCAAATGATCTTTGAGCTCAGAATCGATGTCACCATCTTTTGTTCCATCCATTTTGGTTATGTTGGGGTCACGTCCTTCCGCCATAAGAGAAGAGGCCACAATCCACCTTGCGGTGTTATACATACCAATCTTCACATCCTCGTTATACAAAGAGCGGTCGAAGAGGGACGCGAAGCCGTTTTCCTTAATTACAGAAGGTACGTCCTCTTTCTTTTCGCTATAAATGATTGAGTACGCCCCGTAAAAATAAGGGAAGTAATATTCGTTTATTTCTTCGCCGGTCTTTGAATCCAGCATGTATTCTGCCATCAAAGACCTCAATGTCGAAACGAACAAAGAGTCATAGGCTGAAAGGTTCACATATTCGGAATTGCCAGTGTCGAATTTTCTTAAGTATCCCTCTTCATAGAGTTGGCGGACCGTATAGTCGCCCGGAACAGCGACATCGTAATTGGTGGTTCCTGACGTGATCTTTTGATACATAGCCTCAGAGCTTGTGACCATTTCCATCACGACTTGGCAATTGAATTGTTCTTCGAATTTAGTGATCAATGTTGTGTCGATATATTCGCCCCAGTTCAAGAAATAAAGAACGGTGTTTGGAGTCGATAAAACCACGCCGGCAAAAACGGTGAAGCAAAGAAGGGCTACTAAAACAGGAATGAGTTTCTTCATTTGTTCTCCCCCTTCTTTTTATGATTGCCGTAAAGACTAATCGCCAAAACAATGCCCAAAGTAACAAACGTTAGCAAAGCGTTGAAAGCGTAGCTACCGGCCGAGAAGTTCTTTTTTGTATAAGAGCTATATACATAGTTGGAGAAATTAGAGAATCCGCCGCCTTGCGTATAGAAAGAGATAACGAAGTCGTCGATTGATAAAGTAAAGGCGATAAGGGCCCCCGTCAAAATCGCCGTCGATAAAGACGGAATAACGACTTTGACCAAAGATTTCATAGGAGAGCACCCTAAATCTTGAGCGGCCTCGAACAAAGCCTCATCGGTTTGCTCAAGTTTTGGAAGAACCATCAATATAACGTAAGGCGTCATAAAGAAGGTGTGGGCAAGGAGCATTGACGGGAAGCCAAAAACACCAGGGAATAACGGCTTTATCAATGAGCACACAAGCATGATGGAAATGCCGGTTACGATTTCGCTGTTAAGCATTGGAATCTCATTGAGGAAATCCATGGCCTTTCTAGCCTTTTTATTGAGGGCGTGCAAACCGATTGAGGCGAAAACACCGAACACGGTGGATAACAAAGTCGCCCAGAACGAGACGAGAAGGGAATCAAGGATTGAAGTGTACAGCTGACGATCGGTGAATATTTCTTTGTAGTGTTCGAAAGTGAAGCCGCCCCAAGCTAACGGAGAAATCGAATTCGCCGTTTTATTAAACGACTGGTAGATAATAATGACGATCGGCACGTACATTATCGAGAAAACCAAAACAACGAAGAGAACCTTCAAGACATTGGCAAGGACGTTTTTCCAGGAAGTTTCGATAAGCATTACTTATTCCCCCTTCCTTTTGGGTTCTGAACGAAGTCGAACAAAAGAACGATGGCGATAATGACCACGGACACGAAAATCGAAAGCAGCGATCCAAAGTTATAGTTGTTCTTCTCAAACACGGTCTGCAAAAGGTTGCCAACCAACCTGACTTTATCCAAGCCTATGGTCTGAGAAATCGCGAATCCTGTAGCGGCTGGCAAGAAAACCATGATGACGCCGCTAGAAACTCCACCTAACGACAAAGGGAACGTTATTTTCAAGAATGTCTTCCAGGCCGGAACGCCTAAATCTTTGGACGCCTCGATAATGCTTCTATCCATTTTTTCCAAGACGGTGAAAATCGGGAAAATCATAAACGGGAGATATGTCGTTACGGTGACGAAAATAACGGCCCCGCTGGTGCCTATTAGATTTAACGCCGACAAGAAATCCGTGGATAACAAGCGGAGCCAAGAAACGATACGTAGCATCGAATTGCTCCACATAGGAAGGATCATCAACAAAAGGACAAGCTTTTTGTTTTTGATGTTGGAGAAAGATAAGAAATAAGCAACAGGATAACCAAGCAAAAAGCAAATCAGAACCGTGAAGAAGGCGATGTATAAGGAGTTGCCCAACGCTTTTAATATCGACGGATCAGCTAATCTTTTGTAAGCATCCAAGGAAAAAGTAGCGCCAATAAAGTCCATTCCTTTGGTGTTGAAGAAAGTCAAAACGATCATGACAACGATAGGGGTCACGACCAAAAGAATGAGCCATATCAAATAAGGTATTGCGAAACCCTTAAATCTTTTCATCCTTATTTGTCCTCTTGTTCAAGAGCGAGGCGACGGCCTTCCTCTCTGATTTTCCTGATCTCCAAAGGTTGATCCTCGTCAGCAACTTTCATCATATGAATCTCGTAGAAGTCGACGGATAGGCCAATTCTTTCACCGACCTCGGCGTTTTGGTAATCGGTGACCATAAGAACGGTGCCGTTACAGTTCACCCACATATTGAAAGTCATGCCCGTAAAAGCGGTCTTGGTGACGATGCCTTGAATAATGGCTTTGTCAGGATCATCTAAAACAAGGTCGAAGTCTTCCGGCCTGATAACGACATCAACGACTTCGCCAGGGAAGAATGTCGGCTGATAAGATCTAAATGTAGCGCCTAGGAAAGAGACTTTCTGGTTGCCCAAATAAACGCCCTTCATGATGTTGGCGCCTTCATAGTTAGCAAGAAGCTTTGCCTTATTTTCTTTTATCGATTCGCAGTAAACGTTGCTTGGGTCGACGGACAATCCGATGATGTCTCCAACTTTATACTTATCGTCGGACTCGACTTTAATCAACGTTTCGCCGACCATAACGCCTAACGTGTATTTGTTTTCCTCAAACGAAACGGTTTTGATTTTGCCAGTCAAAGGAGCAAATTCGGGTAGACGTATATCGAAATCGTCTTTTTCTACGATGCAATATAATTCCTCATTCAAGCCATAATCGGGAGCCGAAACTTTAAACGTCTTTCCCATCATTTGGAGGCGGCGCGGCTCACTATAGACGCCACGGAGAAGGTTTGCTTCGCCGATAAACGTAGCGACAAATCTATTGATTGGAGCGTTATAGATATCTTCTGGGCGTCCCATCTGCTGAATCTTGCCGTTGTTCATGACAACGACTGTGTCAGACATGACCATGGCCTCTTCTTGATCGTGGGTTACGAAAATAAAGGTGATACCCAATTTTCTTTGCATTTCACGAAGCTCGAGCCTCATGGATTTCCTGAGTTTTAGGTCAAGAGCAGAAAGAGGCTCATCAAGGAGAAGAATCCTTGGTTTATTCACGATAGCCCTAGCGATTGCGATTCTTTGCATCTGACCGCCAGATAAGGAGGTGATTTCCCTGTTTTCGTATCCTTCAAGGTTAACAAAACGAAGAGCCTTCATGACTTCGTCGTGAATCACGTTTTCTTTGAATTTGCGGTCGTTGATCGCACAGTAAATGAGATATCCATTATCGTTTTCGGACGCTTTCGCAAGAATCTCGTTCTCCACGTCTTTAAACGACTCTTCATCGTTGAAGGAAAGAACGGGATTGACTCCGTTTTTGGCAAACATCTCGGCGATTTGTTCTTTGAAGTCTTTGTATTTGCTGTTCTTGTATTGTTTCTTGAGGTTCTTTAATTCCTCTTCAAACGCGAAATACGTTGATTGCTTTTTGAAGTAATCGATGACGTACTTCTTTACGTCAATCGGCTTTTCAATATGGCTCAAGATCTTCATGAGACCATCTATTTCTTCTTCCTCATATCCGTACTTGTTCATGAGATTCATCGTTCCGATGTCGTAAACGTTGGAATAGATGTTGTTTCTCAATCCGAACGCGATGTTGTCGTAGATATTCATGTTCGGGAAGAGAGCGTATTTCTGGAAGACAGTGTTGATCGGCCTTTTGTGGGAGGGGAGTTTTTGGATTTCTTCGCCATCGAGCAAAAGTTTTCCGCCTTGCATGGCTTCAAATCCGGCGATGATTCTCAAAACAGTGGTTTTGCCACAGCCGGACGGACCTAAGAAAGTGACGAATTCGTTCTCGTTAACGGACAAATTGAAATCATCGAGAATCACATTGTTCCCGTACGATTTCTTGATGTTCCTAAGTTCAAGAATCTTTCTTCCCATAATTCATCTCCCAAAAAGACAAAGAAAAAGCCCCGGTCAAAACCAGAGCATAATTTGCGTAAAAAATAAGCCGTTTTGATGAGGCGGTTTGCCGACATCGATGCGAACTGGAGAGCTCGCGTTAAGCCTATATTTTTTCATTAACAAATGCGTGATTATTTAATCGCACGCAAATAATAGACCTATTTATTAATAGGTACATACTATTTTTTCTAAAAAGTAATTTTTTATTAACCCAACGAAAAAGGGTGCCTATCAAAAGGCACCCTATTCGTTATTTTTTATTCATCTCGCAAATGGTTTTGTACACATCCTTCAACGAGGGGTAAAGCTTTTTGTAAACCTTATTATAAAGATCGGCGTATTTCTTATGATTTTCTTGGTTGGGGGTGAATGTAACCGACTTTCTTACCATCTGGCTGACCGCCTGATTGGCCCCGTTATATCTTCCTATCGACAAGAAGCCCGAGATGGCGGCACCCAAAGAAGAACTTTCATTGGTTTGAACCCTGGAAACAGGGAGGCCAAACATATCAGCCGCGATTTGGCACACCTCATCGCTTCTAGATCCTCCGCCTGAAATGCGCAGTTCTTTGAATCCGTGTCCTAATCTCTTTGTGAAATCTTGCATTCCTTCATACAAGGCGAATAAAACGCCTTCGATGATGGCTTTATAGAAATGAGCCTTCGTCGTTGAGTCGGTGAATCCGATAACCGCCCCCTTAACTAACGGCCTTTCAAGCATCGGCCCCCAATACGGCTGAAGGATTAAACCATCGCATCCTGGAGGAATTGAGGCGATTTCTTTGTTGTAGTCGCCCGCATTGTAGTTTTCGGAAATAACGTCGTCGATGTTTTTGGCGCCGAATTCCTTTAAGAACCAGTTAATCATCCAGAATCCACGATAAACCTGACGGTCCATGTTGAATCTGCCTGGTTGAACGGAAGGATAGGCCGGGAAGAAAGGGGCTCCCGGTTTGTACTTGACCGTGGTGGTCTCGATGCTGGCGGCCGTTCCTAATGAAATGGAGGCCATCGTGTCATCGACAACGCCGGTTCCTAACGTCTCACAGGATTTATCGGCTCCGCAGGCATAAAGCGGAATTCCGGCCGGAATTCCGGTGAGTTTTGAGGCTTCTTCCGTTATTTTTCCAATCAACGTCCCCGCCGGAACGATTTCGGAGAGCATTTGCTTCTCAACGGAGAAAACCATGCCCTGCATATGTTTCATTGGCTTTTTGTACCATTGGCGCTTCTTATATTCCAAAGGATAGTGGCCGATGTTTGCAGAGGCCGGATCTTTCAATTCTCCGGTCAATAGATAATTGAAGTAGGTGTTAACCTGAACGTATTTATCGACTTTCGCCCAATTCTCCGGCTCGTTCTCTTTAACCCAGTTGGCAATTGTTCTTCTACGATTGATTTCGATAGCCGCGGTTTTGCCGGCGACCGCAAAAATCAAACGGTATAAAGCAGGCAAAGGCTCCTTACAGACCGCGAATCTTTGGTCGAGCCAAAGGATCATGGGTCGAATAACCTTTCTATCCTTATCGAGCAACACAGCGGAATCGCGGAAGCAGGTCAAAGTGATGCCTTTGACGTCTTTTATTAAATCCGGGTATTCCTTGGTGATGGCGTTCGTGCATTCGCAAAGGCAGGCGAAATAATAGTTCGGATCTTGCTCGGCAAAGCCTTTTTCTTTGGAGAAATAAGCCGGCTCATAGTGTTTTTGATAATAAGCAATGGCCTCTCCTTTATCGTTGTAGATTGAGGCTCTAACGGATTGGGTGCCAAAATCCATCGTCATTATCAGTGGGTTTTCGTTGGGCATAAACGTGCTCCTAGGTCGTATCTTTGAAACTATAGCACCATTAACGTTTTCTTTACATTGTGGGTTATTCATTGCGTTAGCCTTATGGCTATCTTAAAATTAGTCGATTCAAAGGAAGACAAACCATGATTATTGCCCGTGCACCTTTCCGCGTCAGCTTCTGTGGCGGCGGATCAGACATCCCCTCATTTTATGAGAAATACGGTGGATGCGTCATTTCGACCTCCATCCGCAAATACGTTTATTTGACTATCAACAAAGATTTCAAAAAAGACGAAATTACCCTTAAATATAGCCAAACGGAAATTGTCGATGACCCAAGCAAAATCCAACACAGGATTTTCAAGCAGTGTCTCACCGACTTCGGCGTCACCGGCGTTGAGATCACTTCTGTCGCCGACATTCCGGCCGGAACCGGTCTAGGAAGCTCCAGCACCTTCACGGTCGCCCTTTTAAAGCTTCTTTACACCTACAAAGAAAAATCGGTTTCCGCATATAAAATCGCCAAAGAGGCCTGCGAAGTCGAAATTGAAAAGCTCGGCAACCCAATCGGTAAACAAGACCAGTTCGCCGCGGCATTCGGCGGACTACGTTACTACGAATTCTGCCCAGACGGATTCGTCAAAGTCGAGCCAATCATCATGAAACGTTCCTCTTATAGAAAACTCGAGAGCAACCTCCTCATGTTCTATACAGGAGACGTGAGAGACGCAAATAAGATCCTCGGAGAACAAACTCAGAACCTCGCTTCCAAAGAGGATAAAATCGCCGCTCAGAAAAAGCTTTGCGAAATGACACATGAGCTTAAAGAAGCCTTCGAGAGGAACGATGTTGACGCCTTAGGCCCGATCCTCCTCAAATCTTGGGAAATCAAGAAATCCCTCGCTAACGGCATCTCCAACCCAAAGATCGACGAATACTACGCCAAAGCAATCGAAGCCGGCGCGACCGGAGGAAAGCTCCTCGGAGCCGGCGGTGGTGGATTCCTTTTGTTCTACGTCCCGAACGAAGAAGGAAAATTCGCCGTTAGACAGGCTTTAAAAGAACTCAAGGAATTGCCGTTTGAATTCGATAATGCCGGCTGCTCCGTTCTTTACACTGAATAGAAAATGATTGCACTAATACAAGCCGGCGGCGCCGGTACGCGTTTAAAACAAATAACCGGGGACCTCCCAAAACCGATGGTGCCTATTAACGGCAAACCGATACTGGAATGGCAGATTGAGAATCTAAAAGCCTTTGGCTTTGATAGAGTAATTTTGATTGTTTCTTATAAAACAACCGCCGTCCAAGATTATTTTGGCGACGGATCGAAATGGGGACTCAAAATCGAATACATAGTCGAATCTACGCCGCTCGGAACCGGAGGCGCTTTGTCTTTAGCGGCCAATATGTTCGACGAAGATTTCGCTCTCCTTTTCGGCGATTTGATGATCGACATCGATTGGAATAGATTCGTTTCATTTTTCAAAGAAAAAGAAGCGATGATCGCCGCTTTCGCGCACCCAAATGGGCACCCATATGATTCGGATGTTTTGGTTAGCGACATTAACGACAAGCTCATCGGTATCTTAAGCAAAAAGGAGCCGCGTAATTTCTTCTATAAAAATTTAACAAACGCCGGCTTATACATCGTTTCGAAGGAAATCCTTGAAACATTCCGTGATACCGAACCGGAAAAAATCGACTTCGAAAAAGAAGTTTTGGCCCCAACGGTTGCCTTGGGCGGAGCTTATGCATATCGCTCCAGCGAATACGTCAAAGACTGCGGAACGCCGGATCGCTACGAATCGGTTACGGCCGACTGCAAAAACGGCGTCATCGCCGCCAAAAACCTCGCCAAAAAGCAGAAATGCATCTTCTTGGATAGAGATGGCGTCATTAACCGTTTTGGCAATTTCGTCAGAAAGCCAGAAGAGCTCTTCTTGATGGAGGGGGCCGCCAAAGCAATAAAACGCATCAATGAATCCTCTTATCTTGCTATATGTGTCACCAATCAGCCAATAATTGCAAGGGGAGAGGCTACCCTAGAAACCCTAGAAGACATCCATAACAAAATGGAAGACCTCCTCGGAAACGAGGGCGCTTACCTAAACGACTTGTTCTTCTGTCCGCACCATCCCGATAAAGGATTTCCAGGCGAAAGGCCTGAATACAAGATCGATTGCGATTGTCGAAAGCCGAAGACCGGAATGTTTAAAAAAGCTCAGGCCAAATACAACATCGACTTCACGGAATCTTGGATGATCGGAGATACTTGCCAAGACGTTCAAGCCGGCATCAACGCCGGTTGCAAAACCTGCTTAGTCACATCCGGTGACCCTAATCCTTATAAGAAATATGGAGATGTTAAACCGGATTTGGTCTGCAAGGATTTAGAAGAAGCAATTTCCAAGATTCTTGGATAAATATCATCTATCATTATCGCGACAAGGAGAAAACCTATGGACTTCAAAAACAGCATTAAGGATTACTACAAGAGAGAAAAAGAAGCGATCGACCTCATGAACGTCGACGAGATAAACGAGGCCATGAACCTCATGCTCGGCGCCTACGAAAAAGGGGCCACCGTCTTCACGATGGGCAACGGCGGAAGCTCCGCGACCGCCAGCCACATGGTCTGCGATTTCATGAAGGGCACCTGCTACGACGCCGAGAAGAAATTCCGCATGGTGTGTCTTAACGACAACATGGCCACGATCATGGCCATGGGCAACGACATCGGCTTCGACCAGGTCTTCGCTTATCAGATGAAGGCTCTTGCAAAGCCAGGCGACATAGTCGTCGCCATCTCCGGTTCCGGCAACTCCAAAAACGTCATCAACGCCTGCGAAGTCGCTAAAGAAAAAGGCGTCAAAATCATCGGAATGACGGGATTCGGTGGCGGAAAATTGCACACCATGTCCGACGCCCACATCCATCTTCCGGTCGACGATATGCAGTTAGCGGAAGACGCCCACATGATCGCCATCCACATGATGATGCAGATCTTCATGAATTACTTTGGCTCCACCTGCGGACATTGCTAATAACCATATATAAATAAGCGGTGGGCGTTTGTAACAACCACTCAAACTAAAAAAATAAGCCTCAAACATTAGATTTGGGGCTTTTTCTTCTTCAAAGAAACCTCGTATTTGTGGTAACATTGACCCGTCAGGCGTTTTGACTATGTCAAACGCTTCTAACATTGTCATTAGGAGGACAATATGGCAGAAAAGAAATACGTCTACTCCTTCAAGGAAGCCACCGCCGCTAAGCTCGGCAAGGACATCCTTGGTGGAAAGGGCGCAGGTCTCGCTGAAATGACCAAAGCCGGCATCAACATCCCGCCGGGATTCACCGTCACCACAGAAGCCTGCACTCTCTACTACGATTCCGGCAAAGCTATTCCGGATTTCGTTTGGGATGACATCGTCGCCCACATTCACCAGGTCGAAAAAGATGTAAACAAAGAATTCGGTGGAAAGAACCCGCTTCTTGTTTCCGTTCGTTCCGGTGCTAGGCAGTCCATGCCTGGTATGATGGATACCATCCTCAACCTCGGTCTTAACGACGAGACCGTCAAAAACATCGCTATCGCTAGCGGCAACGAAAGGTTCGCTTATGACTCCTTCCGTCGCTTCATCTTGATGTATACCAACATCGCCAAAGGCCACCCAAGGACCGAAATGGATAAGATGCTTGACCAGATCAAAGAAGAAAATGGTTACAAGCTCGACACCGAAGTCACCACTGAGCAGCTCAAGGGCCTCGTTGCCAAGTACAAAGAGTACTACAAGAACGTCTTCGGCGAGGAATTCCCGACCGATCCGTACGTCCAGCTCAAAGAGGCCGTCGCCGCCGTCTTCCGTAGCTGGGACAACCCACGCGCCAACGTCTACCGTCAGATGAACGGAATCCCATATGAATGGGGAACCGCCGTCAACGTTCAGACCATGGTCTTCGGTAACATGGGTGAAGATTGCGGCACTGGTGTCGCTTTCTCCCGTAACCCATCTACCGGTGAAAAGAAGATCTACGCCGAGTTCTTACCGAACGCCCAGGGCGAAGACGTCGTTGCTGGCGTCCGCACCCCGCTTCACATCGAAGAACTCGAAGCTCGTATGCCTGATGTCTACAAACAGTTCATGGAAACCATCACCTCCATGGAACAGTACTTCAGGGATATGCAGGATATGGAGTACACCATCGAACACGGTAAGCTCTACTTCCTCCAGACCCGTAATGGTAAGAGGACCGCTCGCGCCGCTCTTAAGATCGCCTGCGACCTCGTTGACGAAGGCTTAATCGACGAGAAGGAAGCCTGCATGCGCGTTGAACCGAAGCAGCTCAACGACTTGCTCCACCCGACCTTCGACGCCGCCGACCTCAAGAAACACACCCCGATCGTCACCGGTCTCCCGGCTTCCCCGGGTGCTGGAACTGGCTACATCGTCTTCACTGCCGAAGAAGCCAAAGAAAAACACGATAAGGGAATCAAAGTCATTCTCTGCCGTACCGAAACCTCTCCTGAAGACATCATCGGTATGGTCAACGCCGAAGCTATCATCACCAGCCGTGGTGGTATGACTTCCCACGCCGCTGTCGTCGCCCGTGCCATGGGCCGCTGCTGCACCGCCGGTTGCGGAGGCGCTCACATCGATGAAGAAAAGCGCACCGTCACCATCAATGGCAAGGTTTACACCGACAAAGATATCCTCTCCGTCAACGGTAACACCGGTGATGTCTACGAGGGTTCCATCAAGATGATCGACGCCGACCTCGGCGGAGACTTCGGCCGTATGATGGACTGGGCCGACAAATATCGTCGCCTCAAGATCCGCGCCAACTGCAACACCCCGCTCGATGCCGACAATGCTCACAAGTTCGGCGCTGAAGGTATCGGCCTCTGCCGTACCGAGCGTATGTTCTTCGCCGAAGATCGTATCCTCAACATGAGGTCCATGATCCTCTCCGATACCCTTGAACAGCGCGTCGCCGCCCTCGAACGCATCCGTCCGTATCAGGTCGATGACTTCTACAAGATGTACATGTCCTCTCCGAAGGATCTCGTCTGCATCCGTCTCCTCGATCCGCCGCTCCACGAATTCCTCCCGACCATCTACGAAACCGAGAAGATCGCCGAAATCGCTGAGAAACTTGGCGTCACCGTCGAGAAGGTCAAAGAAAAGATCATCTCCGTCGAACAAGCCAACCCGATGATGGGCTTCCGTGGAGTCCGTCTCTGCGTCGCCTATCCGGAAATCTACCGTATGCAGGCTTCCGCCATCATCCAGGCTGCCTTGAAGGCCAGCAAGGATCTCGGCAAGGACGTCGAACCGGAAATCATGATCCCGCTCTGTGGCGAACTCAAAGAGTTCAAGTGGGCCAAAGACACTGTTGTCAAAGCCGTTGAAGAAGAAATGGCCAAACAGGGTAAGAAACTCAAATACCACGTTGGTACCATGATCGAAATCCCAAGGGCCTGCTTACAGGCTGGCAACATTGCCAAAGAAGCTGAATTCTTCTCCTTCGGAACCAATGACTTGACCCAGCTCACCATGGGCTTCTCCCGTGATGACTCCGGCCAGTTCCTCCCGAACTACTACGAGAGAAAGATCTACGAATTCGATCCGTTCCAGACTGTTGACCAGGCTGGCGTCGGCGAACTCGTCAAGATCGCTGTTGAGCGTGGACGTGCCACCCGTCCGGACATCACCGTTGGTGTCTGCGGCGAAACTGGCGGCGATCCGGCTTCCATCATGTTCTATGATCGCGTCGGACTCGACTATGTCTCCTGCTCTCCGTTCCGTGTCCCGCTTGCCCGTCTTGCTGCCGCTCAGGCCGCTATCGCCCGCGAGCGTGAAGCCGCTAAGAAATAACTCTTAGCCTAGCTAAACACAAAAAGCACATCCTTCGGGGTGTGCTTTTCTTTTTATTTAATGAACAAAAGCAAAAAGAAAACCCTTGGTTTCCCAAGGGTGATTTTTGTTATTTCTTGATGACTTCGTTAGGTCCGACGACCGCGCCGTCTTCGAGAACGACATTTTCTAGATAAGCGTTGGGGCCGATCACACAGCCTTTTCCGATTTTGGAATTGCCATAGATATGGGTTCCCGGTTTTATGACTGTGTCTTGTCCAATCGTAGTATCTGGAGCGATGTATGTGCAGGTTTCATCTTCGATGGAAACGCCGGCGAGCATATATCTCTTATTTAATCTATGTTGCATCATCTTAGCAGCCTTTCCTAATTGATATCTATCGTTGATTCCCATGGTCTCTTCGATTTTGCTAAGAGCGAATGTCGAGACTTTAAGTCCGTCTTCAACAAACATGGCGATAACATCAGTTAAGTAATACTCGCCTTGGGCATTATTTGGGGTGAGTTTCTTCAAATCCTTGAAGAGTTCCCTGTTATCAAAGACGTAAACGCCTGAATTGATCTCTTTGATGAGGTCTTGCTCTTTGGTGCAATCTTTTTGTTCAACGATACGAGTGACACGATTTCCTTCTTTAACGATTCTTCCATATCCGTGCGGGTCATCGACGACGGCAGTAAGAATGGTGAGGGCGTTTCCGTTTGTCTCATGGCTAGAAAGGAGAGCTTCCAAAGTCTTGGCTTTTAGAAGAGGGGTATCGCCACAGCAAATAATGGTTAATCCATCTTTGTTTTCAAGAAGGGGAGCGGCCTGCATAACGGCGTGGCCAGTTCCTTTTTGCTCTTTTTGCCAAACGACTTTCGAATCGTTTTCGACAATCTTCTTGGTGGTTTCTCCTCCGAATCCGACGATGGTGATAAGTTCTTCTAAGCCAAGAGGCTTAAGAGCATCGACCACGTATTTGACTAAGGGTTTTCCTAAGATCGGAAAGGAAACTTTAGAGACGTCTTCACGAAGACTTTTCATCCTCGTTCCTTTTCCGGCGGCCAATACGATTGCGTATCTGTTCATGGTATTTCTCCTTATAAGTTATTTGATAACTTTGGCTAAACGGACAATGTAATTCTTCTTTTCCATCTTTAGCGAGATCAATTTAAGTTTCCAGAAATTGTCGCTTAAGGCAAAACAAGAGGAGCCAGAGCCCGACATGGCCACGATTTTTAAGCCTTCTTTGCGAAGTTCATTCAAGATAACGTCGATTTCCGGGACTTGTTTAGCGGCGGCCGGATATAAGTCGTTGCCCATAGAGGCAGCGATCAAATCGTCATCGCCTTTAGCTAAGCCCTCGATAACCCCTTCGACGTTGATGTTAAATTTATCGAACGAGTCGCTGGATTCATAAATTTCTTTGGTCGAACATCCATCAACGGGTTTAACGACCAAGGCGTAATAATTCTTTTTGACCGGTATTTCTTTGACGATTTCGCCAATTCCTTCGACAAGGGCCGGCTTAAGGGTAAAGAAATACGGGACGTCCGCGCCGAGCTTAACGCTTAAAGCGGCGAGTTCCTCGTTGGTGGCCGGCAATTTCAAGATATCGCGAATCGCCATCATGACAATCGCGGCGTTGCTCGATCCTCCGCCTAAACCAGCGGCGAAGGGAATATTTTTGTGAATGCGAATATTAAAGGTTTCTTTAAAACCGTATGTTTGCTGCATGAGTTTAAAAGCCTTCATGCAGAGGTTTTCCTTGAGGGAAGAAAGACCTACGTCATCGCAGGTGACGTAGCTACCTTGGTTTCCGCCGGTTTTTTCGATCTCAACCGAATCATGAAGTTCGAGGGGAAGATCCACCATGCGGAGAAGGTGATATCCGTCATCTCTTTTACCAACGACGGAGAGGGTGAGGTTAATCTTTGAAAAAGATTTGATAATCATATGCTCAACAATAATACTACAAACTTTCGAGCGCGTTTAGGAGCGACATGTAATGCTCGGCATTTAATTGCTCCGGCCTGGCGTTTACCGGTATTCCGGCAACCTCTAACGCTTTCGCGGCTTTATCGCCATCTTTTAGCATCGATTTAAGGTTGTTGTAGATGGTTTTTCTTCTAAAAAGGAACATCTTTTGCATCAAACGGTATAAATCGATCATTTTTTCTCCACGTTTATTCTCATCGAAATCCAATCCGATTACGGTTGAGTCGACATGCGGGGCCGGGGCAAAGCAATCACGAGATACATTGAAAAGTTTTTTGGCTTTGCTCACATAAGACAAAAGAATCGTAAGAGGGGAATAATCGTCGCTGCCTTGTTTAGCAAGAAGGCGGTCAGCGGCTTCCTTTTGGACCATAAAGACGGCACGTCTACATTTATTAGCTTTCAAAAGAACCTCTTCAACGATGCCCGAGGTGATGTAATAGGGGAGGTTTCCAATTATTAAATCGTAAGATGAATAATCGTACTTCATCGCATTTCCCCATTTAACCGTGAGGTTGGAAACGCCTTCGAAATCGTTTTGGAGTTTGGTTATTAAACCTTCATCGATATCAATCGATTCGATCTGAGCTCCGCTTTTTTGAAGAAAATACGTTAGTGATCCGGCTCCTGAGCCAATCTCCAAAACCTTATCCTTCTCTTCAATCAAAAGGCTATCCACGATGCGCTTGGCCGAATTGGGATCAATGAGGAAATTTTGCCCAACTTCTTTTTTCGCCATGAGTTTGTAGCTCATGACTCCTTCGAAATATTTCTTATCGTCCATCGAGAACCCCTTTCAATTCATCCTTTGTTATCGCAAGAGCGTTCAATCTTTTTAGTAACGTCTTCGCGTTTGTGTGTCCGACATGAAGTTTATATTCCAAAATTTTTCTTTTGGTGGAAGATTCATCTCCGCCCATCAAACCCAACTCATTCAGATCAGACATCGTTAGGTTTCCAAAATCATATTTTTTAGATGGGACCAAATGGCTTAAGGCCGACAATATTTCTTCTTTTGTACTTTCCGCTACACCCACCTTATGTTTTTTGATGGATACTTCTTTTCTGACAAAAGCATGCTGAAGATTGGGAATTTCCTTATCCAATACATCCCTAATCCTTTTGCCTGGCGAATCTGGGTCGGTCAAAACTACGATATCCCTAGTTTTTGAAGCCACCTTTAGGTATTCGATGACATCCTTAGGAACGGCGGAACCGTTTGTTTTGACGATATCGGCATCAAGAAAAGAAGAGATGAGCGCTTCATCCGTATTTCCTTCAACAACGATGATGGCCGGATACTTTTCCATATTATTTCTTCAAGAAAAGGCGACGGAAATTTTCCTCGACCTTGTTTTCCATATAACCAACCGAAACTTCGCGGAGATATGCCATCTGAGCAATTATTTCCACGATATATTGTGGTTCGTTTGTTTTTCCTCTATATGGAGTAGGGGCCATATACGGGGAGTCGGTTTCGGTGAGAATGCGATCTTCGCGACACGCTTTTACGCATTCTTTCGGCCCAACGGCATTTTTGAAAGTAATAGGTCCATCAAATCCGAAATATAGATCCAACGTTTCGAATCTCTTCATCATTTCAACTGATCCGGAATAGCAGTGGAGAACCGCCCCGAAAAGAGGACGATGTTCATTTAGAACCTCAAAAGTATCTTCACTTGCGTCACGCGCGTGTATAGATAAAGGCAAATGGAGACGGTTCGCCATCTCTATCTGTTTAACAAACCATTTCTTTTGGTTTTGCCTATCTTTTTCTTCTTTGAACCAATGATAATCGAGGCCGATTTCCCCAATCGCCACGACTTTATCGTTCTTCGTTAATTCTTCTATCTCTAGCAAAGCTTCGTTGGAAACGCCTTCTAGATTTTCGGGATGAAATCCAACCGCGGCATAAACTCCGTCGTGGCGAGACGCGATCTCAACGGCTTTTTTCGAAGATTCCAAATCATAGCCCACCACCATTATCAAAGAAACGCCTTTTTCGTTGGCGCGTTTAATAACTTCGTCTTCGCCTGGAAGAAGGATTTCGTCGTTTATATGGCAATGGGAATCAACAAACATTCTATTTACCAACGCAGAATCTAGAGAATATCTCATCGCTCAAATCATTGGTAGCGACTTCTCCCAATATCTCTCTAATTCCGTTATACGCACTTTGCAAACTGACGGCGACGATATCGCTCGGGACATCATTCTCCGCATCTTCTTGAGCTCTAGCCAAATCAAGATCGATCTTCTTAAGAAGACCCAACTGTCTGGCGTTATTTAAACTTGGAGTCTTGAAGCTTTCTTCACTTAAACCAAGCGACTCAAAAATCGCTTCCTTTAATGGTTCGACATCATTTTTTAAAGCGGAAACGTATAATTTGCCGTCTTCGTGAGAAGGAACCAAGTCACCTTTGTTGTAGCAGATGATGCGGCGCTTACCTTCACTTAAAGTGAGGATTTCTTTTTCGCCTTCGCTCAATTCGTTTCTTCTGGCATCCAAAACTGCGATTACCAGATCGGCTTCTTGGATAGATTTTTGGCTGCGTTTTACCCCGATTTTCTCTATTTCGTCTTCAGATTCTCTAATACCGGCCGTATCCAAAAGATGAAGGGCGACACCGTGAATGGATAATTCGCCTTCAACAACGTCCCTAGTTGTACCGGCAATCGAAGAAACGATAGCTTTTTCTTCTTCGATCAAAGAATTTAAGAGGGAGGATTTTCCAACGTTAGGTTCACCGACGATGGCGACTTTTATTCCCTCTTTAATAATTTGCCCTTGATTGCCTTCGTCTATCAATTTGGCAATCTGGCGGCGAAGTTCTTCACAATCGGATACGATTTTCGTTTTTGAAGCTACTTCAATATCGTCGTATTCAGGATAATCTATGTTAACCTCCACCAAAGCCAATAGGTCGGCGATTCCTTTTCTTAATGGCGTCAAACCTTTGCTCGTGCTTCCTTTTAATGACATTAAAGAAAGGTTTTTGGCTTCTATTGTCGTAGCGTTGATCATATCGTTAACGGCTTCCGCTTCGACAAGATCCATCTTCCCGTTATAGAAAGCACGGGAGGTGAATTCTCCGCGAGTAGCATAGCTAACCCCTCTAGAGATATAAGCCTCTATGATTTGATTAGCGATAACCATAGAACCATGGCAAATAACCTCAACCGACTCTTCGCCAGTCATTGATTTGCCGTGTGGATAAGCAAGGAGGACAACTTGATCGATCGTTTCTTTATCTTTAAATTCACCAACGAAAAGAGTGCCTTTTGTGACATCGGAAACTTTTTTCGTAAATAGTGTGTCGGTCAAAGCCAAAACACCGTCTCCGGAAAGACGAATTATCGCAAGAGCACCTTTTAAAGGTGGAGTAGCTAAAGCAACGATTATTCTGCTCATGAATTCATTATACATATTAAAGTTATAAAAATTATCGTCGGTTACTTGAAAACAAGAGTCTACTCTTGTCTTTTTTTTACCTAAACTCAAAAAGTACTAAAGAAAGCGTTTTCAATAGCGTTTTTTCATCGAAGATATAGCCAAACCATATTGGAGATTTTTCATATGAAAAAACAACTTTTTTGAAGGGAATGTCTGCGATTGCTATTTTATCGGCTGCCGGAGTCGCCGCGATCGCCATTGGTACCAATGCCGACATTCAAACTAAAGCTTTAGACGCCAATCAGTTTATCCACTACAAAGGATTAGCCGCCACTTGTGAACAGGACGGCGTCACTGATTACTACACCAACTGCTACGACGCTACCTACACAGAGCTTCCGGAAGGAGCGACAGTTGTCGAGGAAAGACAAGCAACCGCCGCCGATATTGAATACATCGCCGAACACGACGAGGAAGACGTCAGGCTCATTCACGCGGTTCAAACCGCCGAAGACGATTGGACCGTGACATCAGAAGGATTCAATTTCTACAAAAGCGGTTCACAAATAAAAACACTCAATCTCACAAACCGTTCTACCATGAGAGAGTTATTCACTAGCGACGGTTCATAGGGCGTTACTTCCGTCACGATCGGAGACGTCATCGTCACCAAATAACAAGCACAAGAATTAACCGTAGATTCAAAATCTGCGGTTTTCTTTTACCTCTTATATACGCACGCGCACGCGAGAAAAAGAAAAGCCGGGGATCAACCCGGCTTATTCGTTTTTTCGAAGATTAGGCGACGTATTTGATTGTGATCGCGCGATTCTTTCCTTCACCAGACGATTCGGTCTTGATGTTCGGGAATTCGGCAAGAGCGTTATGAACGACTCTTCTCTCATCCGGAGTCATCGGATCGAGTTTGCAATCAACTTTGGTTTTGATGACCTGATAAGCCTGTTTCCTGGCGATACGAACGACCCTGTCGTACTTGTCTTCTTTATATCCAGCGACGTCGAGGAGAATCCTATAGCGGTGGCGGAATTTATTGGAGACGGCAAGTTTGACGAGTTCATTGAGAGCTTGGAGAGTGCTTCCGCCTTTTCCGATAAGGATCGGGTTACGGGCGGAATCAATGGACATCTTGATGATGTCATCTTCAAGAACGGAAGTAACGGTGGCTTCAACTCCGAGAGCGGCAAGAGCTTTCGTTAAGTATTCTTCGCCAAAGGCAGCGGCGTCTGTTTCGTCATAAGTGGCGATAGTCGCGGTCTTCTTGAAGAGCCCCTTCTTTTCTTCGACGACGGTGTAGATGAGTTTTTCGGCATCGCAGCCGAGTTCGGCGGCGGCGTTAGCAACGGCCTCTTCGACCGTCTTAGCGACGAATTGTTTCATGTTATATCCCCTTAGTGTTTTTTACCTTTAGCAAGAACAAGCTGGGTGATACCGGTCTGCATCATGGAGATGAGACCACCAATCAACCAATAGACGCCCATAGCGGACGGGAGGAAGAAGCCCATGATGATGGTGAAGATCAACATACCATAGGTGATCCATTTCATTTGCTTGTTATTCTTATCCTGAGCAGGATTCTTGCTTAATTTGGTAATCTTCTTGTTCTTAGCTTTGTTGATAAGCTGAGGCAAGAGCATGGCGAAGAACTGAGTGGCCGCCATAAGGATGAAGAGAACAAGGGCTGTCCACCATCCGTTGATGTTGGCGTACCAAGCTTGTCCGTTTCCGATCGTGTTGAACAAAACGGATTGGATGGTATCACTTAATCTTAGATTCAAGAATTGACCAGAGCTGAGAGCGGCCGATCCTTGGAGAGCGGACCACACGCAGATGAAGATCGGGAACTGGAAGATCAAGACAATGAGCTGACCCATTGGGTTGATTTTATTGCGCTTATAAAGCGCCATCTGTTCCTGAGCAAGCCTTTGTTTTTCGGCTTGGTTGGTATTGGAGTTCGGATATTTTTGCTGAAGTTTTGCAAGTTGCGGCTGCAAAGCCTGCATCTTTTGCTGACTTAACGTTGTTTTGAACGTGGCCGCCATCATGATGAGGCGGACGATCAAGGTAACCAAGACGATGGAGATGATTTGGCCAACGCCGGTGAGGGCTGGGTCAATTCCATACGCAATGGTGTCGGTTAACCAAGAGATAGGATAAACGAGGAGGCCTTCAAGGAAGCCTTTGCTCCAAGCATATCCCCAATCTTTCGTCTCAACGCGAACTTCCCAGTCGGCGTTGCTGCCGTAATGGCCGAAGACGCCTTCTTTGGTGGAAGTGGCGATGCAGGAACGGTTGGCGTTTACCTTAGCGACGACTTGGCTTTGATAAACAGCCATGAAATCGTCAGTTGGGCAAGCGTCCATGTCGATACTGCGGAGGTATTCGTTCCAAGTGGACATGTTCGCCCAGATGGCGGTTTTGCCATCGTCTCCGTAGCCGGAGAACTTAACTTCGCCAAAACGACGAAGGATCGAATAGCCTACATTGTTTTCTTTATCGAAAATGAGACTGTTGATTTTGTCGGACGGGGTTCCGTTTTTATCACCGTTATAATCGTATTCGGTGTACGGATTAACGACCAATGCTCCATTTGCGTTGTCTCCGGTGTTTCCAACTTTAATGGAGTTGAGGAAATCCGGTTTGACGATGTCGGTCAAGGCTTTAGTGCCGTCTTCGTACATTTTGAAATCGTAATGGGTATACGAAGCGAAATCATCGGCGATTTGACCTCTATCGATAGCAGCTTCAATGATGGAAGCTTCTAAAGCGAATTGGTCGATTTGTTCGAAATACCATTTGGACGGGGCGCGGAAACCGTAATTGGTAGAGGCGGCATTGGTGAGGATGGTGTTAACCAAGAAATCCTGAGCCTTCGCAGCTTTGTAGGATTTTGCTTCAGTTTTGCCATCGACGTATTCAAACGGTATGTATTTGTAGACGGTTGTGTTTCCCGGGATAGCCAATTCCGGGGCGCTGGCTCCATCGGGGAGCCCGGCAGTGACAAGCTCGTTAGCTTGCTCTTGAGTTAGGTAAACGGTGACGCCTTGTTCGTACGGATAGGCCATATTAGCCTGGTCGGTCGCGGAGCAGAAGCTTTGCGTGCATGACGAAAGCAAGACGGCGCCTAATCCTAGCGCGGCTATGCCGAGTATCGTTTTCTTAGTGTGTTTCAATTCTGGCGTTCCTTAATGGTGTCTAGAGCTTTGTTCAGCTCATCTTTGGCCTCCTGATACCTCTCGGGATCGTAAGAAGGTCGGATTATGACGATGAGGTTGACGTTGACTCGGTAATCATCGCGTTCGGCGAAGATGGCCCTGACCTGACGTTTTTCTTTCACTCTGACCACGGCTTTCCCGTTGGCTTTCCCGACGGCGATGCCGATTCGAGAATAACCCAGCTCGTTAGTTTCGTAGCAAAGAGAGAAGTGAGGGGTCCTGAGGCTTTTACCGGATCTTATGATGCGGTCAAATTCCTGGTGTTTTAGAATCCGGAATTGCCTTTTCATGTCGAAAATTAGGCAGCGACGTTCTTGCGGCCTTTCTTTCTCCTGGCGGCAATGATTTTGCGGCCGGTCGGGGTGCTCATGCGGGCTCTGAATCCGCTGACGTTGGCGTGCTTTCTCTTAGAAGGCTGGTAAGTTTTTTTCATATGTTTTCTCCTAAACCTTGCGGTTTGCGAGTGTAATTATAGGGAAGGAGGCTGAACAACTCAATCACGAACGTGCACGAGTGAATACGCACGCACGAGTAGTAAAGGCTCGTTATACACATTCAAAAGAATTTCACACACTTGTGGATAAAGCGTGAATACGTTAGATTTCATCGAACTTTTTATTATGTTTTTTATGTGGAAAACTCAAAAAGTTTCGAATTTGCCTATATGTTTTGCTTTGTGGAAAACTTAGAATATGCCTCAGGTAAAAACTATGAACGTTACACAATTGAACGATCTCTGGCGCCGAGTCCTCGCCAGAATAAAAGAAGAACTGAACGATCAAAGAATCTTTGATTCTTTCATTGCAGACTCATATGCGGATAGATTAGAAGACAATACGTTGTATGTTGTGGCCAATTCCGGTTTGGCGGTCCAAATTCTAGGTGCAAAATACGCCTCGATGTTCGAAGAAGCTGTCCAAGCAGCGGCCGGAACTACATATTTAATCAAATTCATCACAGCGGACGATGTGGATAACTCAAAACCGCGTCAAGAAGTGGAAAAACCTCTTTTCTTCGCCGACGCCAGAATCAATCCGGCCTACACGTTCCAAACGTTCGTGGCGGGTCTAAGCAATCACCAGGCTCGCGAAGGGTCGTTGGTCGTTTCTCGCGATCCAGGGAAAACTTTTAACCCGTTGTTCATTTACGGCGATTCTGGTTTGGGGAAAACTCACTTGTTGCACGCTATCGCTAATGCGATAAAAGCAACGAGACCAATGTGCAAAGTTCTTCTCATCACTGCCACGGATTTCGTTGACGAATTCATGAAATTTTTAACCGGAGACCAAAAGGGGTCGGGATTGAAGGAGTACTTCAAATCAAGCGTCGACGTCTTTTTGATCGACGATATCCAGATGCTCACCGGAAAAGAAGCGACGATGAATATGTTCTTCGACGTTTTCTCTTCATTAGCTAACGCCGGCAAACAAATCGTCATAACATCCGATAAGCATCCAAGCCAGCTGAATGGCTTCGAACCGCGTCTGAAGACGCGCTTTGTCCAAGGTTTGACGTTATGCGTTAAAAAGCCAGACCCAGAAACCTGCAAAGAAATTTTAAGGAAAAAAATATCCGCCAACGGATTAGACGCTTCCAATTTCGACGATGAAGTCATCGAATTTTGCGCGGATAGATTCTCCGACAACGTCAGGGAACTCGAAGAGGCCTTAAACCTTTTGGTTTTCTACACAGTGAACATCAAGCCAACGACACACGTGGACATCGAAATCGCCATGGAAGCCGTCTCAAGCTTAACCGACATGCAGGCTGATTCCGTCAAACTTTCTGAAAGAAAAATCATCAACACCGTTGCCGATTACTACTCAATCCCGGTCAACCAAATAACCGGATCCAGCCGCGTCGCCCAAATTGCGATGGCCAGGCACATCTGCATGTATCTAATCCGCTACACATTAGACACTCCGCTCACCAAAATCGGAAAATCGTTCGGCGGAAGGGATCACACCACTGTTATGAACTCGATTCAGAAGGTGGAAACAGAGTTGAAAACAAACGAGCAAATGCGACAAGCTATCGCGGAGCTGAAAAAGAAGATAAATAGCTGATGTATTTATAAAATAAATAAAAGGTGCAAAGAAAACGTCTGTCGTGATACAATATTCACAAGGAAAAAGGCGTTTATCCACCGAATCCACAGCCCTTATTATTACTTTTTATTCTTTTAATTAATAAATATAACCGGAGGAATATATAGAATGCGTTTCACCATCGACAAAGAACAATTGTTCAAAGGCTTAGTTACCGCAAGCCACGCCGTTGCCTCTAAAGCACCAATCCCCCTTCTTACTAACTTGAAATTGGATCTTAACGAAAAAGGATTAGAAATAACCGGATCCAATAGCGAAATAACCATCAGATACACAGTTCCTTATATGATCGAAGGACGTGAAATCATCCGCAATGCCGGTTACGGCGCCACATTGGTCAATGCTCGCATCGTTACCGAAGCTGTCCGAAGGGTCGAAAACCAAACTCTTTCTGTCGAAGTCATCGACGACTCAGTCGTTAAAATCGAAGACGGAAAATCCTCTTTCAAACTCAATTCGATGAAAGCTGAGGAATACCCGGATATCGATTTAGATCCTGCTGGATGCGTTATCGAAGTGAAGGCCAACATGTTCGCCTCTTTGGTTGAGCAAAGTGCTTTCGCCGCCTCCCAAAAGGATGTTCGCCCGATTCTTAAATCCCTTAACCTCCAAGCCGACGGCGAGTCTTTAATCGCTACCGCGACCGACTCTGCTCGTTTGGCCAGAAAGACCGTCCTTACGTATAACGACGCCAAGTTTACTTGCAACGTCCCGGCGAAGACCGTCCAGGAAATCGTCCGTCTCTTCGAAAACGCCGAATCAGTTCGTATTTCGGTCGACGACAGGAAGATCCTCTTCGAATTTGGACGCACTGTTGTCTCGAGCCGTTTAATCCCTGGAGATTATCCGGTCACCAGCGCCATCATCCCTCAAAACTTCAATTATTATCTAGAGGTTAACGCCCAAGAGCTTTTAAAGGCGATTGATCGTGTCCGCATCCTTTCCGCCGACAATGAACCTGTCGTCAAATTGTCCATGAAGGAAGATGATGTGGAAATTTCCGCAAAGAGCGATGTCAACGGTTCCGCCGTCGAACACCTTTCCGCCTATCAATTCACCGGCGAGAGAATTGTCGTTTCCTTCAATTCAAACTTCGTCATCGACGCCGTAAAAGCGTTGAAATCTGAAGATGTCACCATTTGCTTCTTGGGCGAAATGAAGCCTTTCGTCGTCAAGAACCCGAAAGATGCCACCGCAGTTGAATTGATCACTCCGATGAGGACTTATTAATCAAATAAAGCCATTTAAAATTTCTCAAAAGATAGGCAAAAAAAGCCTATCTTTTTTTACTACGTAGTAGTAAACTTATTTTGAGGCTTTTATAGCCACTTTTATCGCATGGAAAAGAAAACAGTTCAAATCACCACCGAGTACATAACGCTCGGACAAATGCTCAAATTCGCCGACATCATATCTAACGGCGGAGAGGCGAAAGCGTTCCTTTCTATGAACGAAGTAAAAGTGAATGGGGAAACCGATTCTAGACGAGGAAGAAAACTCCGCCCTGGAGACGTCGTCGAAGTAATCGGGATCCGAATTGAGATCATAGGATGATAATCACCCACCTCGAACTTCGCGATTTTCGCGGGTACGAGAAGCTTTCCCTGGATTTGGGCGACGGGCTTAGCACCATCGCGGGCCCGAACGCGAGCGGGAAGAGCAATCTCGTAGAAGCCATCCATTACCTATCCCTCGCTAGGTCTTGGAGAACAAACGACGACAAAGACTTGATTAGAGACGGATGCGAATCCGCCACGATCAAAGCGACCGTCAAAGAGGGAAGCCTAATAAGAAAGATCGAAATAGAGATCTCGAAAGGCAAAAAGAAAGTCCTTCTTAACGGAAAACCGGTCAGAAGGCTTAGCGAGCTATCAAAACTCGTCAATGTCATAGTCTTCGCCCCGAGCGACGTGGCCTTATTCACGTCTAGCCCCGGCGAAAGGCGAAACTTCCTGGATATATCCTTGGGCAAGAAGTCTAGCGACTACTTCTCCCTGATATCCAAATATGGGAAGTTGCTTAAAGAGAGAAACGCCCTCCTTAAGCGAGAAAACCCCGATTTAAGACTGATTGAGGTCTTGACCGAACAAATGGTCGAAGTGTCGCTGCCGCTCGTCCGCTACCGCCGCTTATACGTGGATGAGATCAACAGAGTTCTCCCGAACATAATCGAAAATGTCCGCGGAGAGCCGTGCAAAGCCAAGATTTATTACCGTCCATTCATTAAAGACGGCGATGGATTCGTGGAAGCGGCCAAAAAAGCGTATCAAGATTCGCTTCAAAGCGATTTGATACACAAAAGCACTAGCGTTGGGCCCCATAGAGAAGATTTCTCGTTTAAGCTAAACGGGAAAGACATATCGACTCATGGATCTCAAGGCGAAAATCGCATGGCGGTCTTCGCTCTTAAGATGTGTCCTTACTTCCTGATCGACGATCTCGATAGGAAACCGATCTGTGTGCTTGATGACGTTGCGAGCGAATTGGACGAAAAAAGAGTGGAGAACACACTCCGCTTCGCCAAAGGACTTGGTCAAACGTTCGTAACATCTACAAAACTTGAAATCGACGGAGTCACCCACATCGACGTCTCCGCGAATAACGCCGTTATTAGGAGGAATTAACAATGGCAGAAGAAGATAAGTTCACCTACGAAGAAAAAAGCGTTGAAAACGAGAAAGAACTCGAAAAAGCCGACGCTAGCTACACCGGTAGCAACATTCAAGTCCTCGAAGGTCTTGAAGCCGTCAGGAAACGTCCTGGCATGTACATCGCGACCACTGCGGCCGCTGGTTTGCATCACCTCGTTTGGGAAATCGTCGACAACTCTATCGACGAAGCCCTTGCCGGTTTCTGCAAAAACATCGAAGTCACCATCAACAAAGGTAACTCCATCACCGTCAAGGACGACGGACGTGGTGTTCCGGTCGATATAGTCGCTAAAAGCGGACTTTCCGGTGTTGAGACGGTCTTCACCGTTCTCCATGCTGGCGGTAAGTTCGGCGAAGGCGGCGGATATAAAGTTTCCGGTGGTCTTCACGGTGTCGGCGCCTCGGTCGTTAACGCCTTATCCACTTGGATGGACGTCACCGTTTATAAAGATGGCGGCGAATATAGAATCCGCTTCGAAAACGGCGGACATCCTACCGGCCGTTTGACCAGAGTCGGGAATAGCGATCGTCACGGAACCACCGTTACATTCCAGCCAGATGAAACCATCTTCACCGAAACCACCGTTTACGATTACGAAACCATCAAGAATCACATGCGTCAGATGGCGTTCCTCAACGGCGGCATTAAAATCGTCCTCACCGATGATCGTGGTGAGACCCCAGTTACCGAAACCTTCTATTACGAAGGCGGTATCAAGGAATACGTCTCTTACATCAATACCAACAAAATCACTATCAACCAAAACGTTATCTTCTGCCGTGGCGCCCAAGACGTAACCCTCGCCGATGGCGTGACCACCGAAAGGATTTATGCCGAAATCGCCCTTCAATGGACCGATTCATATAGTGGTGATGGTGTCTATTCCTTCTGCAATAACATCTCCACTAAAGAAGGTGGAACCCACGTCGAAGGCTTGAACCTAGCCCTTAACCGTATAATCAACGACTACGCCAGGTCCGCCAAGATCATGAAAGAAGATGATCCGAACCTTTCCACCGATGACTGCCGTGAAGGTCTTACCTGCGTCGTCTCGGTCAAACACCCGAACCCGCAATACGAAGGACAGACCAAGACCAAACTCGGAAACTCCGAAGTCAGAAAGATTGTTTCCTCCATCGTCGGCGAAGGACTTAGAACCTTCCTCATGGAAAACCCCAACGACGGCAAAGCCATCGTCGAAAAGATTCGCTTGGCTTACAAAGCTAGAGACGCAGCCCGCGCCGCTAGAGAAAAAATCAGGAAGAACTCCCTTGAATTAACGACTCTCCCTGGAAAGCTTGCTGACTGCTCCTCAAAAGATCCGAGCGTTTGCGAACTCTACATTGTTGAGGGTAACTCCGCAGGCGGCTCCGCCAAAAACGGACGTGACCGTGAAACTCAGGCCATCCTCCCGCTTCGTGGAAAAATTCTTAACGTTGAAAAAGCCCGCGAAGAAAGGATTTGGGCCAACGCCGAAATCGGCAATATGATCACCGCGATCGGTGGTGGCATCAGGGAGAACTTCGATGTTTCCAAAATCCGCTACCACAAAATCGTTATCATGACCGATGCTGACGTCGACGGCGACCACATCCGCGTCCTTCTCTTAACCTTCTTCTACCGCTTCATGAGGCCGCTCCTCGATGGCGGATATGTCTACATCGCGCAACCGCCGCTTTATAAGATCGATTACAAAGGAAGCGCCTATTACGCCTATAACGATGCCCAACTTGAGGTCTTGAAGAAACAATTGAATCTCAAGGAAGGATATCCGTTCCAGCGTTATAAAGGACTTGGTGAAATGGATGCCCAACAGCTTTGGGAAACAACCATGGACCCAACCGTCCGTAAGATGATCCGCATCACGGTCGACGATGCTGCCCAAGCCGAGAAAGCGTTCACCGATCTCATGGGCGATGACGTTGCTCCACGCCGCGAATTCATCACCGAAAACGCCCAGTTCGTTAAGAATCTCGACATTTAATAAGGAGGTAAGCCAATAATGGAAAACGACGAAAAGAAATTAGAATCTCCGATCGAAAACGAAGAAGAGGAAGAAGAAGTTGCTCCCACTCCCGATACGACCGGAAAAACCATCGTAGCCAGTGCCGAAGGCCGTCAAAGCGATGAGGCTATGTTCGGTCACGAAGCCGCTGTTTCCGGCATTATCCCCGGACTCATCGATCGCGAAATCACCAACGAAGTCAGGACCGCGTTCCTTGACTACTCCATGTCCGTTATCGTCGCCAGGGCTATCCCTGATGTCCGTGACGGATTCAAACCGGTTCAGCGCCGTATCATCTACGGTATGGACGAATCCGGTATGCATTACAACAAACCGTACAAAAAATGTGCCCGTATCGTCGGTGACGTCATGGGTAAATATCACCCGCACGGCGACTCTGCTCTTTATGGAACATTAGTTCGTTTAGCCCAAGACTTCTCGCTTAGGTATCCGCTTGTCGACGGTCACGGTAACTTCGGTGACATCGACGGCGACGAAGCCGCTGCTATGCGTTACACCGAAGCCAGGATGAATCGTCTTTCTGTTGAAATGGTTCGCGACATCGATTGTGACACCGTCAACTTTGTCGGTAACTACGACGGTTCCGAAATTGAACCGGAAGTATTGCCTTCTAGATTCCCGAACCTCGTTGTTAACGGATCTCAGGGTATTGCTGTCGGTATGGCCACGAATATGCCGCCGCACAACATGACCGAAGCCATCGACGCCACGATCGCTGTTGCTCGTAATCCTGAAATCACTCCTCTCGAGATTATGACTAACTACATGCCGGGTCCGGACTTCCCGACCGGCGGTCTCATTTTGGGACGTCAAGGCATTGCCGATGCTTACACGACTGGCCAAGGATCCATTACGATTCGTTCCCGTTACCACATCGAAGAAATGGATAACGGAAAATCTCGTATTGTCGTAACTGAGATTCCGTATCAGGTCAATAAGTCCGCAATGGTTGAAAATATCGGCCAACTCTGCCGTGACAAAGTCATTGATGGAATCACCGATATCCGCGATGAATCCAACAAAGACGGCATACGTGTAGTCATTGAGATCCGTAAAGACTGCATTCCTGAAGTTGTTGCCAACAATTTGCTCAAGCACACTTCGCTACAAACAAACTTCGGTATCATCAATCTTTGCCTTGAAGATGGAGCTCCTAAAATCCTCCCGATCAACAAAATCCTCCTCGATTACGTTGAATTCCAAGTCAAAGTTTTGACCCGCCGCACAAAATTCCTTCTTAAGAGGGATGGCGATAGACTCCACCTTGTCGACGGCTTGATCATCTGCCACGACAACATCGATGAAGTCATCCACATCATCCGCGCTTCGAAGACCGACGAAGAATCCTCGGCCAAATTGACCGAGCGCTTCGGATTCTCTCAAGAACAGAACAACGCCATCCTCGGAATGACGCTCCGTCGTTTACAGGGAATGGAACAGGATAAACTTCAGGCTGAAAAAGCTTCCCTTGAAGCCAACATCGCCGAATATAACCGTCTCCTCTCTTCTAGAGAAAACATCGTTGAACTTCTCGTTACCGAGCTCGAAGAAATCAAAAAGAGATTCGGCGACAAGAGAAAAACCGAAATCACCGACGGTGCCGCCGATATCGAAAACGAAGACCTCATCCCGCAAAAGAACATCTTCATCATGCTAACTAACAATGGCTATTTGAAGAGGATGGATGATGATACCTTCTCCGCTCAGCACCGTGGTGGCCGCGGAATCATGGGCATCAAGACCAGCAATGGTGACCTTGTTAAGCTCATGCTCCACGCCAAAACGCATACCGACATCTTGTTCTTCTCCAGTTTAGGAAAAGTTTACAAGATGCGTGGACACCAGATTCCTGATTCCGGCCGTATCGGAAAAGGCATCCCGGTCGTCAATTTCTTGAACCTCGACAAAGAAGAAAAGATCGTCGCTATTCTCCCGATCGATGAATACATCGAAGGCGATTACCTCCTCTTTGTTTCCAAAAATGGTTTGGTCAAGAGAACCGATGTCAAAGAATACGAATCCATCCACAGCAATGGAAAGATTGCTGTTGGTATCCGCGAAGGCGACGAATTATTCGCCGTCAAACACACAAACGGAACCGATCTCATCTCCCTTGCTTCTAACAACGGAAAACTCTGCTCCTTCATGGAGGAGGAAGTCAGGGTTATGGGCCGTACCGCCACTGGCGTTACTGGCATGAACCTCAAAGATGGTTCCGAGATCGTCGGCGCCACCGGCTCCTACGAAGGAAATCTCATCCTTGTCTTAACGGCCAAGGGATTCGGTAAGATGAGCTATGCTCATGACATTGACTTGGAAGATGGTCGCCACTTCGATGGATACCGCGTTACTAAACGTGGATCTAAAGGCGTTACCACCATTAAAGTCACACCGAAGAACGGCAAACTCGTTGCCGTCCGTGCTGTTAACGGAGACGAAGACCTCTTGGTCGTTACCAAGCAAGGCATCGTCATTAGAACTCCTCTTTCTGAGGTCAAGATCGCCGGAAGAAACACCCAAGGCGTTAAGATCATCAACCTTGAGGATAAGCAGACCGTTGCTTCGTTATCGATTGTTCCGCACGTCGATCCCGAAGAATTAGCCGCCGAGGAAGCCGAACTCGCTGAAGAGGAAGCTAAAGCTGCTGCCGCTGAAGAAGTCATTGCCACCCCGGATATGCTCGACGCCGGTCTTGAAAAGAAAGACGAAGAGTAAAGATGAAAGTCTTTATCGCCCATAAAACTCCGCGAGGCTATGGCGAATACGAAGCTTCGCGTGTTAGGAAAACGCTCAAGGGAGCTTGCGAGCTCTCTGGGGCGGTGACCTGGGTCGATAGCATGTTGGCCTTTCCGGAAATTGTTCATTTCATTTCTCCGGTTGACGATTATATCGTCAATGAAGCAAAGGCTAATGATTGCAAAATCGTCGTTTCAGTCGGATATAGCGAATTCGATCAGCCGGCTTCCTTCTTTGATGTGAAAGCAGGGGACCTCGACTTAAAACTGAAATCATTAATGGTTTTGGAAAAGGCGGACCTTGTTCTAGCACCGAATAGAAAAGTGGCTGAAAAAATCGCCGAATACGGAATCGTGAGGGACGTGATGGTGTTATCACCATCCGTAAACCTATCAAGGTTCCAAATCGAAGATGGATCCGAAAGGGAAATCTTCCTCCGATACTATTCGCTAATGCCTGAACAAAAGATCGCCATCAGTTCCTTCGATTATTCAGACAAAAAGACTTTGGCAACTCTTAAGTCGCTTGCTAACAAAATGCCTAACATTCGCTTCTTCCATTTTGGAACAAAGAACGGAAGAAACCCGAAGATATGGCTGAAACTAGCGCAGAAGAAATGCCCAAAGAACTTAACGTTATGCCCTGTTGTGGCGGACGATTTATATCGCAGCGCGATGCTAAACGCCTCTTGCTACTTGGTTTTAGATAGTTCGAGGCCAGATTGCTCTGCGATGTATGAAGCCTTTGCCTCAAAGACGGGGGTCGTTGCCTTAGGATCACAGCCTTGGAACGAAAAACTCGTTGACGGGGTCACCGGATTCATCGCTCAAACCGAAGGTGAAGCCATCTTGTTCATTAATCGGATGATTGGTGGAAAAGAAAAAGAAATACTTAAAAACGCTTATGAAATCGCCGAAAGCTGTTGCTTGGAAAAATTAGCGAACGCTCTTCCGGCCGTTTACGAAGATTTGCTTAATAAAAAGGAGGTTCAATAAACATGTTGGACATCAAATTAATATTGGAACAGCCCGAGGCCGTTAAAGCTCGCCTCGCCAAAAAAGGCTGGGACTTCGACCCAAGTGAGGTCATCGCCCTTTCTAAAGAAAGACTCGAACTCTTAAAGGTCACCGAAGCCAACAAAGCTGAGCAAAATAAACTCAGCGCCTCCGTCCCCGCTGCTAAAAAAGCCGGCGAAGACGTCACGGTCATTTTCAAAAAGGTAAAAGAACTGGGAGCCGCCAATAAAGAAAACGAAGCCAAGCTCGCTGAAGTCGAAGGCAAAATCAAAGCCCTCGTCGAAGTTCTTCCCAACCTTCCGGATGAAGACCTTGCTTCCGGCGCCAAAGAAAACAATCAGCCGATCCATGTTTTCGGAAAGAAGCCGACTTTCGACGGATTCACCCCGAAAGATCACGTCACTCTCTGCGAATCCTTAGGCCTTGTCGATTATAAGAGAGCCGCTAAAATCTCCGGATCCGGAACCTGGATCTACAC
>JAKSUL010000030.1 GCA_024409055.1 Bacilli bacterium
GATAGGGAATTTGTTGTAGATGTTGATTTTGTTTTGTTCCATGTGTTTGCCTCCTGGCCGCTTGGCCGAAAAAAAAGAACGAGCGCACTACTCCCGATGTTCGTTACATCAGGCGGCGTTACTCGTTCAATATTCTTCCTGCAAACACAGGCCCTTGTTCAGGGTGGCGAAATTATATAGAAGGCATTATCGATAAGTCAAATCTCTTTTTGAGGTTTTCTCATTTGTGAGAAGAGACCTCTCTAAAACTATTTGGCGCCTCCTTTATAATCGCAGGCCGCCTTATGTATTATTCCTTCTGATTGATTTTCGTCATCTCGCCCGCGGTTAGCTCTTTCTTCGTTTCCTGAATCAGGCGCAAAATCACTGGGCCTAACGCACAAAATAAATATGCCGCCCAATGTGCTTACGAAAATAAGAGACACAATCCCGATTCCTATCAACTCTGATTTTCTTTTTGCGTTGGAAAGCTTATTTAAAGCGATTCCACCAATGATGAGAGGATAGATTAAATAAAACTGAAATATCATCCCTAACACGATGAAGACTTTAGCGGCCCCCTTCATTCTTCATTTCTCCCTTGACCGATGTTTCTATCTCTGCTTTTTCGGCAATAAAGGACAACGACCGTTATTAGGTACATCGCCAAATAGATCGAAGCAATCGCGATAGCCAACGCGGCATTGTCTTTTCCTATATTGAAGAAGGCCGCGAAAAGCACCCCTCCCACAATCAGCCAGCAAAGCGAAAACCAAAAAACCGAGTACCCATAAGACCCTTTTTTAAAAGTCGTTTTGAGTTTGCTCGGCTTATTGGACATTATTTTCCTCTATTTAGCTCTTGGGCGAATTGGTCGAAGTCTTTGTCTTCGTTAAGACTGTCCTTGAAGTTTGTATAGAAGGAAAGGACCGAGGAATCGACACTAGCCGGATGCCTGGCAATGGCTTCTTCGAAATAATCTTCGGTTAAATCTAGATACTCATCTGTTTGATAAGCAATCATATCTTCAATCGCTAAACGGCAAGCTTCTTCGATGATTCCACATGCATCGGCGCCTGTATAGCGCCTTCCTGAAGGATTATTCCAGAGCCTATCGCAAAGCCATTCGGAAGTGACACCACGGAGGGCAATACGCTCTTCCTCAGACTTATTGACTTTGAGCTTGGATTCGATGATAGCCAAAAGGGCTTCTTTATCCGGAGGCTCGACGTGAACCATGTTAGAGAAACGCTTATAACGGAGATAGGCTTTATCTATTTTGTCGGGTCTATTGGTGGCGGCGATCAAAACACGCTTAGAGCCGTCTCTATCAAATCCGTTCATCCTTTGCAAAAGTTCGGTCGTGACGCTGGATTTCCAAGATTCGTCATTGTCGCCCCTCTTCGAGAAGATCGATTCGCATTCGTCAACGAATAAGACAGCGCCGTCTTCGCAGTTGTCCATTTCGTCGAAGATAGAGCGGACCGCCTTTTCGCTAGCGCCGACATAAGAATTGAAGATATCAGCAGGCGTAATAACAAAGAGAGGAAGTCTCATCTTGTTTGCTACGGCCTCGGCAAACATCGTTTTGCCGGTTCCGGGGGCTCCATACATAAGAAGGCCTAGTCCGCCTTCCATTCCATAGTGTTTTAAGATGCCTGGATGGTCGGCCATATAAACGAAGCTCTCAACGACTTTTTTGACTTGACCAAGTCCTTGGACGTCGTCAAAAGTGCGCTTAGGAATGCCGCGCATCGTCGATCCGTATTGTTTCGACTTTTCCAAAGCCTCTTCGGAAATGCCTTTAGCCCTAGAGAGGAATTTTTCCTCCTCCGCGCTTAAAACATCACCGGCATCACGTTGGCCTTCAATCAATTTAACGATTTGATTGCAAACGCTATAAAGGCGGGTTTGTTTATTCCTTAAATCAAGCACCTCGTCCTCGCTTAAACTGGCCGATTTGCCGAGTTTCTTCGATTCGGAGTCTTTTTTGGCCTCGAGAGCCTTGATCTCTTTATTGATCTTGTTGGCTTCTTCTTTTAACTTCTCGAGCCTTTCAACGTATAAAACGCGTTCCATTGGCTAGGCTTATTTCCAAAGGTCGTCAGCAGCCGGTGCTCCGCCCGCTTCGTCCGTTTTTCCGTTATCAGCAGAGACGTCGATTCCTTCTTTCTGAAGTTCGCTCATGAAATCCAAAGCGGCTGTCGTCGGCTTGAGTTCCTGAGTCTCGGCCTTCTTTTTCTTGTGCTTTGGCTCGGTATTGAAAGCCGCAGAAACATCTTCCATCTTTCCGGCAACGCTCTCGGTTGTGAGGTTGATCATTTCCATCATGTTTTTCATGTGTTCGCACAAGGTTTTGATGCGGTTGGCTTGGTTTCTTCTTGCCCTCCTCATCTTGATTTTGGTGGCTAGTCTTTGGAAGAAACCGTATTTCTTTTCAAGAGACACATCGAGTCCGAAGTTCATCTGATCGATGACGTTATCGACAATTTCAATAGTTCCGACCAAATAATCGAGGCCATTTTGCATGGTTTCGATAACGGACATAGCCTCATCCATCTGATTGCAGAGTTTATAGAGGTTCGCCATCATGGCGTATGTTGGGCTGGTCAAAGCTTTGGTTTGGTCGCCGTATTTTTGCATCGCTTTGTTGTATTCGGCGATTGTGCGTTTACGGATCTCTTCCTTTTTAGCTAAAAGCATCGCCTTTTTGGTGCCGAATTGCCTAGCTTTTTCTTCGCGGGCAAGGGCCCTCTCGTCGGCTTTGATTTTTGCTTCGAGGGCTTCCTCAAAAGCGCTCTTCTGTTCGACTTTCTGTTTAGCCATTTTGTTCTCCTGTATATGCTTAGTTCTCAAACAAATTAAGTTGATCTTGCTCGGTTCCTTCGGTGGTTTCGTTTTGTTCTTCGATTTCACCCTCATCGCCACCAATTCCGAATTTCTCCATCATCTTCATCATTTCTTCGTCATCAGACTGGCTGACTTTGGTTACTTCTGGATCAAGATCAGCACGTTCTGTCTCGGTGTACATATTCCAGAGGTACTCGGAGGTGAGATCGGCAGTGTTGTTCGTCATCTCTTCAGCGGCAGAGATAATGTTGTTGACGTTCCTGAGGTTCATAATCGCCTTCTTGGTTTCTTCTTGGCTCAAACGTCCGGCAAGGAAGGAATTCACTTGTCTTACATCGAAAGCCTTGGCGACGAATTTGATGACCTCAGAGTTATCTTCGTAAATCAAAACATCGTTAATATTCGAAATAATGTCCGCATATATTCTCGACATGCCGCCAATTTGTCTGTTTGTGACCTTTGTTCTCTCGCGATCGGCTTTGGACTGAAGAAGTTTGGCTTGGCCTTCTAGCTTCTTCACGGCGTCGACATAAACCTGCTTTTTGTTTTTGTTGTATTCTAAAAGGAACGCTTTTTGTTTCTCTAGGACCAATTCAATTTCCTTTTCAATTGCCTTGAGGTTTGAATCGTCGACGCTCTGCTCGAGTTTGGCTTTGCGGAGTTCCAAAGATTTCTTCAATTCTTTCAAATCATTGATGTAATCTTCGCTTTCTTTCGAAGCAAGGAAAGAGAAAACCTCTCCGTCTTCTTTTTCTTTTCCTGGCTTTCCGATTTTGAATAAGCGAGTCCATTCGCGCTCGATGGCAATGGCTTTATCGAAAACGTCAATACTAGAATCGGTTATATGCTTATCTCCGTAGTCTTGCCCGACGGGATCAAGCAATTCTTTAATGCTGTTTTTATAGGCATAAGCTTCTTTCGAGGATTCGTCGACGATTTCGGCTGCGACATTTCTCATCTCCTCGAGTTTAGACATGACCGTATTCATGACGGAAAGCTGATGCTCGGTATAAAGGTCGGTTTGGGCGACGACATTCTTTGCGAACCTTTCGATCACCTCAATCATCTTTAACAAAGCGGTTTTCGGAGACGTCGCACCAGCTACAAACTTGTAAGAGCTTGCCCTTTTGATTAATTCAGTGGCTTCCTTCTCCGCTTTGATGAGTTCGCGATCTTTCATGCCTTTTTTGGTTAAGAAGGCCATTTCCGATGTGATATCGGCAATTAATTTGGCGTGTTCGATCTTGCATCCTTTGTTTTGGACGTAGACGCAAACGCTTTCCAAGGAATCTTTGAGTTCATCGAAAAGATGATTCAGCCTATCGCTATCGAATCCGATTCTGGTGGCGGATTTTATTTTGTCGTCATACTTGATTTTGTTTGCATCAAGAACATTGGTAATGTATTCAAGCTTATCCATAAATTACTCCTTTCAAAATTATATAGATAATTATCTATTTTCCAAATAGCGTTCTAAATTCAAAATTATCTCGTGAGGTTTTTTATGTTTCTTGTCGGTGAAGAAAGCGAAGTCGTCATCGGTGAAAATTAACGAAGTGTCGTTATCTCTCGCATGAGAAATAATGTTTGAATAAGACCTCGTCAAACTATCTCCGTCTGGCAAAACATCCTTATCGTGTTTTCTTCTTCCTCCCGAAGCAAAGACACCAAGGAAGACTTTTTCGGCTCTTTTAAGGCCGATTTCGTCTTTGAATTCAGGTTTGTTTCTAAGACTATACCACTGATATTCGCCGGCTTCGCGGCGGAAAAGATAGATGTAAACATCCCCACTCTTGCTGAGTTGGCGATACAAGCTCATGTAATTGGTAGAATCTTCCATGGCCGTTTCGATATCGGCGACACTGCAATTGATAAAAGCAAGGTTGACGGGTCTAGTTCCGTTTAAAGAGCCGACGATCCTCTTTCCATCGTCCATTCTTAATAGATCTTGAATCAAAGAATAGCCACCTTTGCTTACGTTTACGGCTTCTATGCCTTCGGCCATTGAAGGGAAATAAGCCTCTAGCGTTTTTCTAAAGGATTCAAAGTCAGCAGGCGAAACCGGAATCTGATTTATCGCGATCTCATTGAGTATTGTTTTCAGTTTTCGAGCCGCTCTTTCTTTGATTTTAGAATCGGCAAACGCATCGCCTTGATTGTTCCCTTCTTCGTTTTGGAACTCGTTGTCCTTTAAAACGGAAACAAGGAGCCATGCGGCTAGACGGTAACGTTCTGCTAAATCCATGTCTTTATCGCCGACGAAACTATCGATTTGATAGAAATACATATCCGATAAAAGAATAGCGGCTTCGGGATGCCCTAGTTCGAAAGCTTCGGTAGCGAACTTGATCGCCGCCTTAATTTTGAACTTCGTATCTCTGGGAAGTTCATCAGACTTGTGATTCGATATGGATTTTATCGATTCTAAGTATAGAATTTCGGCTTTCTCGAATTGTTCGATATTTTGATCGTTGAACTTAAAATCCACTTCGTCATCACGCAGGGTGATTTGACGGCGGCATTTCGGACACGCTCTCGCCCCATCGAAAAGAACTAAAGGATTGTCGTATTTTTTGCCACAAAAACGGCATGTTTCGCGACTCATATCGCCACCCTCCTTTCTTCGTTAGCCATAACAATCACGTTCATGGCTTCGCTTGGAACGACAACCGGCTTGACGGTATAGGTTCCGTTTTCCAAAGTGACGTCGTAATTAGCGTTGGCGAAACTGATTTCGATATTATAGGTTCCAGCAGTCGTTGTAGAAGTGACGACGCAAGATAAAGAAACGCTGTTCGCGTCGTCTCCAAACAATGTTCCGGAAGCAACTTCGTAAGTTAAAGCCGCTGGGTTTTCCCCCTCGTATGACTCTTTATTCGCGGCCACAAGAGTCACCTTGGCGCGCATAATCGTATACGTTTTAGTCGCGCTAGACTCCATGAGCGTGTAGTTGGATCTATATTCGGAAGGCAATGTCGCCGTATAGGTATAGGAACCGGCGTTTTTCATCGTGAGTTGATTGTATTCCAAATTATAGTCATCGCCATAAGCGTCCTTGAAAGTCGGGGTGGCAATGCTCTGCACCTCGCCGTTATAAGTGAACGTTTGGTTCGCCCAATTGGCGGTAACGACCTTCTTGGCCACGGTGTAACTATGCGTGGTGTTGGTCAAAGAGTAATTGCTTTGATGTTCGGCCGGAAGGTAAACTTCGAACGAGTAGGCGCCGGCATCTAAGATGGTGTAGCTATCCGCTTCGAGTTCTATCCTGTTCCCAAAAACATCAACGAAGGTAGGAGAATCGATGAATTGGAGGTAACCGCTATAAGTGTATGTTCTATCGCTCCACTCAGCCGAAACTTGCTTCTTACTGATTTCGTAAGCATGAGTCAAAGTTCCGGTCAAAACATAATTCTTCTCATATTCGCTCGGCAAATGCGCCGTGAAGTTATGGAATCCAGCATCAACGAAAGCGTCGTCACAATCGACGTCTACGGGAACGCTATTGCCGAATACGTCGGTGAATTTTGGGCTAACAACGGTTTGCTCGGTTCCGCAATACGTGAAAGATTGATCCGTCCAAACAAGCGAAACGTTCTTTTTAGAGATAACGTAGGTGTGAGAGATTTCGGCCGAAGCGGAGAACACATAGTTCTTAGATTGTTCAGTAGACAAATTGGCATTGAGGGCATAAGATCCGGCGTCTTTCATCTCGATCGTGGCGATGACAAGTTCCTCTTTTTCGCCCTGAACGCCAACGAAAGAGGCTCTTTGATTGAAATGATCTTTTCCGTCATAGATCACGCCATTCATTTCTTCCCAATTGATGGTGGTTACTTCTTTCTTTTCGATGACATAAGTTCCGGAAAGGCGGCTCGAAGAGGCTAAGGCGTAATTGTCGTTCTTCACTGAAAAGCTAACGGAATAATCACCAGCACCATCGTATCGATTAGGGGTGCCTTGGTAAGTGACTAAGCCTTCGACATCGGCGTTGAAAGGAGCGATACGCCAAGACACAGACGGAGAAACGATTGGATCTCCATAATCGGAAGAGCCAACGACCAAATCGCCGTCTATCGTGTATTTGGCAATCGAATAGGTACGACTGGCCTCCGCTTGAGGGATGAAGTAGTTCTTTTCGTAGGAGGTAGGAAGAGAAGCGGTAAATACATGGTCTCCGGCTTTTTTAAACTCGTCCTTGCTAGTTAAAGTCACATTTACCGTATTTCCGAACACGTCTTCGAAACTAACGGTCCCTATTCCTTGCGCTTGGGCGTTATAAACGAAATGATCACTTTCGTAATTCGGCCAAAGAGGATGAGCTTCGGCTTTGTTGATGACGAATTCATCTCTCGATGCAAGGCGGATCTCATAGCAATTACCTAGTCCCGTGGCGTTGGTTAAGGTCAAAGCGGCTTTATAGGTTCCTGCATTTACGGGATCCGTGACGAAGACGCCACCACTAGTCACACCTAAAATGACGCAGGAATCCAAGGAATCCCCCCTTACAAGTTCGCTCTTATTGAACGCGAACGCTATCGGGTGTTGGTTACCGTCGTAAGTCAGCGATTCGGCGAATTGATCTTCGGCAAAGAACAAGGAATAACCAACGGTCTTCTTGCTGACATTTAGTGTGAAGTTTGCGGTAGAGGCCTCGGCAGTCAAAGAAGTTTGAAGGCTAGAAACAGTGACGGCAGCGGTCGGAGTTCTACTTCCGGTTCCCCTATCGATGGAGGCAACTGTGCAAACGTCGCTATCTGCACCGCTTATATCATCTTCCGTAGTCGTTTTATCTTTGAATTCCCAGGAATAAGCGTAATCGAGGCAGTCGTATTCATTTTTGACATCGACGAACATCTCGACACGATCTCCGTAAACGTGGTCGAAGGTTTTGCCTTCTTTTTTAACACCGTCTTTTATCTCCCCAAAAATAAGTTCGGGGGCTTCCAATGTCCACGTCGGATAAATTGACGCTACATTGTTTTTGAAATTGACTTCATCAAGCTTTTCAAAGGAGACAATCTTGTTTTCGGCGTTTGCGGCTTTCCAAGAGAACGAGAAGCATTCTTCCCTGCCCTTGATGTAGCTATCGAATTCATTAAGGACGTTGTCGAAGTCGTATTGTTTGAAGAGAACGTCATAGAAATTCGAGTTCTTCTTTGACGGCTCTTTCATAACGATTCTGCCGTCAAACGTTTTGGACTTCATTGTCGTGACGTCTTTGGACGTGAGATAAAGATCGTCATTGGATTTTTCAAATTTGACGTGATATAGGTCGGCAACATCAACGTTAAATACGCAATGGGCTTCGCTTGGTGATTGATCATCAAGGAGCCAATTATCGAACTTTTCGTCTAGCAAAAGGATCTTTTTGCCGTTGGTTTGGAAAGAGGAAATCAAATCATCTTCGGTATAGAAAAGTTTGTTTCCATAGGGATTATCGACAAAGTTTTTCTTATATGTTTCGCTGCCTTTAAAAGAATCAGCCGCCTGCATCGGAACGAAGCTGTAATTGACTTTGGAGGAAACCAAGACGTCAAAAGCTTTTTTTGAATACGCGAAGGAAATCGTTTTGGTTTCTTTCTCCATGCCGTAATCAAGGTGGTTATATAAGCCACGGACATTATCGTTTGCGATATTTTGCACGCATGTGTCGATTATTTGAGTGGATATAGAGTCGATAGTCTCGAAATCGCCGACAATCTTGAGATTAGGATTGGCGAGCAATAAAGCATCTTTGTTGACCAAGGTAACTGGATGATAGACTTTGATTTCGGCGATATCGTCTCTTTCGAAAATGCTGCAGTCGATTTCACTAACGGTTTTGTCATTGAATTTATCTATTTCAACGGTCGAACCGCCACCAGCGATAACGTCCACCGCTTTATAGCCATTTCCGTTTTTCTCGTAAACAACGGTTCTAGAGTTGTTTTGGCCAAAGAAACCAGCAACGCAGACGTAATATCCCAAAACACCGAGAGACACTATAGAAAGCGCCGTCATCAAATAGCTGGTTTTTTCGTACTTACGTGTAATCACTCTAGACAAGAACGAAACATAGACGAGGGTTCCGGCCGAAATAAGATGGCATGCAAGAGAAGCCAAAATCATCGAAGTCGTGAAAACCAAGGTCTTGCCAAAGGGGTTATAGAACACAAATAGAGGAATTAAGGCGAAAGCTAAACTTGTGATGGCATAGCCCAGGGCCTGAACCAACGAGTAACGGAACCTAAGGCTCGAGTAATGAACGATGACAAAATAAGCAACATCGATCAATACAGCAACTATCATGAAGGTTCCGAACCTCGGATCGAAGTTCTTAGAAAAATAAACGACCATCACGATTACGTCGAAAATGAAAGATGCGATCAAAGATGCATAGACGCGGCTTTTATCATCGCGAACGCCTAAGAAACTAAGACGATCTAATGCTTTTTTACGTTCTTTTTTCATTCCTTACCCCCTTATTTTAATTTCTTTGGGTAGACCAAATAGCGGTCATCCTTGATTGCTTTTTTATCGAAGAAATACTTAGCTTTCCCGATGGTGAACACGATGAATTCGTTATCCTCAAACGCCAAATGGTTCGCCCACACGGCATGCAATGAAAGATAAGGAGAAAGAATCGGCCTATACGTGCGATATAGGTTCTTCGCTTTGACAAACTCTTCGGATTCCTTATCAGAGTCGTTAACAAATTCCGACACTCTTTCGACATTGTTGCAGAAAGAGCATTTCGCGTTCTTTATCAAAGTCGCTTCGTATTCCCTGCCGCACCACGCGCATTTGACGGCCTTGCTTTCAATGAGATCGGGATTGCCGTTTTTGCTCAAACGGGCAAAGTTCAGATTCTTTGTCGGCATAGCGATTCCGTTTTTATTACGGTAGATGACAAATGGGAACGGGCATTCCTCACAATACGAAATGTTTTGATCTCCAGAAACCATCGTGTGCTCATTGCTTCTACAATAGAAACGGTTGCTGCACCTTTCCGAATTGCAATAAGAGCTGCAGTTTGGTTTCAGCAAGTGATCCCTGACCAAGCTGGAGTCGATGACATCCTCGTCCAATCCAAGCGTCTTTGTATTAGAAAAATCAAGGGGCGCAAAGGACACTCCGCCTTCTTCGGTCCAATATGCGAGCGTATTGTCGTCTATAAGGGCGTTTTCTTCTTTGCAGCATAAGCAATACAAAGAAATCCTTTCGGTACCTCCAAATCTTGAGATTCGATATTGAAGTACGGGGCGTCTATCGATGGCGTAATCGATGATAGCGTCTTTCCACTTAACGTGAAGAATGCCAATAAGTGATATTTCATGGCAGGCAATGCGTATGATTTTTTGGTTTGGCGCATTTTCGATTAGGTTCTTATGAACCTCTTTGTATTGTTTATTGAGCCTCTTATCGTAAACGATGTAATCGGCGAAATTGCCTTGTCCGTTTTCTTTGCAGCCGGCCAAAAAGGATTTGAATTCTTCGAAAACGAAATCGCGGTCATCTTTGGCGTCTCCGAGAACGCGGTCGACATCATCCGGATCTTCTTGGTCGATTATGGCTTGAACCATTTCTCCGCCATCCTTAAAAATTGGCATGAGGTGTTCGCCTTTTTTCCTAAAGAAGAGGCTTCCAATCAAAGGCTTTTGGTCTTCGTATTTGACTTTGACGTTGACGACGAACAAATCCTCCACCGCTCCTTTTTCTTTTTCGGAAGCTGGTTGAAGTTTGGCGCCGAATTTCCTGAATAAAACGTTATTGATCGCATTGATTCGGTCTTTTGCTTTATCGCTAACCCTCGTATCGGCCTTATTGGTCAAATCGTATTCGATGAAAGAGAACTTTCTGTGATATCCGATCGCGATCTGGCTAATGAAAGATTGCCAGACGCTTTCAGGGTCTTCATAAGCTTTCTTTCCGCGGAGAGAAGAGAACCAAGAAGCCCCATCTTTTCTGATGGTGAGTTGCTCGACATCTTCACCTAAACCCGACGATTCTGGGTCGAATACGTATTTATTTCCGGAATTAGAGTCGAAGATAGTCTTCGAAGGTTTATCGTAAGAAAGTCCATCAAAAGCGCAGCCGTTTTGAATCAAAGAAGCGACGCTTTTGAAAACTTCGTCATACTTTTTAGTGATAACAATCGTCGTTGAATCGGTTTTCATAACTATTCATCGGCCTCCTCGTCCATATCCAAAATCTTCTTAATCTCGGAAACCCTCTTGGATTCGCGGCTTAAATCATCGACGAAAACACTCGAATCGTTGGCGTTCTTCGTTGAGAACCTCCAAAGGCTCTTCACGTATGTATTGAAAGTTCCGGCGTTGACTCTTTTTAACTTTCCATGGCAATTGGGGTCAGGGCACTTAGCCACCCACTCCGAATTAAATTCCAAAACATATGGCTTTGGCCTACATCCCGCAAATTCGCAGCGGGCACATTTCCTAATTTGCCTTTTCTTTGCCGAAGCTGAATCGGTAGAGCCGTTATTGTCGAGCGAGAAGCCCTTGCGGTAATATGCACAAGGCTCTCCGCCGAAGGAAGCAAGCCTTTCGCACTCCTCTCTCTTGTTGCACCTAAAGCAGATGTTGAACAGCGGAGTATCGGAGGTTTCTCCCCTATGAATGGCCTCTACCAAGGGGCATTTGATTTTTCTAAGTTGGAGGCAATTAGACAAGGCACAAGTGCTATTGCAGAAGAAAGTCCTATCTCCATAAGCTCCGCTGCTGCAAACCTTTCCCTTTCCACCATCCACGCTAGAAGATACGCAGCGATAAGTTCCGGCCTCGTCGTCATTAAAATCACGTTGGAGGACCAAGTGGCACTGATCGCATTCAAAGTTATAGTTGGAGATTTCCGACATCAAAGTGCCTTTTGGGTTTTCTTGGCGGCACTTTATGGTGCGGGAGCAATAAACATCGTCGCTCTTCTCGTCAAACAAGGCCTGAGAGACGATTTTGACATTGCCGCAAGATCCACATTTTAGGGGGATCATCTTGTCGTTATTAGATCCAGCAATGATGGATGCGTCCCCAGAGTTGCTGTTTAAAAGGCCGATGGCGGCGTAATACATTAAAACAAAGCCTTCGAGCCTAGCCATATCGGCAAGAGAATAAATTACGACGTCGTGTTTTTGACCTAAACGGAAAATACGGCCGATTCTCTGTTCCATTGAAAGAGGATCGGTGGTCGTTTCAAAATTGATGATGATGCTGGATTCTTGGAGGTTACTTCCTTCAGTCAAAGCGGCGTCTTCGACCAAAAGAACCGCTCCTTTTTTAGCGTTGAATTTTGCAATGGTCTTGTCTTTGTTATTAGGGATGTATTCAACCAATCTTTTAGAAATCGTTTCATCTTCCATCAAAGAATTCTTGAGGTATTCTTTACAAGATTCTCTGACGCTCAATTCGTAATCAAAGAAGACGAGTATTTTCTTATCGGGGTTTTCTTTAATAATTTCTTTCGCCTTTTCAACCTTGAGTTCATTGACGTTTTTGCCGCAGGTGAAGGAGAAATAGTTCTTAAGGAACGGGTTTTCGTTTCTCTCGCATCTAGCGATCTGGTTTTTGTAGTAGCCTTTTGAGCCTGAAACGGGGAAGGCGGAATCGCTTTGGGCGTTCGAAACCTTTCCGATGATTTGGAACAAGATATCGGAACAAGAAACCGGGGCGCCGGTCAATCTGCAATAATCGACGGGGCTTAAATCTCCTTCGTTCTCGTTTAGCGTTTTCAAGAATTGGACGGAATCGCCGAGCATATCGGTTTTGGCTATCAAAGTCTCGCCAAAGAGGGAAATCTTGACCTCGGACGGAGTGTCTGACGGGGTTGGGTAATAGAAAATATTGACGACCGTCTTCTTCTTCGGAAGATGATTCGGCTGCCTGATCATGATTGGTCTCAAGACTTCGTTGTGATAAGCGTTGGCAATGGCTTTTTCGATGAGGCTCTTTTCGTTTTCGTTTAGGGAATCGCTCATCGAGAAATCTTCGGCTGCGACGATTTTTCTAGCCTCGCTCATCTTTTCGAAATCGGGGTAATCTTCTCTGATTCGGTCGTGGTACATCGCCTCGATCTTCTTAAGGCGAACCTTTTGAATGAATTCCATGACGGTTGTAGCCCCATAGCAAACGTCGCTCAGGTAGTGTCTCTTTTCCTCAAGGTATTCGGGCGAAGCGCCAGAATCGTTATCGGAAAAATCGGAAGGGCGTCCACCTTTGAAACGAATGAAATACCAAAGGCGGAACATATCGGAAAGGTCTCCGTTATGAGGGGTAGCAGATAGAAGCAGGCAATATGGGTATCCGGCTTTCTTCTTGACGGTCATGAAACTAGAAAGCATTTGAAGACCGTTTACTTTGGAGTGGTCTTTCAAACAGAGGTTGTGGGCTTCGTCGACAACGATGACGTCGAAGAGCAAACGTTTTATCTCCGCGTTTTTGTTCCAATTGACAAAGTCCTCCATCTTGACGATGACAGGACGAGAAATATAAGTGAATCCATTCGATTCCTTTAGATACGGTTTGATCGTGGAGAAGTCGAGGAAATTGGCATCCGCGCGCAAGAAAGCGTCTTTGCCAAGGCCGAATTTCATCTCCAAAGTGGAAATCCAAGTGTCATAAACCTGATCGGGGGCCACCACTAAAACGGATCTTGCTCTTCCACGTGCCGCGAGCTCACTTAAAACTAGGCCCGCCTCAAAAGTTTTTCCGCTTCCAACAACATCAGCCAAAAGGCCGAAGCCGCGGAGTTCTTTGAGAAAACGTGAGGCGGCTTTCGATTGGTGAGGCAAAATAACGGCCTCTTCTAGTCCAATAAACGCATTGTGGATTTCGCTATCAAAAGGGATTCCATATTCGGCGCCTTCTTTTTGCTTATAGAGGCTTTTGTCGATTTTTAAATTGTCGAAATCATCATATAAATCCAAAAGGTTGGCGCATTTGCCCATTTCGACAATCGTCTTCGTAAACGGACGACGGTCAAAGGAAAGATTGGATTTTTGATTGTCGATGTTTATGGCTTGTTCATCGATTTTGATTACTGCTTTCTTTTCCATGTCCCCTCCTTTTTAACCTTTCATGACGAACGAATTGTCCGTGTATAGCTCGATGTCTTTTACTTTTATTCCCTCGATATTCATCAGGGGTGATCCACCAGGTCTATCGGTCACCTTATAAACGGAGAATTCAATATCGACCTTGCCTTGTTCCGTGGTGACCAATTCAAAGGAGAAATAGAAATAATGGTAGTTATTGAAAACTATCCGCTTTTTTGTCCGTTTATCGCGAATCCTGACTTTTCCCGGAGTCGCGACGATCTTTCCGTTCTCGGTTTTTTGGCCAAGCAAAGACGTAAAACCGACTTCTGTCGCCCACGGGTTCATGGCAACGCATTCATTGTCTCTTCCGCCAACGTCTTTCCCTATCTTCACCCATCTATTCAAATTGGATGGATTCCCGCTTTCGTTATAGAAATTCTTTTTTAAGAACGATTCATCCGAACGATAAGGCTTGCCGCCTCTTCTAAATCCAAGGCATTTTTCAAGCAGCTCTTTCGGGGAATTCTGGGCCGAGAAGAAATATATTGGAGCGTCGGCTTTCATCCAAATATGAATACCGAGGTCTTCCATTTTCTCGGTTTTGTGCCTGTAGTGAATTCCGTCCGGTTCCAACTTGCCGCTGGTGACAGGCTTATTCTTTTCGAAAAGCTCGAAATAAACGATGTCCGAATGGCTAATGACCTCAGAATCGTACTGTCCCTCCCTTAAAGAGAACTGCAAATTCGTTCCATAGGATAAGCTGAAAACAGTATCAATTTTCCATGCGAGGCAATTAAACAAAGCGCCAGAAACAGAAGACGCATAGAGAACAGCTTCTTCCGGAAGAATCCTAGAATCGTTTCTAGTTGATGAAACGAAATACGGATTAGCGATTTGGACGGTGGGGAATTTTTGACCGATGTATTTGTTGACGGCTTCTACGAAATTCAAGGTCGAGGCAAGACCGCCGATTAAAATAATCTTCGTGACATCGGAGTTCATCGCTTTCGAAAGCTCTTTTCCGATATAGCCTTCGATGAGCTTTTCAGCCAAGGACCCAGAAACGATATCCAAATCATCAGTTATGCCAATCCAATTTCTCAATTGTTTCTTTGAGATGCTTTGGCAAACGACCAAATCGTTATCCATCGAAATCGGGACATAGGAATCACTAAAACGTTTGCTCGATAAAATAGATTTGGAAAGCTTTATGTCTTTCATGAAAGAGAAGAGCTTTCCGGATGTCATCGACTCAGGAGTGGAGGAATCTCCGCCATCTTGGCCTAAAGTCTCTCGATCGGAAACGGCCTTAGAGATGTTGTCGTTGACGCATTTATCAACGTCATATCCACCGAGTTCAATCGGCTCCTCGTGTCCTTCGACTCCTTCGATGCACATGCCGTTTCCAAGGATTTTTCCCTTAACGACAGAAACGGCGTTTTCACCCATTTCAAACAAAAGGAAACGGTCGCCCGAAGCAACCTGACCATCGTATTCAAGATATTTGGCGACCGATTTGGCGGAATTGGCTTTTTTATTTGGCTCGTAACACTTTCCAAAAACGGCGCTCAATATCGAATCGAGTTCATCACGATAATTCGCGTTGACGATATTGGGAAGGACAACGTTATAGTGAACTAAGCCACAGGAAGGAAGATACTCGCCGAGAAATTTTTCGATGTTTCGCTTGATAAAGGCAAAGAAGTCTAAGACAAGTTGACGAGGCGTGATTTTCCCATCGAATGAACGGAATTCGTTGGAAACCACCTTTTCGTAATCTGATAAGCGTTTTCTAGGGGCAGGGAAAATGAATAGAGGGAACTTTGTCTTGCCGGAGTAATATTGGTAATTCTTTGATTCCTTCCCTTCGTTAACTAACTCAAGCATTTCCTTGATTTTCACGATGTAGGAGAACTCACTTTGACAATAGGCCTCATCGCCGAACAGCCATTGGCCTTCACCGGTGCTTTCTTTATTAAAAACCGCGATGGCCGGGAAGGCGTTGATAGGAGTGTCGAAGTTCTCTATTTTGCCAAAAACGGCCTCGTCCGAAGACGAAGCCTTATGGGCGTAAGACACTTTTAGCGTATCACTGCCTAAATCAAAACAAATGAATGCTTCTTCGCTTTTCGCCATAGATTATCAGATGCCGAATACGGCGTAAACGATAGATGCAATCGGGTTATAGGAATAGAAAATTTTGGAAATCGAGAAAGTATCGTCATTTAGTCTCATGGTTGTACGCAGCCAATCGGTAAGACCGTTTTCCATCGACATCAAAGCGCTTAAGGCAAAGCAAATGCCCCAAACGACCATTAAGCCAAAGGCGAGATTGAGGATGCCGCCCAACACTCTATTTGAGACATTAAGAAGAAGATGCTCCTGGGAGAATTTGCCAAGTTTACGGAAGATGACGCAAACGATGGCGCAGGCGATAACAAGAACGATAAATGAAATGGCGACCAAGATAACCATCGAGAAGGCGTTGCCGAAAAATTTGGCAACGGTATCAAATCCGTCATATTTTGTGCCGACGATATATTGGTTGAACGGGCCTCTTAAGAAAGCCGGGATCTTAAGTTTTGCTTCGGCGGCGTCAATCGTGCTGGCGTCTGGTGCGGCTCCAAACACTGCGGCGTCTTGGCCAATCAAATTTCCAGCAATACTAGAGGTGATGCTATTTCCGATCGGAGTCGAATGGAGAAGCTTTCCAAGCGGCTTACAAAGGAACGTGGAAATAATGATGGTTCCGAAAAGTTTCAAGAAGCGGCTTAGGCACCAGAAGAAGCCTTTGCTAACGCCAACAAGAACGAAGATCAATAAGATGGCGATGAAAATGATTCCAATAATATCAACAGGCATAAAAAATCCCCCAAATATGCTTAAAGCATAACGAAAAGAAATCTTAATTAAAGATACAAATGTATATTTTTATCAAAATAGAGAAGTCTTTCCTATTCGAGATCGTTGTTTAAACAGTTAAGGACGATGTTTTGAATCCTTTGTTTTATCTCGGCCGTCACTTTCATCTTTTCGAAGCCATACGTATCCAAAAGGACTCTGGCGAAGTCGGTTTCTTCTAGCTCGCCCTGTGTTTCGCGGATGTGCTCTATAACAAGAGCGATTTCCTCAGGGGCAATCATTCTCCAGGTTCTTGTGTGAGCTTCTCTGGCGGCAAGGATTTGGTGGCCTAAATCCCCTTCCCTCCAGAAAAAGATTTCTCTTTCTCCTGAAACCTCTTCGATCATGTAGTTCTTCCTTTGTAAAAGAACTTGGCGAAGTTCGTTTTCCATCTTCTTGGAAAGTGCGGTTAAGCCCGCCATCTTGGCGATGTTGGACTTGATTCTGGAATAGGCAACAGGAGCTTCGTTTTCAATGATGATATCGACGTTTTTGCTGAGGTTATCACCAAATCCTGTATCTTCTTTATAGCGAAGCGGATAGACCTTATATCCTTTAGGATAAGGCGCAAAACGATATTTAAGATTCGCCATAGGGCGAGAGACGATATGAGGATTTAGCTTAGCCTCTTCGCCGCCGTTTTCTTCCTCCAAGGCTTTGATGATTCTTTCGATCGTTTTCTTGGGGCTTGAGTAATATTCAAGCGGATAGACCTTAACGACTTTCCAACCTAAAGCGTTCTGCATGAAAGATGGCCTTAGATAAACAAGGTCCCTAACGGTGGCTCCATCTCCGAGCCCACATCTATCTATCGAGACGCCGACAAGATAAGTTGAACTATCGCGATCGACCACAGCCAAATCAAAACCGCAATCGGTTTTACCGATATTGAAATCGACCTCATACCCCTTCTCCTCCAAAGCGGAGGCCAAAGAAAGGGCGATGGGGTTGGCCTTTTCGCTATCGCAGTTTGAGGCAAAGGAAGAGGCTTCGGCGAAGGCGATAAGGTGTTTCATCGCCAGAGTGCCCCTGTTTTTGATGTTTTCGTCGGCTCCGAATTCAGAAGCTCTCACTGTCGACAAGACATACATCCTCTCACGGCTTCTGCTGGCCGCGACATTGATACGCCTTTCGCCGTTAGTTTCGACCACAGGGCCCCTCACGATCGGTTTTCCGGAAAGTGATTTGCCCCATCCGACAGAGAGGATGATTATGTCTCTTTCGTCTCCTTGGACACTATCGATTGATTTGATGAAAAGAGGTTCTTTCTTCTCATCGGTCACTTGATTGATCCTTTCGGCGATGTCGCGATTATCTTCCAAGAAATCGCTAAGCGCCGCATCGATAGAATCCCTTTGTTCGACGTTGAAAGCAATGATGCCAACCGTCTTATTAAAGGTGTTTTCGTCCTCGTAGATCTCTCTAATGAGTTCGATGATGGCGTCTTTTTCTTCTAGCGTTATCGCGCTGGTCTTCTTATTTGTAGATAAAGGGATATGCCTAAAATGGACTTCGCTCGTTTTCGAAGAAACGGAAGGGAAGGTCAATAATCCGCCCTCATAAAATTCATTGTTGGAGAATTCGATAAGGGATTCGTGACGACTGCGATAATGGTAATCAAGCCTCACATCTGGCAGCGAGATAGCCTGGCATTCTTCTAGAAGCGAAGAGGAATCTTCAAACACGATATCTTGGTCTTCGATATCAATATTCGTCGAGAAATAAGAGGACGGAGGCATCTGCTTCGGGTCCCCCGCCACAATGACGGAATATCCGCGAGCAATGGATCCGATAGCCTCGTGTACTGGAATCTGAGAAGCTTCGTCGAAAATGACGATGTCGAACTTTTTGAAATTCTCGTCGTCCAAAGGCAAATATTGAGAAACGCTTAAAGGCGACATGAGGAAGCACGGGAAATAAGCTCTAACTATGTCTCCATAGTCTCTAATGGCCTCTCTGATCGTGGGCTTACCGCGGCTCAGCCTAGCAAAGCGACGGAGTCTACCCGCTTTGCTTGAAGCGGCCATATCACTCGATCCATGAACAAAATTGGATGATAGTTTCGCCGACACCTCTTCAATCGATTCGTTTGAATATTGCCCAATCAATTGGACAAGGTCTTTGATCTTTCTCTCAAAAGAAGCGGCGTTGAAGGAATTGACCTTCTCCTCGTTTTGGCAATATAGCGGGAAATACGAGTTCGCCAAAGAACACACATAGAATTTGAGCAAATCAACGGTTTGCACTGCACCGCTTTGCATAGCTAGAAGAAGCTCTGAGGCACCAAGTTCAGCTAGCTCAGCTTTGACTTTATTGATTTCGGCGACCGTGGAAATGTCGTCAGGATAATCTTCAAGGGAAAGGACTCTCTTGTACGTCTCCGTTAGATCGTCTTGAGCGAAAACGTGATAATCAAGAGACAAATAAGACGCAAGTTCCTTTTCTCTTTGGACGAAAGAATCATAAGCTTCGAGGAAAGAGGAGAACGTCTCTTCTTCAACCGGGCAATCTTCTTTAAAGAAGGAGGCCATTGCCTGAACGGATTCTTCGTCGAAGTTTTTGAGGCATCTTGAAAGCGCGACCGTATCCTCGAAAACAGCCTTTCTTTCCGGGGCTAAATCGAGGCGCTCCGCCGTTTTTTCCATATATTGATCATCGATGACTAGATGCCTATTTCCATAGTCGGCCATTTCTTTTTGGAACGAAGACAAAACTTCCAAGAAGGAAACCGCCTCTTTTCCAGAAAGGCTGGCGCCTTGCTTGGCGATGGAGCGAATCTTTCTCTTTATCTTGGATTTGATGAAGAGATTCTTGGCGATTGGGTTACTGGCGTTAACGTAAGACGAATAGAGGCTTACCGCGTCAAAAGCTGACAGTTTGGCAACGTCGAGTTTTTCGCCCAAAATGTTTCGTTTTTCATAGGCGGTATTTAAATGGATAAGGGTGTCGAGTTCGTTTTCATATTTCTCGCCTTCGCTAGGCAAAACATCAACGAACTCAAAAACGGCTTTTCCATTTCTTTTTAGCCTAATGGTCTCAGCCAAAGAGGAAACGTGGGTCGGATCA
>JAKSUL010000031.1 GCA_024409055.1 Bacilli bacterium
GGATGGTATGAGACTAGGGGAAAGCAAAACAGAGGGAAATCCATCAGAAAAAGGGATAAAAGAATCTATAAGCGAGCGGATTATGGACATTGGGAGCTGGATACGGTCGTGTCTGGCCTGGGCAAATCAAAATCATGCTTCATTACCCTCGTAGAAAGGAAATCCAGATTCTATAAAGCCATCAAATCACCTAATCGTCACGCGGATGTCGTGGCAAGATTAATCATAGATTACCTTAAACAATTCCCATCCGAATTGGTTAAAACAATAACCACTGACAATGGGAAAGAGTTCGCAGAATGGGAACAAATAGAAAAAGAACTCAGCTGCGAAGTTTATTTCTGCGATAAATTCTGTGCTTGGCAGAAAGGATCGAACGAGAATTCCAACGGGCTTCTTAGAGAGTTCTTTCCCAAAGGATATGATTTAAACAGATATACCCAGGTGTATATTGATAAAAAAGTGAGCTTGATTAACAATAGACCTAGGAAATGTAACAACTGGATATCTCCATCAAAATTGATGTCTGAAGCTATCTCGGAGTGTTGCACTTAACATTACAATTTACTTTACATAAGTAACTTTCTTTACATGAAATTTGATATTGTCAAAAAATGAAAATAAAATTGACCACGTAGATATTCGTTATGAACCACATTAACGCCACAATTGATCTTCTAAGCGCCTTTTTCCTGCTTCTTTTGTTTATTTCTCTTTTCGTTGACGGCGCGAAAAAATCAAAGTCTAGAACGGTGTTTATCATCACCGCTTTTGTTGCTTTGTTTTTTATTTTGGCGGATTCCTTTTCGTATTTGCTGGATGGCGACGAAAAATTAACGGGTCTTCTATATGTTTTAAACACAATCTCTTTCCTTGGGCCCGCCGCGATAATCACGATGTTCAACTACTACATCTTTTACATCGTCGGCGAAAGGAAAAAAGCAAATATTTGGTTGGCTAGAGTCGTAACCTTCATGTTTGTTGCCGATTTCTTTTTCATCCTTATTGCTTCGGTAACCGGAAATCTATTCACAATTGAGCACGGCGTTTTCGTTCGTAGACCTCTTGCGAGTTATGCCCCCGTCGTTCCCGGACTCATGACCGTTTGGATATTAATCATGGGATTTATGCGTTGGGGATTCATCGGTACAAAAGGATTAATTTCAATTCTTGGCTATGTTTTGGTTCCGGCAATCGCTGCTGTTTTTGAAATATTCATCCCTGAGTACTCGTTTGTTTACGCATCTTTCGTTTTCTCAATTTTCTTGGTTTATCTCATGTTTCAAAGCGGAGAAATCAAGAGAAAGGCTGTTCGCGAGCAGGTCATGCAAGAACTTTTGAATGTCGATCCATTAACCTCGTTACCTAATCGTCGCTGCTATGAGGAGACAATTAAGAATTTCAAATCGAAAGATAAAGTCAAAGTAATCTTCTGCGACGTTAACGGATTGAAGTTCACTAACGACACCTTTGGGCATCCCGCTGGCGACCACCTTTTGAAAAGGTTCTCCAGTATGCTTAAGAAACATTTCCAATATGAGACGATTTTCCGTATCAGCGGAGATGAGTTCGTTATTGTTATCGACGCCAAAGACGTCCGTGCTTCCGCGAACAACATCACCTTTTTCAAAGAAGACATTTTGGACAACTCCAGCATCGCCTCTATCGGCGTGGCCGAAGGCGAAGGATCCGATATTCTCAAAGTCGTAAATCAAGCCGAAAAAATGATGTATAAAGACAAAAAGGAATATTACGAAAAAACCAAAAGAGATCGTCGTTCCTAATTTCTATTAAACACAGTCGTCTGCCCTTATAATTTCATGGTTGCGGGGCAAGACGATGACTAAAGAAGAGAGAATAGCTAAAAGAAAACAAAGAAGATATAGATCATCCACGATCTTGGGTGCTGCTTTTTCCATTATCGTTGGGCTAATTCTCGCTTTTTATAACATAGCCCTTGGCTTGATAGGCGGTGCCGTTTGGAATCTTTCGATTGGTATTTATTACGTCTTCCTTTCCGTTATTAGATCAATAATCGTCTCCTCTCAAACCAAAAGAAGAAACCGTGACGAAATCAAAGGCGCTGAAAATAGAAGAAAGGTATACGTAACTACTTATATCCTTATATTTATTATGAATATAGCTCTCGCCGCCCCCATCGCGATGATGGTGCTTGGCATGAGAAACGTAAACACCGGATTAATACCTGCCATAGCTCAGGCTACTTATACGACCTATCGAATAGTGACCAGCATTTCTCACTACAACAAATCGAAGCTCGACAGCAACATCCTCGTTCACGAGCTTAGAACGATTAACCTTATCGACTCTTTGGTCGCTGTCTTATGCTTGCAGAATGTTTTGATCGTCGCCGCTGGAGGTGACACGGAGAGCATGCTTAGGTTTACCGCATGCACAAGCGCAGCCATCCTTTTAGCGATCCTCATTATCAACATCGTTAATTTCTTTAAATATAAGAACAAATAAAAACAGGGCCAAAGCCCTTATCATTTAAGAAAAAGCGTTATTTTTGTAACAACTTTCCGACTTCGTTGGAGATTATCATAACAAGAAATGACACCTTATTAAAAGGTGAAAAAAAATAATTGCTTTGAAAGTGGTTTCTTGTTTTTCACGGTTGCCTATTAGGGCCATAATATGGAAGCCGAAAAGAAATCGGTTCGTATAATACCCTAATTGGTGGGCAGTCTCTACGCTTGGCCATAACTAAGCACTACGAAAACCAACAAGAAAGAAACATTCTTTTTTGCCTTTTTGTATTTATGGACTCCACTGAAATGAAGGCTAATACGATAGGAGAAAGAATGAAAAATAAACAAATCAAGTCGTTCCTCGCTGCCTTATCACTTGGTGTTTTGGCTGCAACCGCCGCTTCCTGTGGTGCTGAAAAGGGTTTAGGCCCAGTCGCCAAAGAAGACATCAAAATCGGATTCATCTACATTGGTGATCCCTCCACATCCACTTACGATAAGAATTTCAAGAACGCCATCACCGGCGCTATGAAGGAACTTGGTTTGAAAGATAACCAGCTCTTTGAGAAGACTGGCGTCAGCGACAGCGACGCTTCTGCTTATACCGCTGCCGTCGATTTGATCGACAGCAAAGGATGCAACGTCATCATCGCCGATTCCTTCGGACACGAAGCCCACGTCATCAGAGCCGCTAAAGAAAACAAATCGGTTAGGTTCTATCACGCCTCCGGCACCAAAGCCCACACCGAAAAACTCGATAACTTCTCCAATGCCTTTGCTTCTATTTACGAAGGCAGATATTTGGCCGGCGTTGCCGCTGGCATGAAGCTCAACGAACTCGGCGGAGCCCATAAGCTCGGATACGTTGGTGCTTATAACTTCGCGGAAGTCATCTCTGGTTACACCGCTTATTATCTTGGCGCCAAATCCGTTTGCGATGACGTCACCATGGACGTTCGTTACACCTCTTCTTGGGGCGACGAAGTCAAAGAGAGCGCCGCTGCCACCGCTTTGATCAATGGCGGAGCTCAGGTCATTTCCCAGCACGCTGACACCTATGGTGCTCCGGCTGCCTGCAAAGAAAAAGGCGTCCCGAACATTTCCTATAACGTCGCCGCTGAAGAAGGCTACGAAAACACCTTCCTTTCCTACTCCAGAATCGACTGGACCGAATACTTCAAGACCGTCATCAATTCCGCCGTCAATAACGAAAAAGTTCCTTATGATCACGTCGGAACCCTCGCCAATGGCGGTGTTGTCTCTGATAAGATCGGCAAATGCGCTGCTGAAGGCACCGCTGAAGCCGTCGCTACTGCTGCCGCCGCCATCAAAGACGGAAGCCTCAAGATTTTCGACACCTCCAAATTCACCGTCAGCGCCGACAAGAACCCGTACGGCAAATTCACCGTTGATGCTGATGGACACCTCCTCACCGCTTATGCCAACGTCGATGATACCGACGAAGAATACAGCAAAGAGACCCAGGTTGTCGAAAACGGAGTCTACGAGGAATCCGCCAAGAGGAGCGCCCCGTACTTCGATTTGATCATCGACGGCATCACCGAAGTTAAATAAGGATTACCCCATTCATGAGTGAGGCTATTTTAGAGTTAAAAAACGTTACTAAACGCTTTGGTTCCGTTACCGCGGTCGACCATGTTGATTTCACTTTGAACAAAGGTGAGATTATGGCCATCCTCGGCGAAAACGGCTCTGGCAAAACTAGCCTCATGAACATCGTGGATGGAATCTATTTCCCCGACGAAGGAAAAGTCTACGTAAACGGAAAAGAAGCGGTCATCGCTTCTCCTCTTGATGCGTTCAAATATCATATCGGAATGGTTCACCAACACTTTAAGTTGGTCGACACCTTTTCCGCTATCGATAACATCCTTTTAGGAGAAAAAAGCTCTTTCTCTTTCAAAGAGAGCTTTAAGAAATACAAAGACGAATATTCGAACTCAAAGAGCGGTTTTAGGCGTGTCCTAGCCGCTCTTTTGTTCGGCTTAAAAACAGTTTCCCTTCCTTTTGCGTTTTTAGGGAATGCCCTTCACTTAAATCCGCTTAGGAAAAACCGTGGTGCCTCTATTGAAAAAATAGCCGCCACCTATGGATTCGAAATTAATCTAAATAAAAAAATCAAAGACATGTCTGTCAGCGAAAGGCAAACCGTCGAGATCATCAAGGCTCTTTATAAAGGCGCCGATGTTCTAATTCTTGATGAGCCGACCGCTGTTTTGACTCCGCAGGAGATCCGCCGCCTTTTCAAAGTTCTCAAGGAAATGAAGGCTGGAGGCAAATCCATCGTTATCATCACCCACAAGCTCAACGAAGTAGAAGAAATCTCCGACCGCGTCGCCGTTATGGCCAAAGGCAAGCACATTGCTACCGTCATCACCAAAGAATGCGACCAGATGAAACTTACCGAAATGATGGTCGGAAAGAAGATTGAGCTCAACATCAAAAGAAGCGAAGTCAAAGAACCGAAACTCAGACTCAAAGTTGAAGACCTCGACTATGTCGACCACAAAGGCAGACACAGACTTAAGCATATTAATTTCGATTTATATGGCGGAGAAATCCTTGGCGTTGCCGGTATTGCCGGATCTGGCCAAAAGGAACTTCTCGAATCAATCGCCGGCATCCGTAAGAGGGCGGTTGGAAGCTGTCTTTTCTATGACGATGGCAATATCGTCGAATTAATGCATAAAAATCCGAACATCATCAGGGATATGGGTGTTCACCTTTCTTTCGTTCCGGAAGATAGGCTTGGCATGGGCCTTGTTGGCAGCTTAGATCTTGTCGATAACGTTATGCTTAGAAGCTATTCCAAAGGAAAGGGCGGTCTTCTCCAGCGCAAAAAGCCAGAGCGACTCACCGAACAAATCATTAAGGATTTCGACGTTAAGACCACATCCAGCCACCAGCAGATCGGAAAGCTTTCCGGTGGAAACGTCCAAAAGATTTTGGTTGGACGTGAAATCGCCAGCTCCCCGCGTGTTTTGATGACCGCTTATCCGGTTCGTGGACTTGATATTAATACCTCTTACCTCATCTATAACATTCTCGATGAACAAAAAACCAAAGGCGTTGGCGTTATGTTGGTCGGCGAAGACCTCGACGTCCTTCTTGCTTTGTGCGATAGGATCATCGTCATGAATTCCGGGCATGTTGCCGGAATTGTTGACGCCAGGACCACTACGAAAGAGGAGATTGGTCTCCTCATGACCAAGTCCGAGGAAACTCCAACCATGACTGAAGCGGAGGCTAAATAAGATGGAAAAAGCTAAAAAGACCCCACTTCTCCATATCTCTAGAAGAATGGATGTCCCAAGATGGGAAAAGATCGTCATCAGAGTCGCCACTTTCGTTGGCGCGTTTGTTCTTTGCGCCTTGATTTGCTCCTTGTTCAAATGGGGCACCTTCTTCAATTTCTTCCAAGATTTATTTGGGTCTCTCGTTTCTAAGAGCGCTTCTAAGCCTCTTCGTTCGTTGATCAATACCCTCGAGGAAATGGCGCTTCTCCTTGGAATCTCTTTAGCCCTTCTTCCGGCTTTCAAAATGAAATTCTGGAACCTCGGCGCCGAAGGCCAGGTTCTTATGGGCGGATTTATGGCCGCTATGCTATCGAAGTTCTTGCCTAACTCCATGCCGACGGCTTTAGCCACCGTCATTATGCTTGTTGCTGCCGTTGCTGGCGGAGCCGTTTGGAGCCTTCTTCCGGCCGTCTTCAAAGCTTATTTCAACACAAACGAAACATTGTTCACCCTCATGATGAACTATGTCGCTATGGGCGTTATCACTTGCTTCATCAGGGTTTGGAACCCTGAACACGGCACCTTGGATAGCCTTTCCACCGGAATGCTCCCTCAAATCGGTGGATATTCCTATGTTATCAACATCATTGTCGTAACCGTTCTTGTCTTCGCTATGTATGGATATTTGAAATACACGAAGCACGGATTTGAGCTTTCCGTCGTCGGTGCTTCCCGTAACACCGCGATCTATGCCGGTATCAATACTTGGTCCGTTATTATCAGGACCGCTGTTTTAAGCGGCGCCTTATGTGGCCTTGTCGGTTGGCTTATCGTTGCTGGCGCTGACCAAAGCGTTAGTAGCGGAAGCGCTGGAGGCAGAGGCTTCACCGGCGTCCTTATCGCTTGGCTTGGAAACTTCAATCCGTTCTATATGGCTCTTATCGCCTTCTTCGTGGCTTTCGTTACCAGAGGTTCTTCCTCCTTCGCCACCGAATTTTTGGGCGGTAATTCTTCTTTCCCGAAAATCACGATCGCTTTGTTCTTCTTCGCCGTCTTGGTTGGTGAATTCTTCCTCAACTACAAGGTCCACATCAACCGCAAAGAAAAGAAGCAAGCCCTTGCTGGAAAGGAGGCCAAATAATGTCTATCATCGCTTTTATCCAGCAAGCCATTAGGTTTGCCACCATCTTCCTCTTCGGATCCACCGGTGAATCCATCACCGAAAGAAGCGGGCACCTTAACTTAGGCGTTCCGGGCATTATGTGCGTGGGTAGCGCGGGCGCGGCCTTAGGCGCGAAACTCTATCTAACTTTGGTTGATAGCTGCGGCTTCCCGATGAACGGATTCTTCGGAGTCTTGTTCCCGGTGCTGTTCTGCCTTATCTGTGGCGCTTTAGCGGGACTTATGTTCTGTTTCTTCACCGCCACCTTAAAAGCCAATCAAAACGTCGTCGGCTTGTCTATGACCACCTTCGGCATTGGCTTATATGTCGTTATCTTCCAGATTCTTGGCGAATCTGGATACACCAGATTAGGCGGATATTTCACGAAAGTGTTCTTCGATAGCGTTTCTGCTTCCAATTGGTTCGAACTTCTCTTCTTGTCCTACGGACCGTTGGTCTACTTGGCTATCATCGTTTCTATCATCGCTGGCCTTATCATCAGGAAGACCAAACTTGGTTTGACCTTGAGATCGGTTGGTGAGAATCCTTCCGCTGCCGACGCTACCGGTATCAACGTCCAAAAGTATAGATACGTCGCCACTATTATCGGTTCTGCCATCGCCGCTTTAGGCGGATGCTTCCTCTTCATGGATTACATGGCTGGACAGCCGTTATACAACATCGACACCTACGGGTGGATGGCGGTCGCCCTTGTCATCTTCGTTGGATGGAATCCAGATTTAGGCGTTTTGGGCTCATTCCTTTTTGCCGCCGCCTATATTCTTCCTGACTCCATCAAAATCGACAGTAAGAACCCCCTTATCGAGATTGTGAGGCTTTTGCCTTATTTCCTCACGATCATCATCCTCATTATCTCTTCGGTATCGAAGACAAAACTTTCCAATGGTCCTAAAGCCTTAGGCGTTACATATTTCAGGGAGGACAGATAAAAACATGGAAAATGTAAGAGACGAAAACATGGTGAGAATCACCACGCCTGAACTTGCTGACAAATTTATTGATGAACAAGTCGACGAAATAAGAAAACAGGTTGGAGACGGCAAAGTTTTGCTCGCTCTTTCCGGAGGTGTCGACTCTTCAGTCGTCGCCGCTTTGCTTATCAAAGCCATCGGCAAAAATTTAACCTGCGTTCACGTTAACCATGGACTTCTTAGGAAGGACGAAAGCAAACAGGTTATCGAAACATTCCAGGAAAAAATGGGCGCTAACCTCATTTATGTCGACGCCACTGACGAATTCCTCGATCAGCTCGCCGGAGTCGAAGATCCGGAATCCAAGCGCAAAATTATCGGAAAAACCTTCATCGACGTCTTCGCTAGAGAAGCCAAGAAACTCAAAGACGTCAAATTCTTAGCTCAAGGAACCATCTATCCGGATATTTTGGAGTCCCACGGCATCAAGTCACACCATAACGTCGGTGGACTTCCGGAAGACCTCAAATTCGAATTGGTCGAACCAGTTAAGCTCCTTTTCAAGGACGAAGTCAGGGTTGTTGGCGAGGCTCTTGGCCTCCCTCACAAGATGGTTTACCGCCAGCCCTTCCCAGGACCTGGACTCGGTGTCAGGTGCCCGGGTGCCATCACCAGAGAAAGACTCGAAGTCGTTAGGGAAAGCGACGCTATCCTCAGGGATGAGTTCGATAAGTGCGGACTCGCCCAGAAAGTCTGGCAGTATTTCACCATCGTCCCGCCATTTAAATCAACCGGTATCTCTGAAGGCAAGAGAACCTTTGAATACGCCGTTGTTTTAAGAGCGGTCAATACCGTTGACGCCATGAGCGCCACCGTCGAAGAAATCCCCTACGAGATCTTATTCAAGATCAGGGATAGGATTTTAGCCGAAGTCAAAGGATGCAACCGCGTCCTCGTCGACATCTCGCCGAAACCAGTCGCTACGATCGAGTGGGAGTGATTCATGAAAGAGTTAGAAGAAAGAGTTCTTAACGACAGCAAGATCATCGATAACGACATCATCAAAGTGGCTTCATTCCTGAACCACCAGATTGACGTTGCTCTTATTGAGAAACTCGCTGCCCACATTAAGACTCATTTCAACAGACCGGTCACCAAAGTCCTCACCATCGAGGCTTCTGGAATCGCCATCGGTTACGCGGTTGCGCGCGTCTACGGAAACCTTCCGTTAGTGTTTGCCAAGAAGCAATCTTCGAAGCTAACTGTAGACAGTGTATATACCGCCAAAGTTCATTCCTTTACCAAAGGAAATGACTATATGGCGACCATCGACAAATCCTTCTTGAGCAAGGATGACAAAGTCCTCATCGTAGATGACTTCCTTGCCGCGGGCGGTGCGTCCATGGGATTGGTCGACCTCTGCAAAGAGGCCGGAGCCGAAGTGGTCGGAGTTGCGGTAGCCGTCGAAAAAAATTTCCAGGGCGGAAGAAAAAGACTGGAGCAACTTGGAATCAAGGTGTATAGTGGTGCGAACATTTTGAGGTTCGAAGACAATAAGCCGATATTCTAAGCATTAAAAACATACTCAAAAAACGAGAAAGGAGGAACTTATGCCAACAAGTAAAACGAAGATAAAGTTGTGCAACTTGCGATTCAAAAGCAAGGGCGATTTATCGATTTTGGCATTAGTGTCCTCATTCGAAAAGTCGCTTAATACAGGTTATAGAAGGAACGCCGTTTTGGCGTTCTTTTTATGATAAAAATCAAGGAGGGCCATTATGGCAACAAAATTACTTTACGACGTCAATGGCAAGCCGAAGGCAGGACAATTAGTCCTATTTGCCTTCCAGCAGGTCTTGGCAGTCCTCGCCGCGACAGTCGCGGTCCCAAACATCATCGGACTAGGAATTAGCGTTCCGTGCGCTATCCTCGGTGCCGGTATCGGTACTCTTGTGTACCTTCTCTTCACGAAGTTCAAGTCTCCTGTCATCATCTCGAGCTCCTTCGCGTTCTTAGGCGCTTTGGCTAACGCCGTCGCCTTCGGCTACATGGGTATTCTTCTCGGAACCATCTTCGCCGGACTTGTCTATGTCATTATCGCTGTCATCATCCATTTCACCGGAACCGCTTGGGTCTCCAAACTCTTGCCACCGGTCGTCATTGGACCGACTGTTGCCGTTATCGGTCTTTCCCTCGCCGGAAACGCCGTCGGCGATTTAACCAAGAGCATGACCATGGGATACAACCTCATCGGCCTTCTCTGCGGTTTGCTCGCCTTCTTCACCATCGTCATCTGCTCCGTCAATGAAAAATGGAAGACCATCAAAGCCATTCCGTTCATCATTGGTATCTTAGTCGGATACGCCGCCGCCTCTATCTTCACCATCATCGGCAATGCCACCAACTGCGAATATCTCAAGATCGTTGACTGGTCCTTGCTCAAATCCAACTTCACCAACATCAGCTTCCAATCCTTCATCTCCCTTCCGCGTGTCGCCGGCGTTGAAGCCATCAAAGAACTCGTCACCGGAACCGTCAGCGAAGAAATCTACTGGGCTCAGGCCGCTAACCTTGGACTCGATACCAAAGGTCTTGATTTCGAAGGCGTCAAAGCTCTTCTTGCTGCTAACAATGCTCTTCCGCAGGTCATCAACGGACTCGGCATCGCCCAGGTCGCTTTGGCCTTCATCCCGGTCGCCTTCGTCACCTTCACCGAACACATTGCCGACCACAAGAACCTTTCTTCTGTCATCGACCACGACTTGGTCGACGGCGAACCTGGTTTGAAGAGAACCCTTCTCGGAGACGGCGTTGGCTCCATCGCTGGCACCTTCTTCGGTATCTGCCCCAACACCACCTATGGTGAATCCGTTGGCTGCACCGCCATCACCAAAAACGCTTCGGTCAGGACCATCCTCACCGCTGCTTGCATGCTCGTCGTCTTATCCTTCATCACCCCGATCACCCTCGCCCTCAGGACCATCCCGAGCTGCGTCATGGGTGGTGTCTGCTTGACCCTTTACGGCTTCATCGCTGTCTCCGGTCTTAAGATGCTCAAGGACGTCGATCTCGGCGATTCCAAGAACCTCTTCGTCGTCGCTGCCGTCCTCATCGCCGGTATCGGTGGACTCGCCATCAACATCCCGGTCCAGGTTGTCGATGGAAACATCACCAAAGTCATCACCATCACCTCTGTTGCCTCCGCCCTCATCCTCGGCATCGTTACCAACGTCATCGTCAAAGCCGTCACCAAGAATACGGCTGCCCCTGAGGTTGAAAACAAGACCGAAGCCGAAGATAAAGCTGAATAAAACCGCTTTCGTTACCTTAATAAGGTAATAAGACTACATTTAACCAAGCCGTTGAGGTATTCTATATTACTGCAAGGATGCACTCGAACGGCTTGGTTTTATCTAAGCCTTTCCATCCAACAAAAACGGAGAAAAAACAAATGGCACAACTAAACGGACAAGACATTAGTATTTTTGCCCTCGGCTCAAGCAAAGAGCTATCCGAAAAAATTGCAAACTACGTCGGAGTACCACTTTCCAAGGTTGAATCCGGCCACTTCGCCGACGGCGAGGTCTCGATCGACATCAAAGAAAGCGTTCGCGGTCACCACTGCTTCATCATTCAGTCGACCAACGCTCCGGTCAACGAGCATTATATGGAACTCTTCATTATGATTGACGCTTTGAAGAGAGCTTCTGCCCGTACCATCAACGTCATCATGCCGTATTACGGCTACAGCAGACAGGACCGCAAAGCTGGTCCGCGTCAGCCGATCACCTCTAAACTTGTCGCCGACCTTTTGACAACCGCCGGTGCCACTAGGGTCTTGAGCATGGACCTTCACGCCGCTCAGATCCAGGGATTCTTCAACATCCCGATCGACAATTTCCAAGGATTGCCAGTCTTCGTTTCCTACATCAAGAAACACATCGACACGAACAACATGGTCATCGTCTCCCCGGACCACGGCGGAGCTACCAGGGCCAGGAAGTTCGCCAACTATTTCTCTAACGCCCCGATCGCCATCATCGATAAGCGTAGGCCGAGGCCGAACGCTTGCGAAGTCATGTCGATCATCGGCGAAGTCGAAGGAAAAGTCGCCGTCCTCGTCGATGACATGGTCGACACCGCCGGCAGCGCCGTTGCGGCCGTCTCTGCTTTGAAGAAAGCCGGAGCCACCGAAATCTATATGTGCGCCACCCACGGCCTTTTAAGCGGACCTGCTATCGAAAGGATTGCTAATTCCGACCTCAAGAAACTCGTCATCTCTGACACTGTTTCTCTCCCGGAAGAAAAGAAGATCGACAAGATCGACCAGATCAGCGTCGCCAAGATCTTTGGCCAAGCTATCATCAACGTTCTCACCAACCAGCCGGTCTCTGATCTCTTCTCTTACGATCCAAACAAAGAACTTTCATTAGGAGAATAAACCATGATCAAATTGATTCAGCACCCATTAATCGAATGCAAACTCTCCATCATGAGGAATAAGAATTCGACTGACCTCGAATTCAGAACCTGCCTCGACGAAATCGCCTCCTTGATGACCGTCGAAGCCCTCAAAGATCTCGAAACCGTTCAAACCCGTGAGATCGAAACCCCGACTGGCGCCAAGGTCATGAAGACCAAACTCGCCAAGGAAATCATCCTCGCTCCTGTCCTCCGTGCCGGCGTCGGTATGGTCGAAGGCGTCAGAAGAATGGTTCCAAAGGCCAGGGTCGGTTACATCGGTATGTACCGTAACGAAGAAACCCTTCAGCCGGTCGAATACTACTTCAAATTGCCGAACATCAAAGATGCCACCGTCGTCATCCTTGACCCGATGCTTGCCACCGGCGGATCCATCGCCATGGCTATCGATGATGTCAGAAAACATGGTTACACCAACATCAGGTGCATCTGCCTCATCGCTGCTCCTGAGGGAAAGAAATTCGTCGAAGAACGTTATCCGGACATCGACGTCTACGTCGCCGCTATGGACGAAAGACTCAATGAAGTCGGTTACATCCTCCCGGGCTTAGGAGACGCTGGCGACCGTATCTTCGGAACCAAATAACATCGTTATGTCGTTCGAAAAAGATATTAATGAAGTTCTTTTCACCAATGAACAATTGACCGAAAAGATCAGGGAAGTTGGCCAAAAGATTTCTAAAGATTACGAGGGGCAAGAACTTCTTGTCGTCGGAATCTTGGCCGGTTCCATCATCTTCATGTCGCATCTTCTTGAGAACCTCGACGTCGAATGCAAAATTGATTTCATCAAATGCAAATCGTATGACGGCGAAAACTCAACTGGAAGTATTACCATTCAGAAAGACCTTTCGATGGATCCTCGCGGCAAGAATATCCTTCTTGTTGAAGATATCGTCGACACGGGTCTTACCGTTTCCTTCATGGTTCAGTCTCTCTTAGCTAGAGGCGCTAAATCGGTCAAGGTTGCCTCCTTGCTTGATAAGCCGGCCAGAAGAGAATACAAAGTCGACGTCGATTATTCCTGCTTTGAATGCCCCGATAAATTCATTGTCGGATTCGGTCTTGATTACAATCAATACTACCGCAACCTCCCCTACATAGGAGTTCTAAACGCGGCGGCCATCAAAGCTCATAAATAAACTTCGCAAAAGTGCGAGAATCGTTTGGTTCTCGCTTTTTGTTTGCCTTCAATAACCTTAATATGTGATATGAGGAAAACCTATGTTAGACAGAACGCGCGCATTAATTGATAAAACTCTTAAGGATTTAGCTAGAGTTTCCTATTGGCTCACAATAGGTGTGCAATCGCTTTTATTGGCTCTTAACGTTTATAAGATAGTAATTAACGTCGAAAGAACTTTATATTTCGTTTTTTATATCGTTTTAGGAGTGGTCTCCATTGCTAATTTGATCTTATTCATCGCAACCTATCGCCACAAAAAGCACAAAATGGTCGTCTTCTTCAAAAGAATCGGGAGATACGTCAAATATTTTGTTAACTTCTGCATCATAGGTTTAGTGTTGTTTGAATTTGCCACCGTTGGCGCCGCAAGTAACCTAGACATAATCTTCTCCACCATTTCCATATTGACCTTCGTTGGCCAGATAGTGTTTGAAATCGTCAGCGCAATGTACATCCACTATTTAGGTTTATTTGAGATTGCGATTGAGAAGGATTTTGAATTTATCAAAAATTGGAGCGACCCCAAAACCACCATCATCAAAAAGGCTGGAAACATCTTCTCCTCGATAGCCGATAAAATCCATGGCGTAGAAAAAGAAGAGGCCACGTTAAGTGAAAAAGAACAATACATCGAAAATCTCACCGATGATTATCTTCAAAAGAACAACGAAAAGAAGGAAGAGATGAGATCCGTTGAGAAAGAAAAAACCAAGGATAGTTTTAAACGAATATTCAAAAAGCGTTCGAAAGACGAATGAGCGTTCTTTAAGAAAACGGTGCGTCCTTTTTCATAAATATAGAGAAACAAAAGATTTTTTCTAAAAGAAAACCCTTTTATCTTTACACTTTTTCTTTATGTATCACCATAATAAAGCCTTACAAGGTGTGAAGTTATGTCTCAGCTAGCCTATTACTTTGAAGTCAACATTATCTGCATCGTCATCATTCTTATATTGGTCATTACCCAAATTAAGAACATAAGGTCGAATACGAAGAGCGCTCTTTATTTCTCTCTTTTGATCTCGACGATGTTTTTCTCTTTCTTTGACATCGCTTCTATTTTGGTCCGCGGACAAACTTTTACGGGGGCTCGCGAATTAGTGTATTTCTTCAATATCATGTTTACCGTTTCCATGGTCGTGATTGCTTTCCTTTGGATTTGGTATTGCATCTCCACTCTAAAAATAAAAAAGCATAAGACATTTATGATCGCGGTCGCTACGCTTACTGCCATAATCCTTATATTTAATATTACCGACCCTCTCCATGGATTGATTTTCACTGTCGATTCCAACAACCTTTATGTTAGAGGTTCTTATCTTTGGATTAACTGGGCTTATGTTTTGGTTGCCGCGATCGTGCCGATTGCCTTCTCGGTTAAGGCCGATATTTCTAAGAACGAGAAAATAGCCATCTACTTATATCCTGTTGCCCCTATCGTGGCGGCGGTTCTTCAGGCTTTGTTCTATGGAATCACGACTGGGCAAGTCGGTGTCACCATTTCCTTATTGATCGTATATATCGTTGTTCAAAGAACGGAAGCCGACGAACAAAAACTAAAGATCAAAGTGTTCGATGATATGTGCAACACCGATGTTCTTACTGGATTAAACAATAGACGTGCGTTTATTGACGGCATTGAATCTAGAAAGAAACGTAACTGGGTTGGCTGCGTCTTCCTTGATATCAACGGCTTGAAGAAAGCTAACGATGAGAAAGGCCACGAAGCTGGCGACGAATTGATTAAGATGTTATCTAACACATTGACCGAAGTCTTCCCTAAAAACGACGTCTATCGAATCTCGGGCGACGAGTTCGTCGTCTTAACCACTGATAAAGCTACCTTTAATTTCAAGGTCGAAGAGTTTAAAGACCGCAACAGCGAAATGTCTTCCCTTGGATACGTCAGCGGACCTGGCTCTGAGATTGAAAACTTACTCAAACAGGCCGAATCCGAAATGTATAAAGATAAAAGCGATTATTACATCCGCACCGGTCTTGACCGCAGGAAAAACGGATAAGAGAAGCCAGTTGCTTAATGCGCTGGCTTTTTGTTTTGCGTGTTTTCTTATTAGTATTTGTATATTAGACTTGTTTTATTAAAGGAGATTTTATTCGTATGAAAAAATCAGCATTCGTTTGCTTTGCTTTGGTCGCGATGACCAGTTGTACCTCCATCTTTCAGCAGAAGATCAGCAAACTCGATTTCATCGCCGAGTGCATGAAGTTCGAGAAGGTCACATTAAACACTGAGACCAAGGTCACGATCGATACCGAGACTGAAACGGAGGACGGTTCTTCTAAGAAGGAGAACAAAGAGTTCTACATCTTCCTCAAAAAAGATGCACAAGGCAAATATCAGACCGATGTTATGCCGAAAGATACCCTAGAATCTTTGGGAGTCGTCATTACGTATTTGGCTCTTCAGATGCCGTTCATCGACGACAAAACCACTTTCTTCAACATCGAAGGGCTTGAGTATTACAAAATGCCGTATCAGGTCAAATCCACCAAAGAGGACACTTTGTTCAATTTCAATTGGGACAGAAATGGAGTCCCCACCTCATATGAAAGCTCTGAGACAAAGTTGGGAGCCAAAGTCACCACCAAATGCAAATACGAAGCTAAAGGTGACAAGGTCCAAGTGAACAAAGACGAATGGGGGAATTAACCTTCAATTATTGAAAAAAACAAAGAAGACGCCTACGTGGGCGTCTTTTTTCATAGAAAAAGCCACATCTTTCGACGTGGCTTAATTGACTAAATTAGTCGTTAGCGTAGTTATCGAAGTAGCCCTGGATAAGGATGACCGGGGTTCCTTTGTCGCCAGAACCAGAGGTGAGGTCGCTCAAGGAGCCGAGGAGGTCGGTGAGCTGACGTGGGGTGGTTCCTTCGGAGACCATCTTACCAACGAGGTTGGCTTCTTTCTTTTTGATCTCACCGACGATGGCTTTCTTAAGGTCTTCGCCCTTAAGATCCTTGTAATCGTTATCGGCAAGATATTTGAGTTTCAACTCGTTCGGGGTTCCCTTCAATCCAACGGTGTAGAAAGGAGAAACGACTGGGTCAGCGAGTTCCCAGATTTTACCCTGAGGATCTTTGAAGGCGCCGTCGCCATAGATCATGACTTCGACGTTCTTTCCGGTGGCTTTCTTGATTTCGGCCTGGACGGTTTCGACGATGTCTTGGCCAGCCCTTGGGAAGAGCTTAACGGTGTTCTCGGTGGCTTTGTTGGTTCCGAGCAAGCCGTATTTTTCGTTATAACCAGATCCGTTGATCGGAGCGGTCATGATGTCATCAAGACCAAGGACGATTTTGGCGCCTTTGTCTTTGAGGAGCCTCTTGTTTTTGAAACGAGTGTGGATGTCGGCGGTGATGATGACATCGGTGTAAGCCAAGATGGCTTCAGCCCTGTTGGCGAAGACGACTTCGGCTTCGGCTCCCTCGCCCTTGATAAGGTCGATGTAGAACTGAATGTAGTCGACACCGGTGAATTCGTGGACCCTGTTTCCGAAGAGCTCGCGATATTTTTCCAAAGAGAGAACGTCGCTGTACGGATTGACTCCGGATTCGTAGATCTGCTCATCGGTGAGCAAAGCGTTTCCGACTTCGTCGCTTGGATAAGAGAGCATGAGGGTGACTTTCTTGGCGCCCCTGGCGATACCTTTCAAAAGAATGGAGAAGCGGTTCCTCGAAAGAATCGGGAAGATGACGGCGACATTTTCTCCGCCTGTCTTTTTCTTCACGTCGGTAGCGATGTCATCGACGGTGCAGTAGTTTCCCTGACTCCTGGCGACGACGGATTCGGTGATGGCGATGACGTCTCTGTCATTCATCGCAAATCCTTCTGATTTGCTAGCGGCAAGGACGGAATCGACGACGATCTTGGCGAGATCGTCTCCCGTTTTGATGATCGGGCAACGAATGCCCCTTGAAGTAACGCCTACATTTCTCATTTTGTTTCTCCCTTCTTAAGAATGTTTCTAGCGATATATACACCCGAAGCAGCAGCTTGAGCTAAGCCGCGGGTTAAGCCGGCACCATCGCCTCCAACATAGAGGTTATTGATGGCCGTGACTTCCAAATCATTGGTGATCTCTGGGTGCGAGGAGTAATACTTGGCCTCGACGCCATAGAGAAGAGTGTGCTCGGTCGCGATGCCTGGAGTGATGTGATCCAAGGCCTGAATCATTTCGACGATCGATTGCATGACACGTTGTGGTAAGCAGAGGGACAAGTCGCCCGGGACCGCTTCTTTCAAGGTCGGACGGACGAATCCTTCTTCAATGCGTTTCTCGGTGCTTCTTCTTCCTTTTAGGATGTCGCCATAACGCTGAACGAGGACCGTTCCGCAGGATAATTGATTGGCGAGAGAAGAAACCTTCATCGCATATTCATTCGGCTTTTTGAATGGCTCTTCGAAGTGAAGAGTGACCAATAAAGCGAAGTTTGTGTTGTTAGAGCTGAGTTTTGGGTCGCTATAGGAGTGGCCGTTGACGTTGACGACACCTTCGTAGTTTTCGACGACGACGTGCCCGCCTGGGTTGGAACAGAAGGTCCTGACGGTGGTGCCTAACGAAGTCCTGTAGATGAACTTGCCTTCGTAGAGGTTTTCGTTGATCTCGGCCATGATGATGTCTGGGCATTCAACGCGGACGCCGATATCGACGCGGTTTTGCTTCATCTCGATGCCGAGGCGTTCCATCTTTTCACTGAGCCATTTTCCGCCTTCGCGGCCAACGGCCAAGACGACTTTGTCACCATAGACCTTTTCGCCGTTGCTCAGGATGACACCTTTGACGGCGCCATTCTCAATGACGAGATCATCGACCTTTGTGGCGAATCTCATATCGACCTTTTTGGAAAGATCATTAGCGATTTTGGTTAAGATTTTTAAGTTTTCTTCAGTTCCGAGGTGACGAACCTTAGAACGGAGGAGTTTAAGACCGGCAGAATAGGCCCTTCTTTCGATGTCGAGAATCTTTGGGGTATTCGGATCGGTTATTTCTTCGGTGGCACCATAGGAGAGGTTGATTTTATCGACGTACTCGATAAGGTCAATCAATTCGTCGTTGCCGACGTATTCTCCGAGCCATCCGCCGAAGTCGGTTGTGATATTGAATTTGCCATCAGAGTAAGCACCAGCTCCGCCGAATCCGTTTGTGATCGAGCAAGATGGATAACATTCGGCGACGTTTTTGCCTGATGGGCATTTTTGGAGTTTGTGCTCCAAAACAGGGCAATGCCTTTTTTCGACTGGCAAGCCACGATCAAGAAGCCCGACTTTGAGATTCGGGTTCTTTTCCATTAATTCGTAAGCGCACATATACCCGCATGGGCCCGCGCCAACGATTAGTACATCGTATTTGTCCATATTCGTATCCTTCAAAGGCCAAAAACAAAAAAGTCCAAGACCTTTTAACGCAAACAAATAACTTTATTTGCAATTAAGTTTATGTCCAAAATTCGCCGTGTAAAGGGGTCATAATAATTTTGTATGCGTTTTCTTTTAGCATCATATAAAGCGATAGCTGAACTACCTGGAAAAATTAATGATATCTTATTGGTGTTAGCGTGTTATGGACGATAAAAACGATTTCGAAATATTGAAAGTATCCAATCGTCAGGAATGGAGAAAATGGCTGTCTGCCAACTACAAGGACAAATGTGGGGTTTGGCTTGTCTTTTCTTTAAAAAGTGCCTCTGACCAAGGAATTACGTATAACGACGCTGTCGAAGAAGCGCTTTGTTTTGGGTGGATAGATAGCACTACGAAGCGATTTGACGAAACTCACAGGAGACAAAGATTCACGCCTAGAAGAAAAAATAGCCCATATTCTCGCCCAAATATCGAAAGATTGCTTTGGCTTGATGAGAAAAATATGATTTGCCCAGAAATAAAGGAAAAGATTAAAGACCTAATTTATGATCCTTATGTTTTTCCCGAAGATATTCTTTCCAAAATTAAAGAAGACGAGTTGGCTTGGGACAATTATTTAGGGTTTCCCGACGCTTATAAAAGAATAAGAGTGGCTTACGTTGACGCCGCTAGAAAAAGGCCTGAAGAGTTTAATAGAAGGCTTGCTAGTCTAATAAAGCTATGTCAAAGAAATAAAATGGTTGGCTACGGCGGAATAGACAAGTATTTCAAATAATTACAATATTCCTTACATTTGTGTGGCTTGACGCTTTTGATGCGTTATTATTTATTGGCTTGGCTGATTGCATATAGCAATCATGTCGGAAAGG